>QHUY01000110.1 GCA_003223415.1 Gemmatimonadota bacterium
AGATCGTGCCTGTGCGGCCGCACCGATGGTCCGTCGTGGCGCGCCCCCGCGACGCGGTCAACCTGCCACTCAGCTGGGGCTCCCGATACGCGGTCTGCCCGAGCTGCGGCGAGCGGGTGCCGCTCAAGGGACAGCCCACCGAGCTGTCGTGCCCGCGCTGCCGCGGCGTGTACGCCGTGGCATGGGATGACCCATATTAGGGCAGCAACCCGCACCGCTGTCGTATTCCTTCAACGCTTTCGTAGCACAGCAGCAATCCTGATCAGGATCGCGGGACACGCCTCGCGGCGCTTCGTGCCGGGCATGGAAGTTGCCCTTTGGTACGCTCGGCAGCGGGGAGTACGCTGCCGACCATCTCGGGAAGAGGTTCGCCGCGTTCGCTCTCGAACCAGGAGTTGCGGACCCTCTCGACTGGTGGCCGCACTCCCCGCAGCACCAGCGTGGTGCGGTCGGTTGGAGGTGTCAGGTGAAGCGCAGCCAGTTCGAGTGGTGGGAGAATGCGAGCATCGCACTGGGGATTTGGCTGTTCGCCCTCCTCACCCTGTGGCCGCGACGCGGACACGACGTGGAGCGCCTGATCAGGAACTAGGATGTGCCCGGCAGCGGCAGCGATAGCCGCGCCTCGCAGCCGCGGCCGCCCGGCCGGTTGCCGAGCGTCACCGTTCCCCCGTGCGCCTCCGCAATCTGCCGCGAGAGCACGAGCCCGATCCCGGTGCCGTCCGCCTTGGTCGTGTAGAAGGGAACGAAGAGGTTCGCCGTGTCGGCCAGGCCCGGCCCGTCGTCGCGCACCCAGACGTCCAGGCGGTCGCGCCGTGCTCCCCAGCCGACTTCCGCACTTCCCCCCGCCTCCCCCCCCCCGGCGTCGAGCGTCGCGTCGACCGCGTTCCGCACCAGGTTGATCAGCAATTGGTCCAGCTGGCCGCCGTCGGCGTGGATCGTCAGCTCCGGTCCGGGGCACACCGTCACCGGGCGGCGCGTCTCCAACGCGACGACGCGCCGCACCCACTCCCCCACCGACACCGGCTCACGGCGCGGCGGCGGCAGGCGCGCCAGCCGGGCGTAGGCCGCCATCAGACGGCTGAGCGATTCGGAGCGGCTCGCGATGACACCCAAGCCCGTGCGCACGTCGTCCCGCCAGTCGCGCGGCGGCGACTCCTGGCCCACGAGGTCGCGCAGGCTCTCGGCGATGGACTTGATCGGGGCGAGCGAGTTGTTGAGCTCGTGGGAGAGCACGCGAATCAAGCGCCGCCATGCCTGGCGCTCCTCCTCACTCAGCGCTCGACTCACGTCGGCGAGCACGAGGAGTTGATGCGGGAGACCGCCCTGGCGGAAGGTTCCGCGTCGCAGTTCCCAACGTCCGCCCCTCGGGAGGTCCAGTGCGAGGACCCGCGGCGCCTCGCCCACCAGGCAATCGGCGAGCCCGAGCTCGGCAGCGCTCTTCCCCAACAATTGCTCCGGTGGCCGCCCCAGCAGCGCCGCCCCGCCGCGGTTCACGAGCCGCAGAGCCGGCGACGCGTCGAACGCGAACACGCCCACGTCGATCTCTTCCATGACGCGACGCAGCAGCGCCGTCGCCTCCAGCGCCCCGAGCCGCTGGGCCCGCAAGTCTTCGCCGAGACTGTTCAGCTCGAGCAGCAGCAGCCCCAGCGCGTCCTCCGGATTCACGCCGCGGGCGCGCATGGAGTAGTCGCCTTCGCGGAGGGCGGCGAGCATGTTCGAGACGGTCTGGAGTGGTCGGACGACGCGCTCGCGCGCCAGCGCCCCGAACGCCAGCCACGCGGCGGTCGCGGCCACCGTGAGCGTCCACTGGGTGCGGGGGGGGAAGTCGCCGAGCCACAGCAGCGCGAGGGCGATGGCGAGGGCGGGCAGCCCGCCCGCGAGCGCGAGGGCGTAGACATGCCGCTCGTGCCGGGGGGGGCGGGGGAGGGGCGGCGCGGGGCGCCGCCGCTCAGAGGCCATGCCGCTGCAGCCGGCGATACAAGGCGCTGCGCGACAGGCCGAGGGCTTTGGCCGCCTCGCTCACATTGCCGCCGGCACGCGCCAACGCTTTTTGAATGAGGACGCGCTCCACTTCTTCGAGGCTCATGCGCTCGAGCGTCGCGGCGCCGTCCCCTCCCCCCCCCCCGGCGGCGAGCCCCAGGTCTCGCCCGCGGATCTGGTCCCCCTCGGCGAGGAGCACGGACCGCTCGATGGTGTGGTCGAGCTCGCGCACGTTGCCCGGCCACGGGTGCCGCAGCAACGCTTCCATCGCGTCGGGGGCGAAGGCGGCGGCGCTCTTGCGGTAGCGGCCCGAGTAGCGGAGCAAGAAGTGCGCGGCGAGGGGCGGGATGTCCTCGCGCCGCTCGCGCAGTGGCGGCAGGCGCATCTCCACGGTGTTGAGGCGGAACAGCAGGTCCTGGCGGAACCGGCCCCCGGCCACCTCGGCGTGGATGTCGGCGTTAGTGGCGGAAATGACGCGGACCTCCACCCGCCGCGACCGCGACGCGCCGACGCGCTCGAACTCCCCACTCTCGAGCACCCGCAGCAGCTTGGCCTGCTGCGGCAGTGGCAGGTTCGCGATCTCGTCGAGGAACAGCGTGCCGCCGTCGGCCAGCTCGAAGCGGCCGACGCGGTCGGCCTTGGCGTCGGTGAAGGCGCCCTTCACGTGCCCGAACAGCTCGCTCTCGAACAGCCCGTCGGGAATGCCTCCCAGATTCACGGCGATCATCGGCCGCTCCGCCCGTGCGGACGCCGCGTGCAGCCAGCGCGCGACGACCTCCTTGCCGGTGCCGTGCTCGCCAAGGACGAGGACGTTGGCGTCGGAGGGCCCGACCCGCTCCATGAGCCGCAGCACCGGTTGCATCGCGGGAGATTCCGCGATCAGCTGGGGAAGGCCTTCTTTGCGAAGGGCGCGGTTCTCGATCTCGAGCCGCTGGCTCCGGCGCAGCGCGCGACCGAGCTCGACCTGCGTGCGCAGCGTGGCGAGCAGCCGCCGGTTGTCCCACGGCTTCTCGACGTAGTCGCGGGCGCCGCGGCGCATCGCCTCGACGGCGCCGTCGATGCTGCCCCAGGCGGTCATCACCACGACGGGCGGGGCGCCGTCCATCGCGTGCACGCGCGACAGCAGATCCAGCCCCTCGGCGCCCGACGTCGTGTCGCGCGTGTAGTTCATGTCCACGAGCAGGGCGTCGAAATCGCGCGCTTCGATGGCGGTGAGGACCGCCCGCGGGGAGGCCGCGGTCTCGACCTCGAAGCCCTCGCCCTTCAGCAAGAGCTTGAGGGCCTCGAGGACGTCGGGTTGGTCGTCGGCGACGAGGAGGCGGGAAGGACGCATGAGCTAAAGGTGTCGGGTGTCAGGTGTCAGGTGCCAGGGGCGCCGTGAAACCGCACCCTTGTGCGTACAAAGGATGGCCCCCCGAGAGATCACCGCTACGAGATTACAGGTTGCACGGAGACCCGTCATGATTCGCAGCTACCGCGACCTGAGAGTCTGGCAGCGCTCGCTGGACCTGGTAGTCGAGAGCTATCGAGTGAGTGCCAGGTTCCCGAAGCCAGAGTTGTATGGCCTTGTCTCACAGCTTCGCCGTGCTGCGGTGTCCGTTCCCGCGAACATCGCTGAAGGTCATGGGCGCGAGCACTTGGGCGATTACCTCCACTCGCTCTCCATCGCCAACGGCTCGCTCATGGAGCTCGAGACGCATCTCATAATCGGAGCTCGGATGGGTTACCTCGATGACGAGGAGCTGGAGCCAATCCTTCAACGGTGCTCCGAAGTCGGCCGAATGCTGGCCGCTCTTCTCGGGGCCCTGAAGCGGCGCCGGCGGTCCGGACACCTGACACCCGGCACCTGACACCTATTCATACCGCAACGTCGCGAGCAGCGCTACGGCGACCAACAGCAGCGCCGTCGCGGCGAACGTCCCGGCATCGCCCGGCGCTACCTCAAAGAGCATCGCCCTGAGCGCCCTCGTCACCGCAAACGCGGCCATCCACCCCAGGACCACGCCCGCCGCCACGCGGCGCAGGCTCTCTCTCATCAGCAGGCTGACCACGTCCGCCCCTCGCGCCCCCAGGGCCATCCGAATGCCGAGCTCCCTGGTCCGCTGGGCCACGGCGTACGCGGTGACGCCGTAGATGCCGACCAGCGCGAGCCCGACGGCGAGCAGCGCGAAGATCGTGAGCAGTGTGGTGTTGAAGCGCCGCGCCGCGGTCTGGCGGCCGATCAGCTGCTCGAGGCTCACCACTTCGCCGATCGACTGCTCCGGATCCGCTTGGTGCACGGCGTCGCGGATCGCGCCGACGAGCTGGAGCGGCCGACCGGTGCCCGCGCGGAGCACCACCCACATCTCCCGCATCTCGAACTGGTGTGACGCCGGTCGGTAGATCTCGGGTTGCGGCCTCGCGTCGAGCGAGGCAGAGCGCAGGTTGTCGATCAGGCCGACGATCGTGATGGCCCCCGCCGGTTGCCGGGGCCCGCCGATGGTGAGCTGCCGTCCGATCGGGTCCTGGCCCGGCCAGAGCTGATCCGCCGTCGCGCGGTTGATTACCGCGACGGGCGGCGCACCGGCTTGATCCTGGGCCGTGAATCCGCGGCCCCGTCGGATCGGAATGCGGAACGTGGAGAAGTAGTCCGGAGAGATTATAGACAACCGCAGCACCATGATCGGCTCGGGATAGTCGGGACGCACCGTCCGCGGATCGAACGCGATCATGAACATGTTCCCGCTCAACGGCAGCGAGCCGGCAAGACTCGCCGACTGGACGCCCGGGTGGGCCGCGAGCGCGGCGAGCATGTTTTCGAAGAACAGGGTCTGTTGAGCGCCTGCGGGATAGCGCGCGGGGGTGAGCCGGATGCGGGCCGCGAGCACGTCGCGCGTGTCGAAGCCGGGGTCCACGTTGTTCAGCCGGATGAAGCTGCGGACCAACAAGCCGGCCCCCACGAGCAGCACTAGGGCGAGAGTCACCTCGCCCACCACGAGCGTGCCTTGCAGTCGCCGCCGCCCGCCGGTCGCGCCCGGGGCATCCTCCCGCAGCGCCTCCTCGATACCGGGTGCCGAGGCGCGCCAGGCGGGCAGGAGACCGAACGCCACACCCGTCACGACGGCCAGACCGAGGCTGAAGCCCAGAACCCGGCCGTCGAGTCCGATTTCAGTCGCGCGCGGGAGCGCGTGCGGCCACACGGCGAGCAGAGCGTCGAGTCCCCAGATGGACAGGACGACACCGACGACGCCCGCGGCGAGCGCGAGCAGGGTGCTTTCTGTGAGAAGCTGCCGGACCAGCCGCCCGCGGCCCGCGCCGAGGGCGCGCCGGACCGCCATCTCACGGCGTCGCGCGGTCGCGCGGGCCACCAGGAGGTTGGCCGCGTTCGCGCACGCGATCAGCAGCACCAGGCCCACGGCGGCCAGCAGAATGACCAGCGGCCGTCGCACGTCGCCGATCGCGGCGTCACGGAGCAGGGTGACGTCGAAGCCGGTGTCGAGCATCGACCGCCCGCCGGCGGAAGGGGCGGGGAGGCCGCCGCCGGGGCTGGCCTGGCCCGCCACGATTCGCTGCCGCCCACCACTACCCGCGGAGTCGCCGGCGCTGAGACGCGTCGCGAGCAGCCTGACGTCGTCGAGCACACGTGAGGTCGTCACGCCCGGCGCGAGTCGCGCCACCGCGTTGAGGAAATGCACGCCGCGGTTCGTCTCGGCTTGCGGATTCTGCGACAGGAACTCACCGATCGGCGTCCACACCTGGACGCCTTCGTCGGGGAACTGGAACCCCGCCGGCATCACGCCCACCACGGTGAAGCTGCGGCCGTCGAGCGAGATCGATCTGCCCAAGATGGCGGGATCGCCCCCGAAGCTCGTGACCCAGAGCCCGTGGCTCAGGAGCGCGAGCGGGGTGCGCTCGTCTGCGGCCGCGAAGCCGTGGCCGATCTCGGGGCGCACTTGGAGGACGCCGAACAGGTCCCCGGTCACCGCCGCGGCCTGCACTTCGCGCGGGTCCCCGGCGCCCGTGAGGTTATAGCGCTGCGTGGTGGTGGCCGCGACTCCGATGAAGTCGTGCGACAGCGCACGCAGGTCTCGGAGGTCCGGGAAGGACACGCCGAACCGCACGCCCCGGAACCCGGTGGACATGATCTGGACGAGCCGGTCCGATCCGGGGTACGGCAGCGGCTTGAGCAGCACGGCGTTCACCGCGCTGAAGATGGCGCTGTTGGCGCCGATGCCGAGGGCGAGCGTCGCCACGGCCACGGCGGTGAAGCCGGGGCTCTTCGCCAGGGTGCGCAGGGCGTAGCGGAGGTCGGCGAGCATAGGGGCTCGGGGTTAGGGGCTCGGGGCTCGGGGGGTGCGGGGTAGGTTCCGGCACTCGGGCACGGCGCTCGCCCACCGAGCCCCCGATTCCCGAGCCCCGAGCCCCGATCCCCTATTCATACCGCAACGCCACCATCGGATCGACCCGCGCGGCGCGGCGCGCCGGAGCAGCCATCGCGAGCAGCGCGACGCCGACCAGTACCAGGATCACGATGGCGAACGTCGCCGGGTCCAGCGGGTGCACGCCGTAGAGGAGCTTGCCCAGTGCCCCCGCGGCGAGCCCCGCGGCCATACCGCCCAGCGCGACCCCGCTGAGCGTCAGCCGCAGGCCGCCGCCGAGCACCGTGCGGAGCACGTCGGCGGGCCGGGCACCCAGCGCTAGGCGCACACCGATCTCGCGCGTGCGCTGGCGGACGGTGTACGACAGCACGCCGTAGATCCCCACCGCGGCCAACGTGAGCGCCAGCGCCGCGAACAGGCCCAGCACGAACGCCGGGTAGCGACGGTCCGCCATCGTCTCGGCAATGTGGTGGTACATCGTCACGGCATCGGCGACCGGGAGGCCCGTGTCCATCTCGGAGACGGCCGCACGGACCATGCGGGTCAGTGTCGCAGGCGGGAGCGTGCTGCGCAGGACGAGGCTCATGCTGCTCTGCTGCGACTCCTGCGCGAACGGGTAGAACAGCGTCGGCTGGAACTCGGCATCGAGCCCGTCGTGGCGCGAATCGCCCACGACGCCGACGATCTCGACCGAAACGGTTGGGTGCCACCACTCGACCTTGACGTGCCGGCCGATCGGGTCTTCGCCCGGCCACAGCTTGCGCGCCATCGCTTCGCTGATCACGGCCACCGGCACGCTGCCGAGCCGGTCGCTCGTCGCGAGGGAGCGGCCCCGCTTGAGCGGGATGCGCATCGCGTCGAAGTAGCCCGGGTCCACGAGGCGGATCGCTGCCGTCGGCCTCTGACCGGGGGCGGGCTCGGGGCGGCCGACCACGGTCAGCGACGTCACCGCGTTGCCCGGGGTCATCGGCAGCCAGCTGACGATCCCCGCCGATTGCACGTCCGGCATGTTGCGGATGCGCTCGAGCAGGCGCTCGTAGAAGGCGACGCGACGCAGGCTGTCGGGGTAGGTCGCGCGCGGCAGCGTGATCGTCACCGCCGATATGTTGGCGGGATCGAAGCCGGGATCGACGGCGATCAGCCGGCGCAGGGAGCGCACCAGGAGTCCGGCGCCGACCAGCAGCACGATCGCCAGCGACATCTGCGCGATGACGAGCGCGCCACGCAGCCGCGCGGCAGGCACGCCCTCCGTCGTGCGCGTCGTGGCGGCGTGCAGGCCCTGGATCGCGGCACCCGAGCGGCTCAACGCCGCGGGCAAACCAAACAGCACGCCCACGGCCATGGACACCAGGCCCGTCACGGCGAGCACCTGGAGGTCGAGGCGGATGTCGGCGATGCGCGGCACCTCGGGAGGCGCCGCTCGGACGAGCAGGTGCACGCCCCAGCTCGCCAGCAGGGCGCCGGCGGCCCCGCCCGCCAGCGCCAGGATTGCGCTCTCGACCAGCGCCTGGCGGACGAGCCGCCAGCGCGACGCGCCCAGCGCAGCCCGAACCGCCAACTCCCGCTCGCGCGAGGCCGCCCGCACGAGCATCAGGTTGGCGACGTTGGCGCAGGCGATGAGCAGCACGAGCGACACGGCGCCGAGGACGACGAGGATCGTCCGCTGCGCGCCGCCGACCACCTGCTCCATCAGCGGCACCACCGTCGCGCTCCAGCCGGTGTCGAAGTTGGGAGCGTCCGACTCGAGTTGGCGCGCGATGCGGGACATTTCGGTCTGGGCGCGCTCGATCGTGACGCCGTCCCTGAGCCGGCCGACCGCCATCGCGTAGCGGCCGTTGCGCGCCCGGTTCGACCAGTCGAGCGGCATCGGCTCCCAGTACTGCTCGTGGCCCAGCGGCATTGGGCGGAAGGACGCCGGCATCACGCCGACGACGCGCGCCGTCCCGCCGGCGACCGGCACCGCGCGCCCCACGATGGCCCGGTCGGCGCCGAAACGACGCCGCCACAGAGCCTCACTGAGGACGATGACACGCGGGCCGTTGGGCCGCGATTCCTCTGCGTTGAAGGTGCTGCCGAGCAGTGGCGTGGCGCCGAGGACGCCGAAGAAGTCCGGCGTCACCGCGCGGCCCTGCACCTGCTCGGCCTGGTCACCGGTGAAGGTGAGACCCGTCCATGACGTCAGCGCAAGACCGCTGAAGCTAGTCGCGCGATCGTGCCAGTCCATGTAGTTGGCCGGGTTCACGACGTTGTGGTTCGACGTGCCTTTGCTCTCCCACACGACCACGAGGCGGGACGGGTCCTTGTAGGGCAGAGGCGTCAACAGCACGCCGTTCACGACCGAGAAGATCGCCGTGTTGGCGCCAACGCCGAGGGCGAGCGTCAGCACGACGATGAGCGTGAAGCCCGGGCTCTTCGCCAGGGTGCGTAAGGCGTAGCGGAGGTCTTGTATCATTGGGGCTCGGGGTTAGGGGTTCATGAAGCGGGGGCTCGGGGCTAGGGGCTCGGGGCTCGGAATTCCATCACCCGAGCCCCGAATCCCGAGCCCCTCAGTTCACCACCCATCCATCCCTCAGCTGAATCACCCGTTTCCCATATCCCGCGTTCGTCTCCGAATGCGTCACCTGCACGATCGTCGTCCCCTTGGCGTTGAGCTGCGTGAACAGCTCCATGATCTCCTTGCCCTGGCTGGAGTGGAGATTCCCGGTCGGCTCGTCGGCGAGGATCAGCTCAGGCTTGTGAATCAAGGCGCGAGCCACGGCCACGAGCTGCTGCTGGCCGCCCGAGAGCTGTCGCGGATACAGATCCTTCTTGGCCACGATCCCAAAGCGGTCCAGCGTGTCGGCGACAAGAGACTCGCGCTCGCCCTTCTTGACGTTCCGGTACGACAGCGGGATGTCGAGGTTCTCGGCGACGGTGAGGTCGTCGAGCAGGTGATACTGCTGAAACACGAAACCGATGTGCTGCTTGTTCAGGCCCACGCGGTCCTTGGGTTTCATCGCGTGCACGGCGTGCTCGAGGAAGCGGTACTCCCCGGTCCAGTCCCCGTCCAGCATGCCGAGTACCGCGAGCAGGGTGGACTTGCCGGCGCCGGATGGCCCCATGATCGAGACGAACTCCCCCGGCGCGATGGCGAGCGAGACCTGGCGCAGCACGAACAGGCGACCGTTCCCCTGGGGAAAGGACTTCTCGAGGTTGCGGAGATGGATCATAGGTGTCGGGTGTCAGGTGTCGGGTGCCGGGCACGCCGGGCGTGTGTCGCCTGACACCCGACACCCGACACCCGGCCCCTATTCATACCGCAACGCCACCATGGGATCGACGCGGGTGGCGCGCCGGGCAGGAACGTAGCAGGCGAGTAAGGCGACCAGACTGAGAAGAGTGGCGGCAGCGGCAAAGGTCCCGGGGTCACTCGCGCCGATCCCGTACAGGAGCGCCGCCAGCAGGCGTGTCAGCGCGAGCGCTCCCCCGGCTCCGAGTGCAATCCCGATGGCCGCGAGCCGCATCCCATCCTCCACCACGAGACGCACCACCTCACCCCGGCTTGCGCCCAGGGCGACGCGGATGCCGATCTCATGTCGTCGCTGGGCGACCGAGTATGCCAAGAGTCCATAGATGCCGATAGCCGCGAGAATCAGCGCGGCAGCGGCGAAGCCGCCCAGCAGCCAGGTGTCGAGCTCCCGTGACGCGAGACCGCCGGTGACATCCATCGTTCCCACCGCCGAGGTGCCGCCACCCAAGGTCATCGGAATATCCGGATCAACCTGGCGGACCGTCCGTGGTAGGATCGTCATGAGACCGGCCGGGGCGGTCGCGGCTCGCGCCACCAGCATCATGTGTCCCCAGACGTTGCGCGTGAAGGGAACGTAGACTTGCGGCTCCGGCGGCGTGTCGAGACCAAAGTGATGGACGTCTCCCACGACGCCCACGACGGTGCTCGGCATCGGCTCGCCGAAGTCGCTGCGTCCTTGGACCGCCTTGTGAAGCGTCACCTGGCGACCAATTGGGTCCAGCCCCGGCCAGAACGCCCGCACGAACGCCTCGTTCACCAGGACCGCCGTGCCGCTGGTGAGGTCGGCCCCGATGAATCCCCGTCCACGGCGGATCGGGATGCGCATCGTGCGGAAGTAGCCTGGGGAAACGGTGAAGAACCACACCTGGG
>QHUY01000009.1 GCA_003223415.1 Gemmatimonadota bacterium
AGGAGGCACAATGTCCATCCGGCCGATCAAACGGATCGTGCAGTCCCAGCCCACCATCGAGGGCGCGGGCGTGAAGCTGCGCCGGGCGTTCGGCTTCGGGACCACCAGCGATTTCGATCCCTTCCTCCTGTTGGATGACTTCCGCAACGAGAACCCGCAGGACTACCTCGCGGGCTTCCCATGGCACCCCCATCGCGGCATCGAAACCATCACCTACGTCCTGGACGGGTCCGTGCAACACGGCGATAGCCTGGGCAACCGCGGCTCACTCGGCGTCGGAGACGTGCAGTGGATGACGGCGGGCAGCGGCATCCTTCATCAGGAGATGCCGCAAGGCGACGAGCGCGGCCGGATGCACGGGTTCCAGCTGTGGGCGAACCTCCCCCGATCGCTCAAGATGACCGATCCGCGCTACCAAGACATCGGCGCGCGCGACATCCCGGAGGTGGTGGATGACGATGGGACGCGCGTGCGCGTCGTGTGCGGCAGCTTCTGGGGTAAGACGGGTCCCGTGGAAGGCGTCGCTGCCGACCCGCGCTACCTCGACGTGTGGGTACCGCCGCGGGGGCGCAAGACCCTGCCCGTCGAGTCGTCGCGCCACGCCTTCGCCTACATCTTCGAGGGCAGTGGCACCTTTCGGGATGCGTCGCCACCCCGCGGCGTTCGCACCGAGTGGGTCGGCGACGCCACTGGGACTCCGGAATTCGTCGGCAATCGCTCTCTCGTGCTCTTCGACTCGGGCGACGAGATCACCGTCCAGGCCGGCGACGCCGGGATCCGGTTCCTCCTCGTGTCGGGCCGGCCGATCGGGGAGCCCGTGGCCTGGCAGGGGCCGATCGTGATGAACACCGAGACGGAGCTGCGGCGCGCTTACGCCGAGCTCCACGACGGCACGTTCATCAAGCACGCCGCGCCGCCGAATCGCGGCTAGTGCCGTTCCAACTTGTCTCGCCGAACGGCTGGGAACCCCGGCCCTAACGCGTGGATCGTCGTGACGCGTGGCATGCCTTAGCAGAGTAGTTGGAACGGCACTAGTTCTTCACGCTCGCCGTGAAGACCTCCTCCATGATTCCTCTCCCGCGCCCGCAGGTTGGATCGCCCGCGCGCTCCGTGTTGCGCCGGCTGTCGGTCCAGATCGGATGCGACACGCCGCGGAAAGTGACCAGGCCCTCGTAGTCGCCCTGCTGGTTGCCATAGTTGATCGACGAGCAGGGAAAGAGGCCGCTGCAGTCGTGCTCGTTGGAGCTCTGCGTGGTGACGCGCACGTCGGGCAGCCACGTGAGGCCGCCGTCGGTGGAGCGCGAGAGGAAGATGTCGGTCGTAAACCCGGTCGCGTCGTAGTAGGAGAGGGTCGCGTCGCCGCTGGCCGGATCCACGGACAGCCACTGATTGAAACGGTCGTGTCCAGCGGCCGGTTGGCCGACCACCGCTGGCGGTGTCGACCAGCTCGCCCCGGCGTCGTCGGAGGACGCGAGGAGAATGGTGGTGTTGCCGACCGCGTTCAGATCCATCCAGGAGCAATAGAGCCGGCCGCGGTGCGCGCCACGCGAGCGGTCGGTGTCGCAGGCGGGATAAACCAGGGCCCGGCGAACCGCTTCCGCCGGGATGCCGATATCGAAGGGGATCACCTTCAGGGCGATCGTGCGCTGGGCGCCCCACGTCACTCCGCCGTCGAATGAGCGGTTGAAGGCGATCACGTTGGTCGAGAAATCGTTCCAGGCCACGTACAGCGTGCCGTCCGGACCCACGAAGGGCACTGCGCCGATCGACCTCCCCGGCCCGCTGGGGTTGTCGGCGCGGTTCGTGGCAAAGCTCGCCCCGTGGTCCGCGGAGCGGCCCACACGGATGCCCCCGCCAGTCGATCCACCGATCGCCGCGTCCCAGGCGACGTAGACGTTGTCGCGGAAGGGGCTGGCCTGGCTCTGGTCCACGGTGATCATTGGCTTGTCGTTGAAGTGGTTCTCCCCCCCCTCGAACGAGAACTCGGTCAGGAGCGGCCAGGTGCTGCCGCCGTCGCTCGAGCGAGCGACCGCCATTTCGGTGCCGTTGATGCCGACGCCGTTGCTCGGCGTGTTGAAGGCGGCGCTGAAAAACACCACGATGAACCCGTAGAAAACGCTCCCCTGCGTGTCGAAGGCGAGCGTCGGGTCGGAGCCGAACCGCGTGTCGTTGGTGCCCGACAGTGGCGGCGGCAGCGGCACGTCGACGCCCCCCCAGCTGCTGCCGCCGTCGGAGGAGAAGAAGGCCCGCATGGGCAGCCGGAAGATTTCGTTGGAGCCGGCCGTGAGCTGCTGGGGGCCCCTGGGGTTCAGCGTGACGTACGTCTCACTTTGCGGGCCGCACTCGTTCGAGACGTCGACGTTAGGCCAGAAGGTGGTCGAGGCGGCGCGAGCGCCACCGCTCATCGGGCCATTCTGCGAGAGAAACAGATACTTGTCCCACCAGGTCGGGTTGTGCGAGCTCGGTTGCGACTGGGCATCGGCCAGCAGCCGCGAAGGCGACGTGGCTTCCGGGACCTCCCGGCAGGCGACGGCGACGAAGCTGAGAGCGAGGACGAAATGACAGGGACGGATCATGGGTGCCTCCAGCGGTAGGGAACCTGGGAGACCAACGTGGCAGGCCATTGGCGCGATGTCAAATGAAGGTGCCAATCGCGACGGTCGCCGGCACTTCCCCCGGACCCCTCGTCCCGGCCACATTGAGGGATCGTGAAACTCCTTCTGCTGCTCACCCTGAGCTTCGCCACCTCCTTGACGCTCGGCGTCACGGCACCGGTGCCGCCGCGCGGCGGGCGGGCCACTCCCGATACGGCGACGTTCGCCGGCGGCTGCTTCTGGTCCATGGAGCATCCGTTCGACCAGCTCGACGGCGTCGTGTCCGTGACCGTGGGGTACGCGGGCGGTCACGAGATGCATCCGAGCTACGAGGACGTCTCCGCAGGGCGGACCGGGCACCTCGAGTCCGTGCAGGTCGTGTACGACCCGCGCAAGGTCGGCTACGAGACGCTGCTCGACGTGTTCTGGCACAACATCGATCCGCTCGAGTCCGACGGGCAGTTCTGCGACCACGGGCCGCAATACCGTACCGCGATCTTCTATCGCGACGCGGCGCAGCGCCGTGTGGCGGAGGAATCGAAGCGGCGACTCGTGGGGCGCTTCAACCAGCCGGTCGTGACGACGATCGTGCCGGCGCGCGCGTTTTACCCGGCGGAGCAGTATCACCAGCACTACTACCGCAAGAATCCGATCAGCTACCAGGCCTCCCGCCTGGGCTGCGGCCGTGATCGGCGCCTGAAAGAGCTGTGGGGCGCCGAGACCAGCCAGAGGGGATGGAACCCGATGCAGTTCGAGAAGCCGGGCGACGCCGAGCTGCGGCGCGCGCTGACTCCGTTGCAGTACGAGGTGACCCAGCACGACGCCACCGAGCGCCCGTTCGCAAACGAGTTCTGGGACAACCACCAAGCCGGGATCTACGTGGACGTCGTGTCGGGGGAGCCGCTGTTCAGCTCGCTCGACAAGTTCGAGTCCGGCACCGGGTGGCCGAGCTTCACGAAGCCGCTCGAGCCGGCGAACGTCCACCAGCAGGCGGACCGATCGCTGCTCTCCGTGCGTACCGAAGTCCGCTCGGCCCATGGCGATTCCCATCTCGGCCATGTCTTCGACGACGGGCCCCCGCCCACCGGGCTGCGGTACTGCATGAACTCAGCAGCGCTCCGGTTCATTCCAGTTGAGCGGTTGGACGAGGCGGGGTACGGGCAGTATCTCCGCCTCTTCCAGACCACTGCCGGCAAGGACGCCCCGCACCGGTAAGAGCGTGAGGGGAACGCGCGACCCCCCTGGACATATTTCAGGGGGTCGCGGGCGGGGAGTGCGGCTCAGCGGTTCGGAGGCGTCGCCGGGAGGATCCGCAGCCAGGCGCCGAGGAGGGGGTCTCCCGGCGCCCGCGCCTGCTCGGCGCGCAGGGCTTCCCGCACAGCGAGCCGCAGCCCGTCAGGGAGCACGATGGGCGCCACGGGCCCGGACTCCGAGCCGGAGAGCACCGCAATGGTTGCAGCATAGGCACGAGCCGGCTCGAGTCGCAGGGACAGCCGGGCGCTGAACGCGGCGAGCGCCGCCCGGACGCGCACGAAGTCCCCCGCCGCGGCGAATAGATTCGTGGCCCAGGCGTAGGCCTCGGTCATGACGGGCACTGTGGCGAACAGCTCCCCGCCGAAATAGCTCGCACGCCACAGCGAGTCCGCGATCCGACGCGCGTCGTCGAATCGACCGAGCTTGCCCAGCAGGATCATCCGCCGGGCCGCCACTGATTCCCCTTCCGCTTCGACGCCGAGCGAGTCCGCGATGCCGAGCTCGCGGAGCGCGGCCTCGTCATTGCCGTCCAGCTCCAGGACGCGGGCCATCATGCGGTGGGCCTCGGCTTCGGCTGGGCCGGCGACCAGCCAGCGCTGGGCCCATGCCCTGGCGGCGGCCCGCGCGCGGGCCCGCGAGGCGGCCAACGACTCCGCCGGAATCGCCGCCAGGGAATCGAGCGAAACGAGCTCGAGCGAGTCGCGCAGCAGCGGCACGAGAATGCGGTCCGGGCCGGCGAGCGGCAGGGCCGGCGTCGAGTCACCGTCGCTGCCGGCCGCCCGTCCTGCCAGCTCGAAGTCGCAGCTGCACCAGGCACGAACCGAGCTCCGCACGGGACGCGGCAGCTCGCGGCGATACCCGGCGACCGCGCCCGGCGGCTGCCCGCCCGCGAGCGAGTAAATGACCACCAGTCCCTGGTAGGCGCCGTGCCGGGTGGGGTCGAGGTCGAGCACGCGCCTGGAGAGCCGAGTGGCCGCGTTCAGGGACCCGCGGCGTCGCTCGCCGGTCGGCGTCGCCACGAGCAGGGGGTCGAGGAATTCGAGGCTCGCGAGCGGCTCGAGGGCGTCCACGTCGTTGGAGTCTTGGCCGACGAGACCCGCCAGCGCTACGCGAGCCAGGGTGAAGTCGGCGTTCAACAGGCTGCGCAGGGCACGGACGTGAAGCGCCGCTCGCGGTGGGAGCCGGTTGCTGAGGGCCGCGGCGCGCTCGGCGTAGCCGTACGCCGGATGGTCTGGATCCAGCACCGCGAACGCGAGCAGCGAGACCTCCGCGAGCTTGGCGTACGCCTGCGCGAAGGTGCTGTCGATACCGGCCGCCTCCAGCAGCGCCGCGCGTGCCTGTCGGTACTCCGCGCGGTTGAGATGCGCCATGCCGCGCAAGTAGGCCCGGTACGCATCGAGGGAGCGCGTCGTGGCCGTGGCCAGGTCCGCAGCAGCGGACTCGAGCCCGGCCGCATGCAGCAGCACTGTTGCGATGCGCTCGTACGCGCCCCGGACGTCCTCCGTGGCCCGCACTTCGAGCGTCGTGCGGGCCACCAAGCGCTGGGTGACGAGATCAAACGCCCGGGCGCTGACTTGCAGATGGTCGCCGACGACGATGACTTCACCCGTCACGGCGGTCCACCCGCCGGTCTCGGCCGCCACCGGGCGGAGCCGGGGGAGATCCATCAGACCTCCGGGCTGCAGCCCGTGCCGGCGCAGCGCCGGATACAGCCGCTCATCAGGCACGACGGACACTTCGGTCCACTGCCCGAGCGCGTCCGCGAGCATCGTGGGAGATGCCTCGACCAGCCATTGATGCTCGGCCAGGCGCGACAAGTTGCGGAAGGGGAGGACGAGGAAGGTGCGCGCGCGGTCGCGTTCGGACGGCGGGGGGGCCGACGCGGCGGGCCGGGCGGGCCGTGCGCACGGCGGGGGCGAACCGTCCGGGCACTGGGCCCCGGCGGATCGCACGACCAGCGCGGCGAGCAACGCCCCAACGACGGCACCGCGGCGGCCGGGCGACATACGGTCCGACGAACATCGCGCTGCCGCTCGGATCCGGCAAGGACCGAGCCCTTCCGGTATACTGGAGTGATGTCCCAGGCCAAGACCGTCGTCATTCTCGGTGGTGGCGTGGGCGGGCTGGTCGCCGCGAATCGCCTGCGGCAACACCTCCCCGACTCGCACCGGGTCGTCCTGATCGACCGCGAGGCGCAGCACCTCTTCCAGCCCTCGCTGCTCTGGCTCGCCGTAGGCCAGCGACAGGCCGAGCGCATCCAACGGCCGCTCGCCCGGCTCGAGCGCAAGGGGATTGACGTCGTGCGTGCGGAGATCGAGCGGCTCGATCCCGCGACGCGCACCGTCCGCGCCGGAGGCCGGGAGTTCACCGGCGATGCCGTGATCGTGTCTCTCGGTGCCGACCTTGCACCGGGGACGATCCCCGGACTGGTCGAGGCTGGACACAACCTGTACACGCTCGCGGGCGCGGCGGCACTCCGGGACGCGCTCGCCCGGTTCCATGGCGGGCGGGTCGTCGTGCTCACCGCGGCGCCCGCCTACAAGTGCCCGGCGGCGCCGTACGAGGCGGCGATGTTGATCGATCACGCCCTCAGGCGCCGCGGCGTCCGTGATCGCGTGCAACTCGACCTATATGCTGCTGAGCCCGCCCCTTTGGGCGTGGCCGGGCCGCACGTCTCGGCGGCGGTCCGCGCGATCGTTGAGCAGAAGGGCATTCGGTACCATCCGGAGCACCAGGTCGCCGCGGTGGAGCCGGCCCCGCCCACCGGGCGGCTCGCCTTCGCCAACGGCGCGCGGGCTGAGTTCGACCTTCTCGTCTACGTGCCGCCGCACCGCGCCCCGGCCGTCGTCCGGCAGGCGGGGCTTGCCCCGGACGCGGGCTGGGTGAGCGTGGACCGCTCCACCTTCGCCACGCGATTCCCGGACCTCTTTGCCATCGGCGACGTGACTACAGTGCCGCTCACCATGGGAAAGCCGTTGCCGAAGGCAGGGGTCTTCGCGGCGGCCCAAGCCGAAGTCGTGGCGGCCAACCTCGTGGCCGAGTGGGTGGGGGAGGGGGGATCGCCGCGCCGCTTCGACGGCCATGGCCAGTGTTTTCTGGAGACCGGGGATGGACGGGCCGGGCTCGGCACCGGGAACTTCTACGCTGAGCCGAGTCCCCAGGTGAAGCTCCATGGGCCCAGCCGCTGGTGGCACTGGGGCAAGGTGCTGTTTGAGCGACGCTGGCTGAGCCGGTGGTTCTAAGGACCCGCGGCCTTACTTCACCGTAAACCGCAGCGTGTCGACGACGAGCGGCTTCAACGGCACGTGGTTCCAGTCCGCCACCACGGCGATCACCCGGTGGGGGCCGGGCTTCAGGGAGTCGAGCACAAACTCGGTCTGCCCCCGGCCCAGGTGAATGATCCCGGTCACCCCGCGGGGAATCGTGTCGTTCACGGGTGTCACGTCGCGATCCACGAACAGGTGATGGTGTCCCGTGCCGGGCCGCTCGATGGTGGCGGGGACGATCTCCACACCGGTCGCCACGAGGGTGATCTTGACTGGGCCGCTGACCGTGGCGCCGTTCGGCGGTGCCGTGATCTTCACCTTCGCGCCGCTCGTGGCCTGCGCCCGCGCGACGCCGGGCAGTAATGCGGCGGCGCCGAGCGCCAGCGCGAGCCTCGGGATGCAGATTCTCATGCTAGTCTCCCTCCCGTCTGAACCTGATCGTTGTCAACTGAAAGGCGATCCCCGCCGTGTATTCTGGCTCCGGGCCGTCGCGTGTCAACCACTGCGGCCTGCGCTCCGGCTAGCGCCACACGTGCGAGATGACGTAGATCGCCAGCCCGACCAGTCCACCCACGAGCGTCCCGTTGATGCGCACGAACTGGAGGTCTCTGCCGACGGCCAGCTCGAACCGCCGCGACGTGGCCGCCGGATCCCAGCCGGCCACGGTCTGCGCGATGAGGTCCCCGATCTCCTGCCGGTAGCGTTCCACGACCGTGGCCGTGAGGTCGATGGTCAGGTCGTCGATCTCAGCGAGCAGGCCCCCGTTGGCCAGCAGCGTGGTCCCGAACTCGCTGAGGCCGCGCTCCAGTGGCCCGGGCGCTCCGCCGTCCGCCCCGGTCGCGTAGGTGACGATGGCGTGACGGGTCGTCTCCCAGAGGCGCGCCGACAGGTCCGCCACCGTCGGGTCAGCGAGCCACTCGTCTTTCATCGCCTCCGCCTTCGCTATGACGTCCGGCGAGTGCTGCAAGCGGTCGACAAAGTCCCGCACCGCATCATCGAACGCGGCGCGCAGCGGGTGCGCCGGGTCGGCGCTCATCTCGCGCAGCAGGCGCTCGACGGCGTCGATGATCCGCTGATAAATCTTGTCGTCCACCACGCCCGGCACCCACCAGGGACTCTCGGCCCGCACTCGTTCCCGGATCAGCTCCCGGTTGTCGAGGATCGCCTCGGCGGCGAGCCGCACGGCGACGTCCATCAGCTCCTGCTGCCGGTTGTCGGCCAGCACGAGCGCGAGGGTCTTGCCGAGGGCGGGCGCGACGCGGGTCGCGCGGAGGCGGGCGCTCACGACCTGGCGCACGAGCTCCCGCACCTCGTCATCGGGAAGCGCTTCGAGCGTCTTCGCCAGCCCGCTCGCGACCTGCCGCGCGATGCGCCGGCTGTTCTCGGGATCGCTCAGCCAGCGGGCGGCGCGCTCGGCGGGCCGCACGGCGCGGAGGTTGGCCGTGATGACGTCGCGCGACAGAAAGTGGTTCTGGACGAAGTTCCCGAGAATGCGCCCGATCCGCTCTTTGCGGGTCGCCACGATCGCGGTGTGCGGAATCGGCAGGCCGAGGGGATGGCGGAACAGCGCGGTCACGGCAAACCAGTCCGCGAGTCCACCCACGAGGGAAGCTTCGGCGGTGGCGCGCACGTAGCCGAGCCAGGGATACCGGCCCTCGAACGCGCTGGCCGCGCCGAACACCGCCGCCGCGACCGCTAGCAGTCCGGTCGCGCGCCGTTTCATCGCGTCGAGCCGGGCCTGGCGGACGGCGTCGTCGGGTCGCGACTCGAGCGTCGGCGCCGCCACGCGCGGGGCGGCTTGAGGTGTAGCGGGCGCCGCGGAGCTTAGCGCGGCGCCTCCCCGGTCTTCCATACCGCTAACATAACTCCGGCCTGTCCCATCCGGCCGGGGGCGGATATCGTTCACGCCCTATGTGGACCTTCCTCCGTCGTCGCACGCTGACGCAGTGGATTCTCGTCGCCATGGCCCTCGGCACACTGCTGGGCTGGGCGGCGCCGGACGTGGCCGCCACCGTGCGGCCGCTGGCCACCGTGTTTCTGCGGATGATCAAGTCGATCATCGTCCCGCTGATCTTCGGGACCCTGGTAGTGGGCATCGCCGGCCACGGCGACGACCTAAAGCGGGTCGGGCGACTGGCCTTCAAGGCGATCGTGTATTTCGAGGTCGTGACCACTCTAGCCCTCGCCGTGGGGCTCGTGATGGTCAACCTGGTACGGCCAGGAGCCGGCGTGCCGCTGCACCAACCCGGCGCGGCGGCGTCGCTCCCGGCTCCGGCAGGCGAGCGGCCCACCCTGGCGAGCGTGCTCGAGCACATCGTGCCGCAAAGCTTCTTCGAAGCGGCGACGCAGAACGAGGTGCTGCAGATCGTCTTCTGGGCGGTGCTGTTCGCGCTGGCGCTGTCGCTGGTACGCGGCCGCTCGAAGGACGTGCTCCTCGGCGTGTGCGAAGCGGTCGCCGAGGTGATGTTCAAGTTCACGGGCATCGTGATGCGGTTCGCCCCGATCGGGGTCGGCGCGGCGATCGCCTTCACCGTTGGGACGAGCGGCCTGGACGTGCTCCGGCGGCTCGGCGTGCTCGTCCTCACACTCTACGGCGCGCTCGTGGTCTTCGGCGTGGCGGTGTTGCTGCCGGTGGCGTGGCTGGCGAAGGTGCCGCTGGGCCGGTTTCTGCGCGCCGTGAAGGAGCCCGCGCTGATTGCCTTCTCGACGGCGTCTTCGGAAGCCGCGCTTCCCACGGCGATGGAGCACATGGAGGCGATCGGCGTGCCGCGGCGCATCGTCGCGTTCGTGATGCCCACGGGGTACTCCTTCAACCTCGATGGCAGCACGCTCTATCTCGCCGTGGCGTCGGTCTTCGTGGCGCAGGCCGCGGGCGTCACGCTGAGCCTGTCCCAGCAGCTGCTCATGATGCTCACCTTGATGGTCGCGAGCAAAGGGCTGGCCGGGGTGCCGCGGGCGGCGATCGTCATCCTGTCGGCCACGCTGGCCTCCTTCCATCTTCCCGTGGAGGCGATCGGAGTCCTCCTAGGTGTGGATGTCCTGATGGACATGGCGCGGACGTCGGTGAACCTTGTCGGGAACTGCCTCGCGACAGTGGTCATGGCGCGGTGGGAGGGGGAATACGACGTACCCGCGAACCGAGAAGGAGCACATTCATGATCCTCGTCATCGGAGCGACCGGTCTCTTGGGCGGCGAGATCTGCCGCCGCCTCGCTTCAGTTGGAAAACCGATCCGCGCCATGGTGCGACCTACTGCAAGCCAGTCACGGGTCGAGAATCTCACAAGACTTGGCGCGACGCTCGCGCACGGTGACCTCAAGGATCGCGCGTCCCTGGACGCGGCCTGCCACGGCGTCGAGGCCGTCATTACGACCGCCTCCACTACGCTATCCCGGCAGCCAGGCGATTCGATTCAGACGGTCGATCTCGAGGGTCAGTTGCGCCTGATCGACGCGGCGAAGGCGGCCCGCGTCCGCCAGTTCATCTATGTCTCGGTCTCGCATCACCTCGACGTCGATTGCCCCCTGACCACCGCGAAGCGCACGGTCGAGGCCCACCTGAAGCGGAGCGGCCTCACGTACGCGATCCTCGCCCCCACCTTCTTCATGGAGGTCTGGCTCAGCCCCGCCCTCGGCTTCGACGCCGGAAAGGGCACGGCGCAGATTTATGGCTCAGGGGCGAACAAGATCGGCTGGATCTCGCTCAACGACGTTGCCCAGTTCGCCGTGGCTTGTCTCGACAACCCGGCGGCCCGGAACGCCACCATCGAGCTTGGCGGTCCCGAGGCGTTGAGTCCGCTGGAAGTCGTGCGGCAGTTCGAAGAGGCCGGCGGACGAAAGTTCCAAGTGGAGCACGTTCCGGAGGAGACGCTCAATGCACAGCGGGCCGCGGCTGCTGATCCATTGCAGCAGACCTTCGCGGCCTTGATGATCGGCTACGCGCACGGCGACCCCGTCGACATGCGGATGACGCTACAGAAATTCCCGATCTCCCTCCTCTCAGTGAAAGAGTACGCTCGACGAACGGTCAGGGCCTGAGGAGAGGGTCGTGATCCGCGCGCTACGGCGCCGCTGACACCATGGCCAGGGCCGCGACCCGGCGATCCCGCCCCAGCCGACGGTCCGGCCGGCCGCCGCGACGCTCGAGTCGCGGCCCGGAGCCTTCGCCGGCGACCTGCGGTGGACGCGCCGCCTCGGCGCGCACCAGCACCTCCCCCCGCGCCAGCCCGGGCGGAACCGCCCGAAACACGGGCCAATCCTCCCGGAACCAGCCGCTCATGAGACGCTCGCCCAGCGTCGCCCCCTCCTCGGTCTCGAACAACCCCAGGCTGGCCACCATGCCGTCCCCGACATCGGCAAGGTGGAAAGTCGCGAACCCCGGCACCTGTCGCAGTTCGGGTACGAGGCTCTCCTGCGCGCGCCGGGCGGCCGCGGCGATCGAGCCGAGGCGGATCCGGTAGCGCCGTAACACGAGGTGCATAACTCGCCCTCCTCCTGGTTGTAGACGCGCGCGCGCCAGCGCACCGCGACCGTCGTGAGACCCGCGCGAGGCAAGGGCGACCTGCGGGTTGGGGCGTCGGATGAGCGGCCATCCGACGGTCGGTGAATATGGCTCGGGCTCGGCGTTGCCACCAGGAGGGTGGCAGGCTGCGGCGGCACTCAGTGCCGCGCGAGGAAGCTCAGGACTGCCTCGTTGAAGTATCGCGCGTTCGCGCTCGGCACTTGGTGGTCCGCTCCCGGCACGGTGACGACCTCCTGCGTCCGCAGGCAGCGTTCCAGCTCGTCCTCGATCACGTGGAAGCGGCGCGGACTGCGCTGGCCGGTGACGAGCAGGACGGAGCTCCGGATGCCCGCCACGTCCCGGCACTCGAGCGCCGGCATGTGGACGGCCGCAGGAGCGGAGAGCTCCAGACGCAACTCGAACGCGAGGCCCAGCAGTGCCGCTCGCCGGTCAGCCGGCAGGGCGTCGAACTGTCCCGGCGTGCCGCTGGCGCCGTCGATGAACCGCCGCAGACCCTCCACCGAGTCCCCTCGCGCGAAGGCCGCCCGCGCTGGACCGACGGTCCGGGCGTCGAACGCCCGGCGGAGGGAGTCGCCCTCCGGCGTGCGCGCGAGCCAGGGTAGGATCGGCGGCTCGACCAGCACGAGGTCCCACACCTTGTCCGGATACCGCAAGGCGAACGCGAGGGCGACGTACCCTCCGTAGGAGTGCCCGATGATGTGGGCGCGCTCCACGCCGAGCCGCTCGAGTAGCGCCGCCAGATCGTCCGCGTGGAGGTAGATCCCATACTCACGGCCGTCCCGCCGCTGGGGGTTGGGCGGATGGTAGCGACGGCTGTATACGATCACCCGATAGTGGCGGGCGAACGTGTCCAGTTGCGCCCGCCAGTCTTCGACGGTGCCGAGGCTGCCGTGCACGAATACGAGGGGGATGCCGCTCCCGAACTCCGCGTAATGCAGCTCGGTCCCGTTGACCTGCACCGTGCGCAGCGGCAGCGGCGCGGCCCCAACACGGCGGGCGCTCGGGGGCGGAGTCGGCGCCGCCGGGGCTCGCGCCCCACGGTGACACGACGCCGCGAGCGGGAGGGCCGCGAGGAGGAGAACGCGGAGGCCGCCGCGGCTCACGGTCGGGTCTGCTGCTCGCTAGGGATTCTGACGCTTCGCCGTAGGCGGCAGATGTCCGTTGAGGCGCAGATAGTTCGCCGCCTGGCTGTAGTGGTCGGCCCAATCGCCCACCGTGATGAGGATGACCGACGCCCGGGACGCCGGGCGGCCGCCGAAGAACGGCAGCTGCTCCGCGAGCTTCGAGTCGTCCACCTTCGCGAGCGCCGTGTCGCAGAACTGGAACGTTTCCCGCAGGCGGGCGACGAGCTTGTCCTTGGTGTCCGTCGTGTCCACCTTGGCGCGTTCAGGCGCCTTCACGCCGGCGATCGTGCCGCACAGATAGTCGTTGCCCTCGGCCAAGTGCACGACGACTTTCGCGAAGCTCATCTGCGCCGGGGTCGGCTTGAAGCCGTATTGGTCGGCCGGCATCTCCTCCGCCGCCGCGACGAGATTCTGGGCCATGCGCTGCTCGTTCACACGAAGGGCATCCGCGACGGGACTCTGTGGCCCCCCTCCTCCCCCCCCCCCCTGCGCGGCGACCAGCTGGGGGAGGCTGCCGACGGCGACCGCCAAGGCGAAGACACGGGCGTTCATGGCTGGGAGCTCCGGTTCGGGAAGGCTCCATTCTGCGCCGTGCGGGGCTGCCTGTCCAGCCGCCCTTGACGCCCGCGTTATGGTGCAACCATGAAGACGGCTCGCTCGAGTGCCGGTCCCGTGTCGCCCGGAATACCGGCTCCCGACTTCACCCTGCACAGCACACCCGATCAGACGGTCTCGCTCCGCGACTTTCGGGGCCGGCCGGTGATCCTCGCGTTCTACCCGGCGGACTGGAGCCCGGTGTGCGGCGACCAGATGGCACTGTATAACGAGATCCTGTCCGAGTTCCAGC
The DNA here is from genome assembly GCA_003223415.1 of Gemmatimonadota bacterium. Lineage (GTDB taxonomy): Bacteria > Gemmatimonadota > Gemmatimonadetes > Gemmatimonadales > GWC2-71-9 > 13-1-40CM-70-15. Next base: position 13,607 of record QHUY01000009.1, read on the forward strand.
GCTACGACGCCGAGTTGCTCGGCATCTCGGTCGACGGCGTCTGGTCTCACCTGGCGTTCACCGAGCAGCGCAAGCTGCACTTCCCCCTACTGGCGGACTTCGAGCCGAAGGGGGCGGTGGCGCGGCGCTACGGCGTCTACCGCGACGGGGAAGGCACCACCGAGCGGGCGCTCTTCGTGATCGACGGAGACGGTATCGTCCGGTGGAGCTACGTCTCGCCGATCGGCGTCAACCCCGGCGCGGACGGGATTCTCCGCGCGCTCGAGGGACTCGGGAAAGGTAAGCGATGAGCAAGAAGCGGGACGCGGCGGTATTGGCGGTGCCGGTAGGCGACGATGATCACTTCCAGGGCCCTGCGGATGCAGCGGTGACGCTGGTGGAATACGGGGACTTCGAGTGCCCGCACTGCCGCCGGGCTTACCCGATCGTGAAGGAGGTGCAGCGTCGCTTGGGACCGCGCCTACGGTTCGTGTTCCGCCACTTTCCCCTCAAGGAGGTGCACGTGCATGCCGAGCACGCCGCCGAAGTGGCGGAGGCGGCGGGGGCGCAGGGCAAGTTCTGGGTGATGCACGATCGCCTGTTTGAGCGGCAGTTCGCGCTCGAGGACGACAACCTGATCGAGTACGCCGCTGAGCTTGGCCTCGATGCCGCGCGGGTGGCGCGGGAGCTCGCGGCGCACATCTACAAGGCCCAGGTGCGCGACGACTTCATGAGCGGGGTGCGCAGCGGGGTGAACGGGACGCCCACGTTCTTCATCAACGGGGTGCGGTACGACGCGTCGTGGGACGCGGACCCCCTGGCGGCGGCGCTGGAGGTCGCTTAGCGGCGCGCCAGCGCCAGCCTCGCCCCCAGCCCCACGAGCACCGCTCCACTCACCCCTTCGAGCGCGCGGCGCACCGCCGGACGCTCGAACCATCCTCGCGCCCGCTCGAGCAGGCTGGAAAGCAGGCTCAGCCAGACGAGCCCCAGCGTCGCGTGGATCGCGGCGAGCGCCAGGAATGTCGGGAGTAGCGGGTCCCGCGGCCCTACGAACTGCGGCAGGAACGCCAGGTAAAAGACCGCGACCTTCGGGTTGAGCACGTTGGTGAGGAACCCTTCGCGCCACGACCGCGCCGGATCGGATGCGCGAGCGTCGCCCGCCCTCGGCAGTGTAGCTTCGGGCGGTGCTCGGCGCGCCGCGCGGCGCAGCGACTGCGCGCCCAGCCACCCCAGGTAGAGGGCGCCGGCGAGTTTCCCCACAGTGAACGCCTCTGCGGAGCGCGCGAGGATCAACGACAGGCCGAGCGCCGACAGCAAGGCGTGGACGAACAGGCCGCTGCAGATGCCGAGCGTGGTCACGACCCCCGCGCGCTGGCCGCGGGCGATCACATTGCGGATGACGAGCATGGTATCCGCGCCCGGGGTCACGGTGAGGACGGCCGCCACGGCCGTGTAGGTGATGAGGCCAGCGGCTGTCATGCGTCCAGCCGGCCGGAGCTGCTCAAAGCCCGAAGAGGAGCCGATCGAGCGCGAACCGTCCGGCGCCTGTGATGACCAAGGCGATCGCGGCCACGAGAATGATGAACTCGAACTCCCAACCGCCGTCGCCGCTGAATCCCTTGTGCATCTGCGTGATCTTCAGCCGGATGGCGCCGAGCATGACGAGGCAGAACCCGGCCGCCGCCAGCTGCGTGAGCAACCCGCTCAGCACTGCCAGCGCCCCCAGTGGCTCGGCAATCGATAGCACCTTGAGGAGCGAAAGCAGGCTCGCCGGCATCTGGGGCGAGGGCTGCATCTTCCACATGGCCCGCTTTTGGGTCCCGTGGACGAGGAAAATGGCCCCGACGCCGACTCGCAGCACTACAAGGGCCCAATCACCCAGCTGATGCAGATGCGCGAAGAATCCCATCGGAGCCTCCAGGGTCGCGGTCCGACCGGAAGATGTTCTATGGGGAGCGTGGCGGCGAGGGGTTGGCGCGACGCGCTCCGGGTTCGGCACGAGCGCTTAACGGCGGTAGATTCCCCCGATGACCGTCTCGCTGCGCGGCCTCCTCGCGTTGCTCACGGTGACCGGGCCGGGCGGGGGTCTCGCCGCCCAGACCCTGCCGCAGACGGCCGCCGAACGCACGGGCTACGCGTCCACGTCCACGAACGCGGAGGTGGGCGCGTTCCTCGACAGCCTCCAGCTCGCCGGGGCGCCGATCGCCGTGTCCGAGCTGGGCACCACCGCGCTCGGCAAGCCGATTTATTTCGTGATCGCCTCCGACCCGGCTGTGACGTCACCGGGGGAAGCGGCCGCGGCCGGGAAGCTGGTGATCTACCTGCAAGGGAACATCCACGGCGGGGAGGTGGAAGGGAAAGAAGCCGTCCTCGCGGTCCTGCGCGAGCTCGCCGGCGCGCGGCGCGACCTGCTCCAGAAGCTGGTGATTCTCGTCGCCCCGGACTACAACGCCGACGGCAACGACGCCTTCGATCCGCAGGCGACCAATCGCTCCGAGCAGAATGGTCCCGAGCTGGTGGGCCGGCGTCCCGACGGGCTGAACCTCGACCTGAACCGCGACTACTTCAAGGCGGAAGCGCCGGAAACGCGCGCGTCCTTGGCCCGCGTCTACGACACCTGGGACCCGGCGCTGATGGTTGACCTCCACACCACCGACGGTACTCGGCACGGCTACCTGTTGACGTACTCGCCGCCGCTCGATCCCAACGGGCCGCCGGGGCCGACACTGTTCGTGCGCGATCAGATGCTCCCCGCCCTCCGCAAGACGCTTCAGGACAAGTACCACGAGGCGATTTTCGACTATGGCAATGTCGACAACCCGGTTGAGCCGAGGAGCTGGGACACCTACGCGCCCCTGGGGTGGTATGGCACGAACTACGTGGGGCTGCGGGGGCGGATGGCGATCCTGTCCGAAGCGTACTCGCACGCCGACTTCAAGACCCGCGTGCAAGTGACGCACGACTTTCTGGTCGAGATTTTGAACTACGCCGCCCTCCACGCCGACGAGATCCGCCGCCTCGAGCGCGAGGCCGATCGCCAGACCACCCTCGAAGGGGCCGGGCTCGCCCTCCGGCCGGCTCTGGCGGTCACCTACAAGCTCGGCTCGCGCGGCGTCGAGCCGGTCGTGCTCGAGGTGATGAAGCCCCCCGACTCGACGAGCGTGCGCGGGCGAGTGGGGGGGGGGCGTCAGCAGCTGCTCCCCACCGGTGAGCTCCGGGCCTACCGCCTCCCGGTCAACGACCGTTTCGTAGACTCGCTCACGCGGCCGCTCCCAGCCGGCTACTACTTGCCCCCGGCCGCGGGGGAGATCGCGGCGCTGCTGCGGCTCCACGGCATCCACGTGCAACGCCTCACTGCCGAGTGGACGGATACGGTGGAGACCCTCGTTGCCCAGATCTCGTGGGCCCCGCGGGAATTCCAGGGACACCATCAGGTCATCATCGACGGGACCTGGGTGACCGCGCCCCGCACTCTCCCCGGCGGCACGTATTTCGTATCCACCGCGCAGCGGCTGGGCCGGCTGGTCTTCTCGCTCCTCGAGCCCGAGGGCAACGGACTCGCGCGCTGGGGAGCGTTCGATCGCTACCTCGGCACAGAGTTCGGTCCCGGTGGGGGGGGGGCGGTGGAGTTCCCGGTGGCGCGGGCCCGGCGCGCGCCGCGCGCACCGGCGCGGTCGCTCCCCTAAACGTCGTCCTCAAGCATGCCGCAAGGGACCGCGCCCGCGCTCAAGCGCTCCATCGGACTTGTCCGCGCCACGGCCATGGTCGTCGGCACGATCGTCGGCGCGTCGATCTTCGTGCAGCCCTCGGTGATCACCGGCGAGATGCGCTCGGTGGGCGGCGTCGTCCTGGCGTGGACGCTGGCCGGCGTGCTGACGCTCGCGGGCGCGCTGATCTGCGCGGAGCTCGCCTCAGCCTATCCCCGGAGTGGTGGGGTGTACGTGTTCCTGCGCGAGGCGTACTCGCCCGCGCTCGGCTTCCTGTGGGGCTGGGCGATGTTCTGGAGCATGCATTCCGGGATCATCGCCGCCATCGCCATGGTGTTCGCCCGCTTCGTCGCCTATCTCGCACCACTGGGGGGCGGGGGCGGGGCGGGGAGCGACGTCGGCATCCGCGCCGTGGCCATCACCGCGGTGTTCGCTCTCTCGGCCGTCAACTACTACGGCGTCGCGCTCGGGAGCGGCCTGCAAGCCGCGCTCACGATCGGTAAGGTGCTTGCGATCGTC
>QHUY01000111.1 GCA_003223415.1 Gemmatimonadota bacterium
GGTGGAGGCGAACACGGTGTAGAAGTCCGCGATCCCCGCGTTCGAGATGAACGTCTTGGTGCCGTTCAGGACGTAGCCGGCGGTGTCGCGGCGCGCGCTCGTCGCGATCGCGGCCGCGTCCGAGCCCGCCTCGGGCTCGGTCATCGCGAAGGATGCCATGGCCCGGCCTGCGAGCACGGCCGGCACCCAACGGTCCTTGAGCTGGGGGTCGCCCGCCAGCAGGATCGGCACGGTGCCGAGGGCTTGGAGCGCGAACACAGCGTCCGCGAGCGGCGAGGCGCCGGCCAGCGCCTCGCGCACCAGGCACGCCGCGCGCAGATCGAGGTCCCCGATCGGCGCAAACCATCCCGCCCGACCGAGCCGCGCCATGAGGTCGCGCGCCTGCGTGCGCGCGGCAGGGTCGTCTCCGGGCTCGGGCAGGGGGGCGATCTCACGCGCAGTGTACTCCGTCACCCGCGCCGCCAGAGTGACGTGGGACTCGGCCAGGAAGGCGCGGACGGCGGTCGGATCGGGCACAGTCACACGAATTTGGGCTCGCGCTTCGCCTTGAAGGCCTCGTATGCTTCGCGGAAGTTGGGGCTACGCATGCACCCGGCCTGCGCCTGCGCTTCCGCCGCGAGCGCGGTGACGAGATCCATGTGCGCCTCGCGATTGAGCGCGTCCTTCGTGATCCCGAGCGCGAACGACGGTCCGCGGGCCAGCCGCTCGGCGAACCCGCGGGCCTCCATCATCACGTTACCGCCCGCGACGACGCGATTGTAGAGGCCGATGCGCAACGCCGTCTGGGCATCGATGAAGTCGCCGCTCATGAGCAGCTCGGTGGCGTGGCCGAGCCCCACGACGCGGGGCAGGAGCCACGCGGCCCCCATGTCGGCGCCTGACAGGCCGACCTTCACGAATAGGAACGCGATCTTCGCCGACTCGGCGGCGATGCGCACGTCGCACGCCGCGGCGATGACGGCCCCCGCGCCCGCCACGGTCCCGTTCAAGGCGCCCACGATCGGGCGCCGACACTGCCGCATCGCGAGGATCAGGTCGCAGGTGAGCCGCGTGAACTCGAGCAGCCCCGCGTCGTCGCGCGCGAATAGTGCCCCGATGATCTCCTCGACGTCGCCGCCCGAGCAGAAGGCCCGCCCGGCCCCCGTGATGACCACGGCTCGGACCCCTGGTTCGCCGTCGAGCGCGCGGAATGCGTCGCGCAGCTCGCGGTACACGTCGAACGTCAGGGCATTGAGCTTTTCCGGGCGATTGAGCGTGATGGTGGCGACGCCGCTGTGCGGGTCGAGCTGGTAGAGGAAAGACTTGGGCGCGAGCGGCATGCGGGAGGTCTCCGGGTGTCGGTCAGGGAAGCACGGCCGTTGCTTCGATCTCCACGGCGGCGTTCACGTCGGCGAGCGCCCGCACTTCCACGAGCGCCATGGCGGGGTAGTGTCGCCCCATGAGGCGGCGATGCACCTCGCCGAGCGGCTTCAGGCTCGCGAGGTAGCTCTGCCGGTCGGTGATGTAGATCGTCATGCGGCCGATGTGCTCGGGCCCGCCGCCGGCCGCGCGCACCACCTCCAGCACGCGCTCGAGCGCGCCGGCCCACTGCTCCACGAGTCCGGCGCGCTCTGGGGCGGTTTGCCCGCTCACGAACAGCGCCCGCCCCCCCGCCGGGGCGAGCATCCCATGATTCCAGCCGCTCGGGCGGCCGAGCGCGTCGGGATTCACGATCCGGAATGTCATCGGCACGCCTCCCTCGGCGATCACCACGGCCTCCCCGTTGGTGTCGCGGCTCGCGTCGTCGCACAGCGCCAGCACCGCGTGCGCCACCTCCTCCGGCGAGATCAGCCGGCGCTGGCCCGTCGTTTCGAGAGCCGCGCGCAGCGCGGCCTCAGGCGACATCCCGGTTTTCGCCGCGATGCGCGCCACCGACTCCCGCGTCATGTCCGTGTCGACGTACCCGGGGCAAACCGCGTTGACTGTCACGCCCGTACCGGCGACCTCCGTCGCCACCGAGCGCGTAAAGCCCACGACGGCATGCTTCGAGGCGCTGTAGGCCGCGATGTACTTGCCGCCCGCCAGCCCCGCCACCGACGCGACGTTCGCGACCCGCCCCCAACGCCGCTCGAGCATCCCGGGGAGGAAGACCTGGGTGCACAGGAACGTCCCGGTGGCGTTCACGGTCAGCACCCGGTTCCAGTCTTCGAGCGTGAGCTTGTGGAGCGGTGCGGAGTGAGCGACTCCGGCGCTGTTCACGAGAATGTCCACGTGCCCGAGTTCGTGCTCGGCCGCGTGCGCGAGCGCCTGCACGTCCGTTGGGTTCGTGACGTCACCCGGCACGGCCCGCGCCCGCCGTCCCGCGGCGCGCAGTTCGGTCGCGAGCGCGTCGATCTGGTCCCGGGTGCGGGCCATCACGACGACGGCCGCGCCGGCGCCGGCCAGCGCCCGTGTCACCGCCATCCCGATGCCCCGGCCGGCGCCGGTCACCACGGCACCCCGTCCTTCGAGCGTCACCGGGCAAGCTCCGCGAGGACTGCTTCTTCGAGGATCGCTCCGAGGATCTCGATCGTGCGAGCGCCCTCGTCCGCCGCGGCGTCGGCCGGTGAGCCGAAATACGCCTGCGGTCCGCCCGCCTCCTCGAAGCTCGTCTGGCCGGACCGGATCGCCACGCTGAGCGAGCGTGGGTTGGCCGGCAGCGACCGGCGGATCGCCTCGCGCACCAGCTCCGGGCGCGCCGCCATCACGATCGAGCTCTCGTATTGTCCCGCGTGACAGGCGCCGCTCCGAAATTCCTCCGTGAGCCGGAGCGCCCAGGGACGCTTCGTGACGTCGGGAAAGACGATGCGGGCGCCGTTCTCACGTCGATTCTGGGCTACCGCGGCGTCGATGGCGGCGACGTGCGCCGGATCGAGGTGGGCGTTCGCGACCGCAACGACCCGCAAGCCGTGGCGCGCCAAGCTCCGCGCGAGGTCGACGAGCAGCGCGGTCACGGTGGCGGGCCGGAGCGACACTGTCCCGGGGAACCCGGCGGCGAACTCGGCGGCGGTGTAGGCGAGTGGCGGGAGCAGCAGGGCGTCGTAGCCGCGCGTGGCGAGCCGCACGGCCGCGGCGCGGGCCATCGTCTCGGCGATGACGACGTCGGTAGCGAGTGGCAGATGAGGACCGTGCGCCTCGACGGCGCCGACGGGCAGCAGCGCCACCGCCTTCGTCCGGTCGAGGTCGCGGACCTCCTCCCAGGTCAAGTGCGCGAAATCGAGGACCGCCATGAGTGGCTGTATGGTAGGGGACAGGGCGGTTGACCGCCAGGCGTCAGCGGCCGATATCTGTCACCATGACCTTCCGGCCGCCGGAGCAGTTCAACATGGCAGACCATTTCCTCGACGCCCGGGTGCGGGAGGGGAAGGGCGATCGGCCCGCCGTGGTCACCGATACGGGCACGCTCACCTACCGGGAGATCCAAGCGCTGGCGAATCGGTTCGGCCACGTCCTGACCCAGGCCGGCGTCGAGCCCGAGCAGCGCGTGATGATCGCGCTGCCGGACGGGCCGGCGTTCGTCGGAGCGCTGTTCGGCACGCTCAAGATCGGCGCGGTGGTCGTCATGGTGAACCCCGAGTTGAAGCCCGAGGCGATCGAGTATTTGTACGGCTACACGCGCGCTCGGGTGTTGGTCGCGCACCGCGAAACGGTGGGCTCGTTCCGGACCGCGGCTCGCGGTGCGCATCACCTCAGGACGATCCTCGTGGTCGGCGAGCCGGAATTCGACGAGCGGCTGGCGCGAGCCCCTGCGGCCTGCGACACCTTCCCGACGCACCGCGACGACGCGGCGATCTGGCTGTTCTCGGGCGGCACCACCGGGCAACCGAAGGCTGTCGTGCAGACCCACACGTCGTTCGCGAATACCACCGAGTGCTACGGCAAGGGCGTGATCGGCTACACCGAGCGCGACGTCACCCTCAGCGTGCCCAAGCTCTACTTCGGCTACGCGACCGGCTCCAACCTGTTGTTTCCGTTCTCCGTTGGCGCGGCCACGGTGCTGTTCCCGGAGGCCGCGACTGCTGACGTGCTGTTCCAGGAGATCGCCCGCTTCCGGCCGACGATCCTGGTCAACGTCCCGACGATGATCAACCAGATGGTGAGCCACCCCGCGGCTGCGACGCAGGATCTCTCGTGCCTGCGCCTCGCCACCTCAGCGGGGGAAGCGCTCCCGGTAGAGCTGTATCACCGCTGGAAGCGCACGTTTGGGGTCGAGCTGCTGGACGGGCTCGGCACGGCGGAAATGTGGCACATTTTCATCTCCAACCGTCCGGGACAAGTGCGGCCCGGGACGCTCGGTACGGTGGTTCCGGGCTTCGAGGTCAAGGTCTGCGATGACGACGGACGGGAGCTACCGGACGGCGAGGTGGGTGCCCTATGGGTCCGCGGCGACTCTCGGGCGATCGGCTATTGGCAGCAGATGGATCAGACCAAGCGGGGCTTCCGGGGTGAGTGGTACGTATCCGGCGACATGGTGCGTCGCGCCGCCGACGGGTACTTCAGCTACTGCGGTCGGGCCGACGACCTGCTCAAGGTGTCAGGGAAGTGGCTGGCGCCGCAGGAGGTCGAGAATTGTCTGCTGCAGCACCCGGCGGTCAAGGAAGTCGCCGTGGTGGGCGTCGTGGGGGAGCACGGCCTCGTCAAGCCGCATGCGTTCGTCGTGCCGATCGACCGTCGCGCCGGCCTGGCCGAGGAGCTGCAAGCGTTCGTGCGGGAGCGGCTCGAACCCTACAAGTATCCGCGCGAGGTCGTCTTTCTGGACGCGCTGCCGCGGACCCATCTGGGGAAGGTCGATCGGGCGCGGCTGCGCCGCCCGGTCTAGGCCTTCTTCCCGGCCCGCTCCTCGAGCTTCGCGATCAGCTTTTCGATCTCCGTCTTGAGCCGTTTCAGGGCGGGCAGGAGCCGCGGCTCGAGGTCGCGCTCGAGGTCCTTACCTTCCTTGACGAAGTCCTTCATCACGTCGCGCACCCGGTCGCCCAGCTCACGCCACGTGGGTGTCTCTCCGATTTCGGGCGGCTCGGCGGGCTCGCGTTTCGTCGGCAGCTTGTTCATGTACCGCTCCAGTCGGGGATTGAAGTGGCGCCGGAATGCTCCAGGTGAATACGCGGGAGAGCGGGATTAGGGTTCACCGGGAGGTCCGCCCGTAGCGAAACCGCCACGCGTTGTGTATTTACTGAGCGTCTGTGCGTCTCGGCGTCTGAGCGTCCAGTAGTCTGGACAGGTGCGTGAGCGGTTGAAACGGCCGGTCTCGAAAACCGGTGTACCCGCAAGGGTACCGTGGGTTCGAATCCCACCCTGTCCGTGGTTCTTCGGCGAGGCTCCGGATGAAGGAGTTCGATTCGCCGTTCGGTGTGAGGCGGCTGGTTCCGCTGCAGCGTAGCACGCTAGGGCTGCGGGGGGGTAGAGCGGTGATCGAGCAGCGCCGCCGCGACTTCCGCGCGTGAGCGAGCGAATGGCTAATCGCGCTACGCTGCGAGCAGGGGGGTTTACATCCAGATAGGCTGGTCAGTCCACTTCTTGTTAGGCAGCCACGCCCATTCGACGAGGTGCGTGATTCCTGATCTCTTCTATGTCCCCTTCATCATGATGGCGGCAGGCGCC
>QHUY01000063.1 GCA_003223415.1 Gemmatimonadota bacterium
CGGGCGAGGAAGCCCTGCTGCATCAGGAACGGCTCGTACACCTCTTCCAGGGTGCCGGGGTCCTCACCGACGGCGGCGGCGATGGTGCTGAGCCCGACTGGCCCGCCCTCGAACTGCTCGATGATCGTCTTGAGGATGCGGCCGTCCATGTCGTCCAGCCCGAACTCGTCCACGTCAAGCCGTTTCAGCGCTTCGAGCGCGACCGGGGCGGTGATGGTGCCGGCGGCGCGCACCTGGGCGTAATCGCGCACCCGCTTCAGCAGCCGGTTCGCGACGCGCGGCGTGCCGCGGCTGCGCCGGGCGATCTCCACCACCCCCCCCGGGTCCGCCACGACGCCGAGGATCCTGGCCGAGCGGGTGATGATCTGCACGAGGTCGTCCGGCGGATAGTAGGACAGCCGTTCCACCAGCCCGAAGCGGGCGCGCATCGGCGGGGTGAGCAGGCCGAACCGGGTGGTGGCGCCGATCAGCGTGAAGCGCTCGAGCTGCATCGGGATCGTCTGCGCGTGCGCCCCGTCGGCGATGCGCACGTCCACGCGGAACTCCTCCATCGCGGGGTACAGGAACTCTTCCAGCGCGGGCCGCAGGCGGTGCACTTCGTCGATGAACAGGATGTCACCCGGGGCGAGCGTCGTGAGCATCCCGACGAGGTCACCGGGACGCTCCAGCACAGGTCCCGAGGTGGTGCGGATGCTCACGCCCAGCTCATGGGCCATCAGCAGCGCCAGCGTCGTCTTGCCGAGGCCCGGCGGTCCGAAGAAGAGCGCGTGGTCGAGCGACTCCCGGCGCTGTTTGGCCGCATCGATCGCGATCTGCAGGGAGTCCTTGACCTTGGCCTGACCCACGAACTCGGCGAGCCGGGAGGGACGAAGCGCCGCGTCCGTGACGCGCTCGTCCGGCAGCACCTCGGGCGTCGTGATCTCGGCGCGGGCCACGGCCTACCGGGCCTTTGGCCGGGCCCGCCACCGCACCGGCCGGCTGTCGGGCTCCAGCTCGTGCCGGGCGTGGCAGCTCACGCACACGTCCTCGGCGCGGGTGGCGGTCTCGGGCACGAGCCGGCGGTTGGTCGAGCCGCAGCGGGTGCAGATCCATTCGGCGGTCGTTGGCATTGTCATCCGTGGGTGAGCAGCTGCAGAGCCCGGCGCACCAGCTGCTCGATATCGCCGGCTGCATCACCGTCGTCCGCCAGCGTCTGCCGGAGCGCGCGGTCGGCCTCTCCAGGGCTGTAGCCCAGCCGCTCCAGCGCCTGCAGCGCCGCCTCCGCCGCTCCTTCCGGACGCACGACCGCGGCCGACTCGCCGCCAGTCACAAACTCGCCGACCTTGTCCGCCAGCTCAAGCGCCAGCCGCTCGGCGGTCTTCTTGCCGATGCCGCTCACCGAGGAGAGCAGGCCGATGTTCCGCTCCCGAATCGCTTTCGCGCCCCGATCGGCGCCCAGGGCCGAGAGGAGGGCAATGGCGAGCTTGGGGCCGACACCCGTCACCGACGTCAGCCGTTGGAAGAAGCGCCGCTCCGACTCGGCGAGGAAGCCGTACAGCGCCCAGCCATCCTCGCGTACCACGAGCTCGGTGGCGAGCGTCACAGGCTCTCCGACCGCCGACAGCTGCTCCATCACGCCGAGGGGCACGACGACCTCGTAGCCGACGCCGCCGCTCGTCTGCACGACGACGCGGTCGGCGGACTTGGCCGCCAGGCGGCCGGCCACACTAGCGATCATGAGCGGATGATGTGGGTCAGGGCCACGGCCACGCCATCGGCCGCGTCGGCGGGGTGGGGCGCCTGCTTGAGCCGTAGCAGCCGGGCCACCATCGCGGCCACCTGTCCTTTGCCCGCGCCCCCGGCGCCGACCACGGTCTTCTTCACGGTCGCGGGTGCGTACTCGGCGATGTCGAGGCGCGCCTGGGCGGCGGCGAGCAGGACCACTCCCCGCGCATGACCGAGCACGAGCGTGGTCCTGACGTTCTTATGATAGAAGGCGTTTTCCAGGGCGAGGGCGGCGGGTTGGTGGCGCTTGATGAGGTCCGTAATGCCGTCGTGCAGCTCGGCGAGCCGGTCAGGCAAGGAGCTCCGCCGGGCGAATCGGATCACGCCACACTCGACGAGACGACCCAGGCCCGGCGCGCCGTTTCCCGTTTCCACCACGCCGTAGCCGGTGACGGAGGTGCCCGGGTCGATGCCGAGGACTCTCAAACGGCCGCCATTGCCTCGGCGTCAATGTCAAAGTTGGAAAACACCTTTGCGACGTCATCCATTTCTTCCAGCGCCTCGACCAGGGCCAGCAGTCGCTTGGCGTCGCCGCCTTCGACCTTCACCGTGCTTTTGGGGAGCATCGCGATCTCGGCGCTCTGCACCGGCAGCCGCCGACCCGTGAGCGCCGCGTGCACGGCGTGGAGCTGACTGGGCGGCGTCGTGAGGAGAAAGACGTCGCCCTCACGCACCATGTCCTCGGCGCCGGCGTCGAGCGCGGCCTCCATCGTGGCGTCTTCATCCGCCTGGGTCGCGTCCACCGCGATCTGGCCCTTGCGGTCGAACATCCAGGAGACCGAGTTCGTCGCGCCCAGGTTGCCGCCGTGGCGGGAGAACACGTGACGGATCTCTGCCACGGTGCGGTTCGCGTTGTCGGTCGTTGCGTGGATCAGGATCGCGGCGCCGCCGGGCCCGTAGCCCTCGTAGGTGACCTCTTCATAGGTCACTCCCTCGAGCTCGCCCGTGCCCTTCTTGACAGCCCGCTCGATGTTGTCGAGCGGCATGTTCTCAGCCTTGGCCGCGTCGATCGCCGTACGCAGCCGCGGGTTGCCGGCGGGGTCGCCGCCCCCCTGCTTGGCGGCGATGGTGATTTCCCGAATCAGCTTGGTGAACGCCGCGCCGCGCTTGGCGTCGGCCACCGCCTTCTTCCGCTTGATCTGCTTCCACTTGCTGTGGCCGGCCATGCGGACCTCTCACACAGACGCCAAGACGCCAAGACGCCAAGATGCAACTTACAACTTGACCGTCCCGCTCCGCCACCGCTAGCATTCGCTCCCATGTCGCGCTCCCTCGTCGTGCTGATCGTCCTGACGAGTGCGGTCGGCGCCTGCGAGCGGCATGACCAGGCCGCATCCCGTGCGGTGCTCCGCGAGGCTATGCATGGGGTCCTCGCCTACCCCCGCTCGACCCTGGTGAGCATGACCGCCGGTAGCGACGCCGGCCAGCTGGAGCTCACCTCCCCCGACGCGGTGAACACCGTCGCCGCCTGGTTCCGGCTGGCCCTGCCGATGAACGGCTGGACACTGCAGAGCGATGCGAGGGCCGCCGACGGGACCGTGAGCATCTACGCGCAAAAGGGGACCAAGCCGTTGTGGATCAGCCTGAAGCCGAGCGTCGGTGCGCCCGGCACCACCTATACGATGATCGGCGCCACGGTCGACTCCACGAAAGCCGACAGCGGGCGATGAGAGGAACGGCTCAGCGGTCGGGGTCGAGCATGTCTTCGAACCGCATCCAGCGTCGGTAGAAGTAGAGGTCCACGAACCCAGTCGGGCCGTTGCGGTTCTTGGCCACGAGCAGCTCGGTCGCTCCTTCCACCCCGCCGCCCGGGTTGTACATCTCCTCCCGGAAGATCGCGAGCACCACGTCGGCGTGCTGCTTGATGGCGCCGAGGTGGCCGAAGTCGTCGAGGGTGGGGCGCGGGTTTGCCCGCTCGGCGGCGAGCCGGGGCAGTTGCGTCACTACGAGCAGCGCCACCTGACGCTCCAGCGCCAGAGCCTTGCAGCGCCGCAGCACCAGCGCGAGGTCCTCGTCCTGGCTCGCACGCACCACGCCGGCCGGTGCGGGAATGAGCTGCAGGTAATCGAGGACGACGAGGCCGAGCTGGCGCAGCGGGTCGAGACGCTCCGCCATGGTTTCGAGGTCCGGGGCGGCGAGCGGCAGCATCGCGAGCGGCAGCCCGCGCAGCCGCACCGCCGCGGCGCCGATGCCGGCGCGGGTCTGGTCGCCCAGCACCCGTGCCCCGCCGCGCAGCTCGTCCACGGCGACGCGGCCCTCGATGGCGAGCGCGCGCTCCATGAGCCGCTCCTCGTCCATCTCCCCCGACAGATACGCGACGCCGATCCCCTGCTGCGCCACACGCAGCGCGAAGCCGAGGGCAAGGGCGGACTTCCCCGCGCCCACGTCCCCGCCGAGCGCGACCAGGTCGCGCCGCCGGAACCCCCCTCCCAGGAACTTGTCGAGCGAGGCGAAGCCCGAGGGAATGGTGTCTCCCGTGACCTCCCCCGGTCGCTGGTCGTCCACGCGCTGGACGATCGCCTCCAGCGAGGGCCGCTTCTCGAGCCGCCGCGTGCTCATGCCTATAAATGTATGCGCGCCGAACGGGCGGCAATCGCGACCGCCTCGGCGGCCTCCGCCCCCAGCACGTCCCGGGCCGGCGCCACGAGCTGAGAGAGGACCAGCGCGGCGGCCGCCGGGGTCGCGGGCGCGAGGTGGTGCTGGGCCGCGACCAGGGCCCGCTTGAGCGGCGCCGGCAGGGCGAGGCTCCCCAGCCGGGTCTCGAGTGCCTGGAGGCGGCGCCGGTGATTCTTGCCGCTGAGCGGGTGCGGGGGGAGCAGCCCCTCCGCGGCCCGCAATACCAGCCACAACGCATAGAGGCCGTCGCGCTTGGACCCGCGGCTCGCGGCCGAGAGCAGGGCGATCAACCGCTCCTCGCAGGGAGTGGGGGCGGGGGTCACGCCGCCACGCCCTCCACCGCCTGGATCACGTCGGCTGGGGTGATGTCTCCGAGGCACCGGTGGTGGCCCAGGGGGCACGTCGCCGTGCCCATGGCGGAGCAGGGGCGGCAGTCGAGGTCGCGCTGCAGCACGCGAGCGCGGGCGCGGTAGGGGAAGAATCCGAACTGCTCCACCGTCGGGCCGAAGAGCGCGACGACCGGCGTCGCGACGCCGGTCGCCATGTGCATCACGCCCGTGTCGTTGGAGACGAGCACCCTCGCCCGTGCGAGCAGTGCTCCCGTCTCCTGCAGCGAGCACTCCCCGGCCGCGCTCTCGGCATGGCTGGCGAGCTGCTGAGCGATGCCGCGGTCGTCGGGGCCGCCGACCACGATCGGCGCATAGCCCGCGCCGCGAAGCCGGTCGGCCAGCGCGATCCAGTGCGCCACGGGCCAACGCTTGGTGGCGTGCGCCGCCCCGGGGGCGAGCGCGGCGAGGCGCACTTGCGAAAGGCCGCGCTCGCCGAGCCACGCATCGGCGCGCTCGCGCGCTCCGGTGCCGATGTGGAACTCGGGGGGCCCGCCGTCGGGGCGGACGTCCAGCCCGCGCGCCGCCTCGAAGTAGCGCTCGGCGACGGGGACGTGCGCGTGGTAGAGGTCGATCTTGGTGCCGATGAGCAGGGTGCGCGCGAGCCGGCGCTTGGAGTAGCCGCGCCAGCGAGTCCGCACCAGCAGGCGCAGCGCCGCGCTGCGCAGACTGCCGTGCAGGTCGAGACCGTGCGTGGCGCCGAGCGGGCGGAGCCGCCCGGCGAGGTGACGCAGCGGCTCGCCGGGCTCGAGGGTCACGATGCGCGAGAGATAGGGGTTGTCGGCGACGAGCGGGGCCATGGCCCGCTTGGTGACGTAGACCAGCTGGGCCTCGGGGTGGCGGCGGCGGAGGGCGCGCACGAGCGGCGTCGTCAGCAGGATGTCCCCGATGGAGCTGAAGCGCACCAGCAGAATGGTCAGCACGCGGCCAATGTATCGGCGTGTTGCCGGGCCTCGCCAGTCGGACGAGAGCGGGCCCAACTCTTCGGAATCGGAACAGCGATTCGCCACCACTGGCACAACGAGTTGGCACGGCACTAGCTTTCGCCCCGATGCCCTCTCCCCGGCCGAAAAGCATTCTCTGGGTCGACGACGAGGTCGAGGGGCTCGCCGCGCACCGCCGGTTCCTCGAGCAACAGGGGTTCTCCGTGCAGCAGGCGGCGCATGGGGACGATGCCCTGGCCCTACTGCGCCGACAGCCCTACAGCGTGGTGCTCCTCGACGAGCAGATGCCCGGTCGCCGCGGCCTCGAGCTGCTGGGGGAGATCCGCGCCATCGATCCGGCGATGCCGGTGGTGATGGTGACGCAGAGCGAGGACGAGGGCACGCTGCGCGAGGCGATCGGGATCGAGGTGGACGACTACCTCGTGAAGCCCGTGCACCCGCGACAGGTCCTGTCCGTCGTGACGCGCCTGCTCGAAGGCGACCGGATCCGCCAGCAGCGGCGCGCGCGCGACTTCGTGACGCGGTTTCGCGAGCTCGAGGCCCGGCGCGGCGCGACCCTCGCCTGGCGCGAGTGGGTCGAGCTGGTCGCCGAGCTCACGCGCTGGGAAGTGCGGCTCGCCGGCGCCCACGAGCCTGGGCTATCCGAGGCGCTGCGCACCCTGCAGGAGAGCCTGCGCCGCGATTTCTCCGGGTTCTTCCGCCGGCACTACCCGAAGTGGCTCGCGAACCCGGAAGGGGACCGCCCCCCGCTCTCGGTGGACGTGGGAGCGGAATTCCTCGTGCCGGTGCTCCAGTCACCGGGGCGGGGGGGGGCGGGGGGGGCGACGGGCGGCCGGGTGCTGTTCATCGTGATCGACTGCCTGCGGCTCGACCAGTGGGAAGTGCTGCGGGATCTGGTGACGCCGCTGTTCGACGTCGAGGAGTCCCACTATTTCAGCATCGTCCCGACCGCCACGCCGTTTTCCCGCAACGCCATTTTCAGCGGCATGTTCCCGATGGAAATCGCTGCGCGGCACCCGAACTGGTGGGGCGCGCCCTCCGACGAGGAGAGCCTCAACGCTCACGAGGCCGAGCTCCTCACCGAGCAGCTCCAGGACCTCGTGGGCACGCCCGTGCCCGTGCGCTACGAGAAGCTGTTCAGCGCCTCGGACGGCGAGGATCTGCTGCGTCGGCTGCCCGCGCACCTGGCGCAGGACGGCGTCACGGCGCTCGTCTTCAACTTCATCGACCAGCTCACGCACGGGCGCTCGGAGAACGCGATCCTGTACGAGGTGGCGCGCGACGCCGACGCCCTGCGCGGGCTCACGCGCACCTGGTTCGAGCGCTCGCCGGTGCTGGCGGCGCTGCAGGAGGCCGAGCGGCGCGGCGTGCCGGTGCTGCTCACCACCGATCACGGTGCGATCCACTGCGAGACGCCGGCCACGGTATATGCCAAGCGGGACGCCACTGCCAACCTGCGCTACAAGTTCGGCGAGGACCTGCGCGCCGAGGACCCCGAGGCGGCCATCCTCGTCGAGGACCTCAAGGCGTACGGCCTGCCGGGGATGGGACTAGGCGTGCGCATGTTGCTGGCGACCGGCGATTGCTTCTTCGTCTATCCCACCAAGCTGCGCGAGTACCAGGCCCGCTACCGCGGCTCCTTCCTACACGGCGGGGTGACCCCCGAAGAGGTGATCCTGCCGGTGGCCCTGCTGACGCCCCGCCGCGGAGTGCGGTGAATGCGGTCGGGCGCCCGGCTGCTCCAGCTCCTCCGCCCGTACTCCTTCCTCTTCACCGCCGCCATCCTCGCCACCGTCCTGGCGTCGGTGCTGGATGGCTTCACGATCGCGTTGCTGATCCCGTTCCTGCGGACGCTGTTTGGCCAGCAGGCGCTAGGGCCCGCCGGGGGCTCCGCCGTGCAGGCGGTGCTCGCCCGCCTGACGGGGGCGTTGATCACGGCGGGGGCGCCGCAGGCGGCGCTGCGCAACGTAGTAGTCATCCTGCTCGTCGCGCTGGTCCTCAAGAACGCCGCCGAATACGCCGCCGCCTACTGGAACGTGGTGATCCAGGAGAGCGTGGTGCGCGACCTGCGGCTGCGGCTGTTCCGCCACCTGCAGCTGCTGCCGCTTGGTTACTTCCAGCGCACCAAAGTGGGCCAGAGCATTGCCCGGCTGATCTACGACACCGACGCCGTGAAGATGGCGGTCAGCGCGGCGCTCGCTTCGCTGCTACAGAACAGCGTCATGATCGTCGTCTACCTGGCGATCCTGGTCGGCCTGTCGCTGCGGCTCACGCTGGTGGCGTTGCTGTTCGCGCCGGTCTTGCTGTTTGTGATCCGCCCCCTCATCTCCCGGCTGCGCCGCCGCTCTAGCGAGCTCGTGACCGAGCGCGGCGAGCTCACCAGCGCGTGCCTACGTCGCCGAGGCGTTCGAGCTGTCGCGGTTCAAGGCGCTCGCCGACCGCTACCGCAAGCGGGTGCTGCGTGCCCAGCGCTTCTCCTCCCTCACCAGCCCCGTGACCGAGGTATTCGGTGGGATGATGATCGTGGGCATCCTGTGGTACGGCACGCTGCTCGCCCTCGGCGACCGCCCGGCGATGCGTCCGGAGGAGCTGATCACGTTCCTGGTCGTCGCCTTGCGGCTGATGTCGCCGGTCAAGTCGGTATCCAATTACCCGGCGGTGATGGCCGGCGCACTGGCGTCGGCGGGCCGCGTGTACGAGGTACTCGACTTGACTCCCGACGAAGGTGACCGGCCGGGGGAGACGACCGCACAATTCCACGAGCGGATCGAATACCGCCGGGTCTCGTTCGCCTACGCCGACGAAGCCGAGGTGCTGCGCGACGTGGAGCTGGAGGTGCGGCGCGGTCAGGTCGTGGCGGTCGTGGGGCCGTCGGGGGCGGGGAAGACCACCCTGGTGGACCTGCTGCCCCGCTTCTACGAGCCCACGGCGGGCGCGCTCTTCATGGACGGGGTCCCGATCACCCGGTACACCCGGCGCTCGCTGCGCGCCCTGATGGGGATCGTCTCGCAGGAGACGATCCTGCTCAACGATACGGTGTTTGCCAACATCGCCTACGGGCGCACCGACTTCACGCTGGACCAAGTGCGCGCCGCCGCCGCGGCGGCGAACGCCGAGGACTTCATCGCGCGGCTGCCCGAGGCCTACCAGACGGTGCTGGGAGAGCGCGGCACGCGGCTGTCGGGCGGCCAGCGCCAGCGCATCGCCATCGCCCGGGCCGTGCTGCGCGACCCGCCGATCCTCATCCTGGACGAGGCCACGAGCCAGCTCGACACTGAGTCGGAGCGGCTCGTGCAGGACGCGATCGACCGCCTCATGCGGCACCGCACGGTGTTCGTCATCGCCCACCGCCTGGCCACCGTGCAGCACGCCGACCGGATCGTGGTGCTCCACGAGGGTCGGATCGTCGAGTGCGGCAGCCACGCGGATCTCCTCGCCGCCGATGGGCTCTACCGCCGCCTCTATAACCTGCAGTTCCGGACCTGACCGCCATGCTGTCCGGCTTTACGATCGTGCGCAACGCGATCACGCTCGACTTCCCCATCGTCCCGGCGATCCGCTCCGTGCTCGAGGTGTGTGACGAAGTGGTAGTGAACGTCGGGAAGTCCGAGGACGGAACCCGCGAGCTCGTGGCGTCCCTGGACGACCCGCGCGTCCGCATCCTGGACAGCCAGTGGGACTTCACGAAGCAAAACGAGATGCTCTCGATCGAGACCCGAAAGGCGATGGCCGCCTGTCGCGGACGCTGGGGCATCTACATCCAGGCCGACGAGGTGCTGCACGAGACGGGGGCGCGACTCCTGAAGGACCGAACCGCCGAGTGGGACGGGGACGAGCGGGTGGAAGGCCTGCTCGTCCAGTATCTCCATTTCTACGGCGGCTTCGACACCCTCGCGACGAGCCGACGCTGGTACCGCCGCGAGGTGCGCTGCATCCGGCTGGGCCCGGACATCCGTCCGTACCAGGGCGCGCAGGGCTTCCGGGTCGGCGCGGGGTACCGGAAGATCCGCGCGCGCCTCACCGACGCCGTCATGTTCCACTACGGCTGGGCCCGGCCGGCGCGCGCGATCCGGGAGAAGTACGAGATCTCCAAGACCATTTACCCCTGGAGCAAAGAGCGGTCGGCGCGCGAGCAGGCCAAGGGCTACCTCGACTGGCAGCCACTGCTCAAGCCCTTCAGCGGCGAGCATCCGCGTGCCGCGCTCGCGTGGATCGCCGCGCGCGCCCAGGACCCCGAGCGCGTCATCGGGCCGAGGCGCCTCAAGCCGGAGCACGTACGCTTCTACGTCTCGGACTGGATCGAGCATCTCACCGGAACGCGCCTGTTCGAGTTTCGCAACTACCGCCTCGTGTGAGATGATCCCCGCCCCTCACGCTCCCTCAGCCCCCTGGCGCGCGCCCTGGATTGTCCTCGGGCTCCTGACGGCGGTGCAGTTGGGCATCGGCGCGTGGCGGGCCGGCGTGATGCTCCGTGAGGGGCTGGCCGCAGGCGTGCGTCCCCTGGGCCCCTCGCCGGGGCTGGGCGCCGACCTCCTGATGTGCGGGCTGCTTGCGCTGGCAGCGTGGTGGTGGCTTCCGCTGCACGCCTCTGGGGCGGATGGCCCGCGGCGGGCGGCGGCGTGGGCACTGCGTTTCCTGCTGGTTGCCTGGGGGCTGGCGATCGCTCATTACGCCTGGGGTCTCGCTCTGGGCCGGCTCACCCCCTCGCTCACGTGGCCGGTGCTGGTGTTCTACTTCGTGGGCGGCGCGTGGGTCCGGCGTGCCCCTGTCTCCGCCGCGCCTACGCCGCCACCGGACCCGGCGCTCACCCCCCCCCCCTCCCCCGCCCCGCGGCGGCACCCCGCCCTGTGGCTTGCCCTCGCCTGCTACGGTGCGCAGGTACCGCACATTTTCCAGCAAATCTGGGCCTGTCGGGCGTTCAAGTTTGCCGAGCGCGGCGCGCTCACCGGCGTGTTCGACTGCCTCGATCCAGTGCGCCCGCCCCTGCACTCGTTGATCCTGTGGCTTGGCGTCGGCGATCCCACGTTCCAGGGCCGCCTGCTTCCGCTGCTGCTGTTCGGCGCGTTCGCCCTGCTGTTTTATCAGCTGCTGCGGCGTGTGGCGCCGAGGCTCGCCCCCTGGGGGTTGGTGTGGCTGCTCGCCACCGATCACGTTTTCAAGGGCCAGGTGTCGGCGTACGCGGGCGTGCCGGTGATGATCGCCATCGCCGCGGCGATCGCCGTAGCGAGCGACGACGGCGCGCTCGTCTCCTCGCGCGGGCTCGGACTCGCGATGGGAGCGGTGGCGGGCGCCACCATCGCGCTCATCCGTCGCGACGGCCTTCCGGAGTTCCTTGTGGCCATGGCGGTCCTGATCTGGACGGCGCGCGAGCGGCGCGATCTGCGGCTGTGGCTCCCGCTCGCGGGCGCCGCCGCCGGCTACCTCAGCTGGACCTTGCGGCCCGCCGCGCTGGAGGCGCCGGTTGGGTTCGCGCCAACCCTCGGCGTCCTGCCCCCGCTTCCCCAGTGGGCGCCCGCGCCTGTGCCGGCGCCGCTGGCGATGACCCGACTCGCGTACGGGGTGCAGGGGCAGGTGTTCTCACACTACGGCTACGGCGCATTCGCGTGGGCCTGGGTGATCGTCGTCATCTGGGCGGCGCGCTCGGTGCCGCGGACCGGGACGGACCTGGCTCGGCGGCTGGGTCTGGCGGGTCTGGCTGGGTGGGTTGGGACTTATGCGGTGTACGCGGCCCTCACCTTCTTGGGCCAGCCCCAGATGAGCACGCTATTCGTCATCCGGACGGGCTTCGGTCGCCACCTGGTGCACTTCTTCCCGCTCTGCCTCCTGCATGCGACTGCCACGGCGGAGCGGCTCCTTTGGGGAAGGGCGCCCCCCGCTCAGCGCGGCGCGTAAGGCGTGGGCTGCCCCGGCGGCAGCGCCCCTGTATCGCACAGGGAGCGATACACGCGCACGTACGCTGCGGCCATCACCAGGTGCGTGAAGTAGCGCTCCGCGTGCGCGCGGCACGCAGCCGGGCTCCGGGTGTGGATGGTGTGGGACGCTTCGATCATATCGTCCAGCGTGTCGCACAGGGCGCCGACCTCGGGGGTCAACACTTCCGGGAGCGCGCCGCGCCGGGTCCCCAACACCGGGGTGCCGGAGAACAGCGCCTCGATGCTCGTGAGCCCGAACGGCTCGTCGCACAGCGCCGGCATCCACAGGCAGCGCGCACTGGCGAGCAGTTCCGCCTTCTCCTTGCCGTCCACCTCGCCCACGTACTTGATCTTCCCCGTGAAGCTCGGTCGCCAGCCGCCGGCCAGGATGAGTCGTCGCCCTGTGCGCTTGGCGCCCTCGACTGCCCAGTGGTAGCCCTTGGCGCTGTGCAGCCGGCCGATGAAGAAATCGTAGTCGTCCTTGCGCTCGCGGAACACGAACTCCGCGGGGTCGAGCCCCGCGTAGACGAATGCGTCGCGGCCGTTGCGCGCCGCGTGATTGCCCGAGAGGAAGACGGTATTCGGGGGCACCGCCTCGCCCCGCTTGAGATTGCCGTACAGGGTCTGCAGGAACGGTATCCCACCCGCGGGGAGTTTGCGGACGGGGAAGTGGGTGTGCAGCACGGCGGCGTCGCGCGGGAACAGGGCCGAGAAATCGAGCGCGGGATCGCGCAGCCGTTTGGGCGGAACTTCGACGACACTCGCTTCGGGAAGCTTCGTGCCGGTGGCGGCGATCAGGGTCACGCGGTGGCCGAGCGCCGCGAGACCGCGCACCAGCGCGACGACGATCCGCTCGGTGCCGCCGTAACCCTTGACGGGCAGGCGGTGATGGGACGCGACCGCGATGTGCATCGCGCGTAGAGTATAACCAGGGCGCTTCCTTTGCGAGAAGAGTTGGAACGGCACTAGCTTCGTGACATGTCCCACGCCCCGCTCACCGTCCTGCAGCTGACCCATCAGGGCGACGGCGCCGGCTCGACGCAGTCGATCCTCAACCTCAGCCAGCACCTGCAGCGACGCGGTCATCGCGTGCTGCTGGGCTGCCGCGCGGAGTCGCTGCTGGCGCGGCTGGGGCAGGAAGCGGGGCTCGCCCATGTGCCGCTCGACTTTTCGCGCCTCGGTCCCCTCGCACGGCGACTCGCCGAGGTCATCGCGCGGGAGCGGGTGGACGTGGTCAACAGCCACGCGTCCGTCGATCGGCGCGCGCTCACCTGGCTGCGCTGGCGTGGCCGCCTGCCGCAAGCGTTCGTCGTCACACGGCGCACGATGCCCCTCACCTCGCCGCTCGAGCTCTTCGCCATCGGCGCCGCCGCCGACCGCACCGTCGCGGTGAGCGAGGCGGTGGGCCGCGCGCTGCGGCGCCGGTGGCATCCCGGCGGCCGGCTGCGCGTCGTGCCGAATGGCATCGACGTAGCGCGTCTGGATGCTCCCCTCCCGGCGCCCGAGCTGGCGGCCGCGCGCGCCGCGCTCGATGCGGGCGGCCGCCCGGTGATCCTCGTCGTCGCCCGCCGCAAGGACCAGGACGTCTTGCTGCGGGCGCTGGCGTGGCTCACGCCGCCGGTGGTCCTGGCGTGCGTCGGCGTCGAGCCCGACGCAGAGCTGGCCGCCCTCGCGGCGGCGCTCCCGCCGCGCCATCGGGTCGTGTTCGTGCGGTTCACCGAGCGGCCGCTCGCGTTCTACCGCCTAGCGGCCCTCGCCGCGCTGCCGTCCCGCATCGAGGGCCTGTCCCAAGCGCTGCTCGAGGCGATGGCCGTGGGGCTGCCGGTCCTGGCGTCCGACGCGGGCGGCAATCCTGACCTCATCGCTCCCGATACGGGCGTGCTGGTGCCGCCGCTCGATCCCGCGGCGTGGGCGGCGGCGCTGGCGCGGCTGCTCGAGGACCCCGTCGCCCGCGCACGGCTGGGCGGGGCGGCGCGCGCCCTCGTCCGTCGCGACTTCACGCTTGAGCGAACCGCCCAGCGAACCGAGGTGGTCTACCAGGAGGCCCACGAGCGTCGGCGATTGCTCCGCGGGGAACGCCCCCGTTAGCATTAGGAAGGCATGCCGACGCCGCTCACGGTCATCATCCCGACCCTCAACGAGTCGGCGCAGATTGCGGAGTGTGTTCGCCATCTCACCTGGAGCGGCGAGGTGATCGTGTCCGACGGCGGCTCCAGCGACGGGACCGTCGCGGCGGCTCGGGGGGCGGGCGCGCGGGTGATCGAGAGCGCGGCGACGACGATCGCCGGCCAGCGCAACGAGGCCATCGCCGTAGCGAAGCACGAATGGGTGTACGCCCTCGACGCGGATGAGCGGATCGGAATTGAGCTCGCGCGCGAGCTCGCGGCGGTGGTCTCGTCCCCACGTCACGAGGCCTACGCGGTGCGTCGCCGCAACGTGTACCTCGGGCGGACGATGCGGTACGCCGGGTGGGGGACCGACTGGTCGGTGCGACTGTTTCGGCGCGAACGGCGGTTCGTAGAGCGGCGGGTGCACGAGGGGCTCGAGCCGGTGACGGACGTCGGGCGGCTGCAGGTGCCCGTAGAGCACGTGCCGTACCGGGACCTGACCGAGCACCTGGACAAGCTGAGCCGCTACGCGGCCTGGGGCGCGCAGGACCTGTGGGACGGGGGGCGCCGGGCATGGGTGGGCGACCTGCTGGTGCGGCCGCCGTTCACATTTTTCCGGACCTACGTCCTGCAGCTGGGGATCCTTGAAGGGTGGCACGGCGTCGTTCTCTGCGGGCTCGCCGCCGTGAGCGTGTTTCTCAAGTACGCCCGCCTGTGGGAGCTGCAGCGCCGCGTCGATGACTAAGACCTTCCTGCTGACCGACGAGTTCCCGCCAATGCAGACCGGGATCGCGCGCATGATGGGAGAGATCACTCGCCGTTATCCCCGGGGCGAGCTGCTCGTCTCCACCGGCCAGCACCGCGACTCGGCCGAGATGGACAGCCACTACGCCCCCGCCGTGATCGACCGCCTGCCGATCTCCTCCCGATCCCTGAAGAATCTCGCCGGCCTGCTCTTCTGGGCGCGCCGCGTCGCCACGTTGGCGCGACAGCACAAGCCGCGGTTCGCCTGGTGCGACTCCGTACGCCCCGCGGCCTACACCGCCAAATGGGCGCACGAGCGCGTCGGTACCAAGTACGGCGTGCTGGTCCACGGTGGCGACGTCCTCAAGGAGCTCCACGCGATCCATCACTCCGCCTGGGCGCGGCGCACCCTCAAGGCGCTGTTGGGTTCCGCGGTGGCGGTGGTCGCCAACAGCCAATGGACCCGCGAGCAGGCGCAGAAGGTGCTCCGGGAGCTGGGGCTCGACCCCCTGGCGGAACACGTCCGCGTCGTGCCGCTCGGCACAGACCCCGAGCAGTTCCGGCCGGGGCTCGACACGCGCGAGGTGCGCGCCCGCTACCGCCTCAACGGCGACCTCTGGGCGCTCACCGTCGCGCGGCTCGAGCCCTACAAAGGGGTAGATACCGTGCTCAAAGCGGTGGCGGAGCTGCGCAAGCAAAACGTCGATCTCCACTACCTCGTCATCGGGACGGGCAAGCAGAAGGAGGCCTACAAGAAGCTCGCCCTTGACCTCAAGATCGCCGACGCCATCCGCTTCGCCGGCACGGTACCCGAAGCGGACCTGCCGGCGCTCTACAACGTCGCATCGGTCTACCTCGGCGTGTCGCGCCGCGCCGACGGGACGCGCGTCGAGGGCTTCGGGATCGCCTTGGCCGAGGCGAGCGCCTGCGGGCTCCCCGTCGTGGCGGGGAACAGCGGCGGGCTCGCGGAGGCGGTGCGGGACGGGGAGACCGGCTTCGTGGTGGAGCCCGACGCGCCCGGCGCGGTCGCCGCAGCGCTGGGACGCCTGCTCCGCGACCAGCTGCTGGCGCGACGGCTAGGGCAGGGGGGCCGGAAGGCCGTCGAGACCTATTTCAACTGGGACCGCGTGATCCGGGATCTCCGCGAGATCGAGTCCCAGGTCGCCTGAACACCACCCTTCTCCTCGCCTTCAATTTTCCGCCGCACGGCGGCGGCATCGCCCGGATGATGGGCGAGCTGGCGCGCCGCTACCCGCCGCAGTCGCTCGTGGTCTCCACCGGCGCCGAGGCCACCAGCGTCGAGAGCGACGCCGGCTTCTCGCAACGGATCGACCGCACCGGCATCCGCGCGACCCGGCTCCGCACGATCAACGGGCTCGCCCTCTGGACGTGGCGTGCCAGCGCGCTGGCCCGGCGCTGGCATCCGGGATTCGCCTGGTGCGGAGAGCTGAAGCCGGCCGGCTATCCCGCCTGGTGGCTGACGCGCCGCTATGGCATCCCCTACGGCGTCGTGGTGCACGGGACGGAGCTGCTGCTGCTCGAGGCCAAGATCCGCCGCAGCCGCTTCAAGCGCTGGACCGCCGGCGCGCTCGTGAGCAACGCCGCCGTGCTCGTGGCCAACAGCTCCTGGACCGCGGGCCTCGCGCGCTCGGTGTACGGGCTGTTGGGCCGTCCCGATCTCGCTGCCCGCGTGGAGGTCGTGCCCCTCGGCACCGAGCCGACGCGCTTCCGGCCCGGCATCGACGCGACGGCGGTCCGGCAGAAGTACGGGCTGGGGGTGGGGACGGGTCCCTGGCTCCTCACTGTGGCGCGGCTCGAGTGGCACAAGGGGATCGACATGACCATTCTCGCGCTCCCGGCCGTCCGCGCCGCCGTGCCGGCGGCGCGATACGCGGTCGCGGGCCTGGGGCCGCGGCGCCCGCAGCTGGAGGCGCTCATCGCCGAGCTCGGCCTCGGGGACGCGGTGCGGTTGCTCGGCCCGGTGTCGGACCGGGACTTGCCGGCGCTGTACAACGCGGCCGACCTGTACGTCGGCGCCTCGCGTCGCCACGACCTGTTGGTCGAGGGATTCGGGATTTCGCTCGTCGAGGCGTCGGCATCGGGGCTCGCGGTGGTGGCCGGCCGCTCGGGCGGAGTACCCGACGCGGTGCGCGACGGTGAGACGGGGATTCTCGTAGACTCGACGGCGCCCGAGCCGGTCGCGGCGGGGATCATCGATCTGCTGCGGAGCGTCGAGCGGCGGCAGGCGATGGGGGCGGCGGGGCGCCGCGCGGTCGAGACGTACTACAACTGGGATCGCGTCGCGCGGGACTTCATCCGGATCGACGCAGCGTTTCGGCGACCGCCGCCGCGGGCCGCGCACTGATCGCATAGGTCGGGCAGTGGCGGATGAAGCCCCCGCCCGTCGGGGACCACTCCTGCTCCGGCGTCGTCACCACCGCTTTCCCCTCCGCGTCCAGCACGAACATGCCGGGGGGCGCCTGCACCAGGCATGCCCCGCACCCGATGCAGCGCTCCCGTTCCACGCGCACGATCACGCGGCGCTTCGGATAGACGCCCTCGTCGCCCGCCACAGGCCATTCGCCCGGCCGCTCGAGCGCCGCGCTGGTCGCCCGGTACCCCTCCTCCACCACTTCGCGCAGGTGATCGAACGAGAACATCGAGATGTGCTCCACGCGGGGGTGGATATAGTAGACGGGCGGCGTGGTCCAGGAACGCATCCGCAGCTCGAGCAACGACTGCATCGCGACCTCGGTGGCGCGCGCGAACACCGCCGCGAAGCCCTCCTCCTGGGTGTCGGCGCGCAGCGCGCTCGAGGCCGAGACGTCCACGGCGAGGATGCATTCGCCGCCCAGGGCGCGGGCGGCGCCCACCGGCAGGTTGTCCACCGTGGCGCCGTCCACGTAGAAGTGGCCGCGGATCTCCCGCGGCGGCAGGTAGCCCGGCAGGGCGCAGGAGGCGAACACCGCGTCCCCCACGCGCACTTCGTCGAGCCCGGTCAGGCCCCAGAACACCTGCATCCCCGAGTTGATGTCCACGGTGTTCACGACCACGGGCAGGTTGAGCTCCGTGAACGTGCGGTCGCCGATCAACCGCGCGATCAGGTGCTCGAGCGGCTCGCGACGGAACAGGGCGGGGGAGCGCATCCGCTTGAAGGCCATGTCGGCATGTGCCACGACGAACACGTCCTTGCGCCGCAGGCCGATCGCCATCTCCCGCAGCTCGGGAATGCTGTGGCCCGCGGCCCAAGCGGCCCCGATCAAGGAGCCGACACTCGAGCCGATAATGTGCGATGGGGCCAGGCCGCGCTCGATGAGCGCCTGCAGGACGCCCACGTGCGCCACCCCCTTCATCCCCCCGCCGCCCAGAATCAGTGTGAACGGTGTGCCGGGTCTCACGCGATGCGTCCGCTTGCCCTGATGATGATGTCCCGGGTAACGTAGTCGAAGCCCCCATGCACGCGCCACTCGTCTGGTACCGCCTCGCCCGCGACCGCTGGGCCCTGGCCGGTCTTGCGATCGTCGTCCTGATGGTGCTCGCCGCGCTGCTCGCGCCCTGGCTCGCGCCCGCCGACCCCGTGCGCGGCGCGCTCGCCCGGAGCCTCGAGCCGCCCTCCCCAGCGTTCCTGCTCGGCACGGACGCCCAGGGCCGCGACGTGCTGTCGCGAGTGCTGTATGGGGCACGGCTCTCGCTCGCGGTCGGCCTGATCAGCCAGAGCATCGCCTGCGTGCTCGGGCTCGCACTCGGCCTCGTGGCCGGATATTACGGCCGCTGGATCGACGCCGCCGTGATGCGTGTCGCGGACGTCACCCTCGCCTTCCCGTCGCTCCTCCTCCTGATCGCCATCGCCGCCGCCGTGAAGCCCTCCCTACCGCTCGTCTTCGTGGTGATCGGCGTCGTCGGGTGGGCCGGCATGGCCCGCATCGTGCGCGGCCAGGTCCTGGTCGTGCGAGCCCTGGAGTACGTGCAGGCGGCGCGCGCCCTCGGTGCGTCGGACACCCGCATCGTGACGCGCCATCTGCTGCCCAACGTGATCGCGCCCGTGGTGGTCGCGACGACGCTCGGCATCGGTGGCGCCATCATGGCGGAGGCGGCCTTGTCGTTCGTGGGGTTGGGGGCCCAGCCGCCCACCCCCTCGTGGGGCGCGATGGTGTCCGAGGGACGTGATCTGCTGCGCGTGGCGCCGTGGGTATCGCTTTACCCCGGGCTCGCGATCGGCTGCGCGGTCCTGGGCCTCAACCTGCTGGGCGATGGGCTGCGCGACGCCCTCGATGTGCGCCTCCGGGGAGCGGGGGGTGGGGGGGCGGCGCTGTGACCGAGATCGTTTCCCACCCCACGCGCGTGCGCGCGCTGCGCGAGAGCACCAAGGCGCTCCGGGACGCCGAGTTTCCCTGGACCGCCGATACCGTCTACTTGAACAACGCCTCGATCGGCCCGATCCCGGAGCGCACGCGCCGCGTCGTCGACGCGTTCACGGCCAAGCGCACCGCGCCGCACCTCCTCCCCGACCGCGACTTGCAGGCCGGGCTCGCGGCGGCGCGCGACGCCGCCGCCCGGCTGATCAACGCCGATACGGGCGAGATCGCGCTCGCCACCAACACCAGCTGGGGGCTGAACCTCGCGGCCCGCGCCCTCCCGGTGCTGCCGGGGGAGAAGATCGTCGTCTCCGACCGCGAGTTCCCAGCGAACGTGTATCCCTGGCTGCTCCTCAAGAAGGATGGCATCGAGGTCGAGCTCGCCCCGTGCCGCGCCGAAGGCTGGCCCGACGAGGACGCGCTGCTGGAGCGGTTGCGCGACCCCCGCGTCCGCGTGCTCGCCGTCTCGTTCGTCCAGTTCTCCAACGGCTACCGCGCCGACCTGAAGCGCCTCGGGGCGGCCTGTCGCGCCAACGGCACCTATCTGGTGGTGGACGGCATCCAGGGCGTGGGGAACATGGAGCTGGATGTGCGCGAAACCCCCGTCGACGTCCTCGCCTGCGGCGGCCAGAAGTGGCTGCTCTCGCCCTGGGGATCGGGGTTTGTGTACGTGCGCAAGGAGCTCGTGCCACGACTCGAGCCGACGGTGACCGGATGGATGGCCTTCGAAGGCACGGACGACTTTTCGCGGCTCACCGAATACAACCCCAACTTCCGTGCCGACGCGCGCCGCTTCGAGCTGATCACCCTGCCGTTCCAGGACTTCTACGGGTTCACGTCTTCGGTGGACATGTTGCTCGAGATCGGGATCCGCGACATCGCCGAGTGCACGCGCGCGCTGCACGAGCCGGTGCTCAAGTGGGCCGACGCCCACGATGTGCGGGTCGTCTCGCCGCGGGACGACAAGCATCATTCGGCGATCCTCTGCCTCGCGCCGGCCAAGGCCGTCGAGGCGTTCTACGCCGTGAAGCGGGCCCGCATCGTGTGTTCGCTGCGCGAGGGCGCCATTCGCCTCTCACCGCACTGCTACAACACGATGGAAGAGATGGAAAAGGTGATCGACGTACTGGAGGGGGTGGTCTAACCCGGGGGCCGTGCCCCTCCCCCGGTGCCGGGCGCCGCCGCCGCCTCCCGGTGCCGATCTCCCCACCACGCCCACAGGGGGAACAGCGCGCCGAACACGAGACCGCCGATGCCCAGCGCCCGAACGTTCGGCGGCGGTGCGGCGTTCGCCGTGAAGACGTACAACAGGAAGAGCACGGCGATCATCACCCCCACCGCGTAGCGTCCCACCGCGTCCCGCCCTCTGGTCGCGGTCAGGTAGAGGTAGCTGCCGATCGCGAACATCGCGATTTCCACGGCCATCGTTCCCGGGACCGAGTGCCACAGTCCCAGCCCGACCTTTGTCGCACCTTCCCCCGGCGTGAGCGGCATGTCGGGGACGTGGGTGATCACGTCCAGCACCCAGTGACTCACGACGCCGCAGGCGATCATCAGCGCGCCCGCCCGGTAGCGTGTGACCGCGTAGTATCCGCCGGCGAACAGCGCCGCCCACACGCCATCCATCAGCAGGCTGTGCGAGTACGGATAGTCGAGGAAATCGAGCCTCAGGAACGGCGGGCCGTCGGGATTGATGCCCACGTGCTCCCAGCCGAGCAGCAGAAACACCGGCCAGAGGAGGTCGGCGAGCAGGGGAGCCGCGATCAGGAGTCCGAGCGACGTCTTCGGCGCCACGCGCTTGGCGGCGAGCCCCACGGCGAAATGACCGATGAACATGCGAATCCCTCGTCGCTTACCGCCGGGCCACTCTGAGGAGCGCGAACTCCTTCTTGCCTTTCCGCAAGAGCAGGTTGCGCCCGGCCACCCAATCCCGCGACTCGAGCGTCTTGCCGACGTCTTTGACCCGCTCCTGGTTTACGTAGATTCCGCCCTGCTCGATGGCCCGGCGGGCCTCGCTCTTGGACTTCGCGAGGCCGGCCCGGATCACCGCGTCCACCAGGCCGAGCGAGTCCGCCGCGGGAAGCGTGGCGGTCGGCACTTCCTGGGCGAGCACGTCGAAGGTGGCGTCGTCCGCGCCGTGCGGGTCGAAGTCGCCGAACAGCACCGCTGAGGCGCGGGCCACGCCGGCCGCGGCGGTCTCGCCGTGAGCGCGCGCCGTCACCTCGTGGGCCAAGGCGCGCTGTGCCGCGCGCTCCGCGGCATCCTGCTTCCGCTGCGCCGCGAGCCCAGCGATCTCCTCGCGCGGCTTGAGGGTGAACAGTTTCAGGTACGACTCCACATCACGGTCGTCGACGTTCATCCAGAACTGGTAGAACTTGTACGGCGAGGTGAGCGCGGGGTCGAGGTGAAGCGCTCCGCTTTCCGACTTCCCGAACTTCTCGCCGGACGCCGTCGTGACTAATGGGGCGACAAGGCCGTGCGCCACGCCGTTCTCGACCCGGCGGATCAGCTCCACGCCCGCCGTGATGTTCCCCCACTGATCGCTGCCCCCCACCTGCAGCGTGCAGCCGCGCTCGCGGTACAAGTGCAGAAAGTCGTACGCCTGCAGCAACATGTAGCTGAACTCGGTGTACGACAGACCGCTGTCGAGGCGCGCCTGCACCGATTCCTTCTGCAGCATGACATTGACCGTGAAATGCTTGCCGACGTCGCGCAGAAAGTCGATCAAGCCCAGCGACCCGAGCCACTTGGCGTTATCGAGCACCAGGGCGCCGCTCGGCCCCTCGCCGATGTCGAGGAACCGGGCCATCTGGTCGCGCATGCGCTGGAGGTTCTCCCGGAGCTGTTCCTTGGTGAGGAGGGGGCGTTCGGTGCGCTTGCCGGAGGGATCGCCGATCAGGCCCGTGCCGCCGCCCATCAGCACGATGGGCCGGTGGCCGTGGAGTTGCAGGTTTCGCAGCAGCATCAGCGGCATCAGGTTGCCGAGCTGCAGGCTGGGCGTCGTCGGATCGAAGCCGCAGTAGGCGGTGACCGGCCCCTTGGCGAGATGCGCGACGAGGCCCGGCGTCGCCTGCTGCACGAAGCCGCGCCACTCGAGTTCCCGGAGGAGATCGGTCATGGTGGCGAATCGTACGAGATGGCTTTCACGCTGGCAAGCACGCGGCGGCCTGACTAGGTTGTAGCCCGATGGCCACGCTCACCACGCCCCTCCCGCTGCCGAGTCCCGCGCGCTGGTGGCAGGACCCCACGACCCGGCGGCGAATCCTGGCCTTCGCCCTGCTGGCCACGACGTATGGCGCCGGGTTGGCGTACGGCTCGTGGACGCGCGTTTGTGCGGCGGAGCGCTGCCCCAGCATTTCCCGGCTCTTGCCGCTGCAGGGCGGCGGGCAGACCCAGACGTCAAAGGTGTACGCCGCGGACGGCCGGCTCATCGCCGAGTACGGGTTGGAGCGCCGCACCGTCGTGCCGCTCAGCCAGATCCCGCTGCCGGTGCGCCAGGCGTTCATCGCCACCGAGGACAAGCGCTTCTACGCCCATCACGGGATCGACTACCGGCGCATCCTCGGCGCCCTCAAGGCGGACCTCGTCTCCCTCGGCTACAGCCAGGGATTCTCCACGATCACGATGCAGCTCGCGCGGAATATCTTCCCCGACGAGATCAGTCGCGAGAAGAAGCTCACGCGCAAGCTCAAAGAGGCCCGCGTCGCGCTGGAGATCGAGCGCAACTTCCCCAAGGACACGATCCTCCAGCTGTACTTGAACCAGATCGACCTGGGCGCCGGCGCCCACGGTGTCGAGGCGGCGGCCCAGATCTATTTCGGTAAATCGGCCCGCGACCTGAACGTCGCCGAGGCCACGACGCTCGCGGCCATCCCGAAGGCGCCCGGGACCTACAACCCGCGCACCCACCCGGACCGCGCCGTGCGACGGCGCAACGTCGTGCTGAACCTGATGCGAGACCAGGGCTTCCTCACGCCCGAGGATGTCGAGTACTGGAAGGCGTACCCCCTGGTGCTGACCACCACCCGCACGAACTACGGGGACGTGGCGCCGTACTTCGTCGAATGGCTGCGCGGCCAGCTCGACGCGCGTTTTGGGCGGGAGCTGTACGAGGGCGGGCTGCGCATCTACACTACTCTGGATCTCGACATGCAGCAGGCCGCCGAGCGCGCCCTGCAAGCACAACTCGACGCCATCGAGGCCGGCGTGTACGGCAAGCTGCCGTCCGGTGCCGTCACCTACCGTGACTACATCGAATCCTCCCGCGCCAATGGCGAGGACAAAGGGGCCTACACGCCGTACCTGCAGGGCGCCTTCCTCGCCATGGAGGCGAACACGGGGTTCATCCGCGCGATGATCGGCGGCCGCGACTTCGAGGATTCCAAGTACAACCGCATCGTCCAGGCCGTCCGCCAACCGGGCTCGACCTTCAAGCCATTCGTGTACTCGGCGGCCGTCCGCGCCGGCCACCCGGTGACCGAGATGCTGGACGACTCGCCCCTCAACCCGCCGGTCCTGCAGCTCGACAGCACCTTGTGGCAACCGAAGGACGATGACGACTCGACCTGGGGCGCCATTCCGATGCGCAAGGCGCTCTATGGCTCGCGGAATCTGGCGACGATCAAGCTCGGCATGGCCCTCGGCGAGCAGACCGTCATCGGTGAGGCGAAGAGCTACGGCATTACCACGCCGTTACCACCTTATCCGTCGATCCACATCGGCGCGAAGGGCGTTCGGCCGATCGAGATCATCGCCGCCTATTCCGCATTCGCGACGCTGGGCACCCGCGCCGTGCCGCAGGGCATCCTCCGGGTCGAAGACCGGGAGGGCAACATCGTCTGGCAGCCCCAGCAGGTGCACCAGCCGGTGATGGACGCCGAGCACACTTGGCTGCTCGTAGACATGATGAAGGACGTGATCCGGCGCGGCACCGCCTACTCCGCCGTCTGGAAAGCGGGCTTCACCCTGCCCGCCGCCGGCAAAACCGGCACCACCGACCAGTACACCGACGCCTGGTTCATCGGCTACACGCCTGAGCTCGTCGCCGGGATGTGGGTCGGATATGACTACCAGCGCGCGATTCTGGAGCACAATGCGGGCGGCGGTAAGATCGTGGCCCCTGCCTGGACCTCGTTCATGCGCGATGTGTACGACCGGCGCCCCGCTCCCGCCGACTGGGTCCGGCCCGACTCGCTCGTCACCCGCGAGGTGGACGACTCCACCGGTTACCTGGCGACGCCCTTCTGCCCGCAAAAGCTCCACCGCTGGGAATGGTTCTACCCGGGCACCGAGCCGACCCAGGAATGCCCGGTGCACCGCGTCCTCGGCCCCGCCCTAACGCCCTGAACGCGCCGCCACCGCTGCTGCGCCTCCGCGCCGGCTGGGTGCATCCCGTCACGGCGCCATCGATTCCGGATGGCGCCGTTCTCGTTGGCGCCGACGGGCGCATCGCTGCCGTCGGCCCGCACACCCGCGTCCCCAGACCCCGCGGCACCGAAGCACTTGAGTTTCCCAACGCGGTCCTTGTGCCAGGACTCGTGAACTGTCACACGCATCTGGAGCTGACCCACCTCGTGGGGCAGAACACAGAAGCCCAGTTCGCGCCCTGGATCCGCCGCGTGCGCGAGCTGAAGGACGCGACGCCGCCGGCGGAGTTCGTCCGGGCAGCGGAGCAGGGGATCCGCGACTGCTGGGCTTCCGGCGTCACCTGCGTCGCCGAGACCGGGAGTACCGGCGCGGTGCTGGAGGCGCTCGCGCGGTTGGGCGGGCGGGGCATTGTGTACCAGGAGGTCTTCGGCCCCGACCCCGCGAACTGCGAGCAGAGCTTGGCGGAGCTGGCGGCGGCACTGGCGCGGCTGCGGCGCTTGACATCACCGCGGGTGCGCTTGGGCGTTTCTCCGCACGCACCGTACACCGTCAGCGCGCCACTCTACCGGGCTGTGGCTGGATACTCCCGCCGTGAAGGACTGCCGATCGCCGTCCACGTCGCCGAATCGAAGGACGAGACCATGCTGGTGCGGGACGGTACGGGGCCCTTCGCGGAGGCACTCCGCACGCGCGGGATCGCGGTTCAAGGACACGGCTGCTCCCCGGTGGCGTATCTCCTGCAACTTGGCGTCTTGGCGCTTGGTACTCCGTGTTTGTGCGTGCACTGCGTGCAGGTGAGCGACGGGGATGTCGCTCTGATCAGGAGCGTGGCAGCGGCGGTGGCGCACTGTCCGCTCTCCAACCGCGCTCACGGCCACGGGACGGCGCCGCTCCCCGCGCTCCGGGCGGCGGGGATTCCCGTCGGGCTGGGCACCGATTCCGTCGTGAGCGTCGGCGCGCTCGACCTCTGGGCCGAGGCCGAGGCGGCGGGAATCCGGGGGGAGGAGGCCCTCCGGATGCTGACCATTGAGGGGGCGCGGGCCCTCGGCTGGGAGCGGGAGATCGGTTCGCTCGAGGTGGGCAAGGCGGCTGATATGGCGGTGTTGTCCGACGGTCCGAGGGTCCGACCGTCCGGCGCCCTCTTGACGGTCGTCGCCGGACGGATCGTCCATCCTATGCATAAACCGTAGATTGGATGCATGAAAACCCAGCGCCACGCCGCCATCCTCAAGATCGTGCGCTCGGCGACGGTCGCCAGCCAGGAACAGCTGCGCGAGCTGCTCAAGGACGAAGGCTTCGACGTGACGCAGGCCACGCTCTCCCGCGACATTCGCGAGCTCGGCCTCGCCAAGGTTGCCGCCCCTCCTCCGGGCGGCGGCTCTCACTACGCCCCGCCCGAGACCGGCGGCCAGATTCGGCCGCATCTGGAGCAGCTCCTCCCCACGATGCTGGTGTCGGCCGAGGGCGTCGGGCCCTTGCTGGTGCTGAAAACCGCGACCGGCGCCGCCCAGGCCCTGGCCCTCGCGCTGGACGGGGCGGGCTGGAGCGAGATCATCGGCACCATCGCCGGGGACGATGCCATCCTCGTGATCACGCGGAGCGAGCGGGCCCGACGGTCGGTGCAGACCAGACTGCAAGAGCTCGCCGGGTTGCCCGCCTGAACCCTTGACAGCCGGCCGCCGGGATATGCATTTTTATACATCATCCTGCATAAACCTCCAGGGAGCGCTGCCATGGGCCCACTCGTCGTCCTGGCCTACTCGGGCGGACTCGACACCTCGGCGATCGTTCCCTGGCTCCGGGAGCGGTACGGCGCCAGGGTGCTGTGCTTCGCGGCGGACGTGGGACAGGGCGCCGGTGAGCTCGCCGGACTGGTCGAGAAGGCCAAGCGCTCGGGTGCCCAGGATTGCATTATCGAAGACCTGCGCGAGGAGTTCGTGCGGGACTTCGTCTTCCCGACTCTGCGGGCCGGGGCCGTGTATGCCCGGACCTACCTGCTCGGCACTGCCATGGCGCGGCCCGTCACCGCGGCGCACCAGGTGGCGCTCGCGCAGCGCGTCGGCGCGCAGGCGGTGGCCCACGGCTGCACCGGCAAGGGCAACGATCAGGTCCGCTTTGAGCTCACCTACGCCGCGCTCGCCCCGGAGCTGCAGGTCATCGCGCCGTGGCGGGAGTGGGAGTTCCAGGGCCGCGAGGACCTGATCGCCTACGTGACGCAGCAGGGGATCCCGGTCGTCGCCACGGCCGAGCAGCCCTACTCGACCGACCGCAACCTGTGGCACTGCTCCCACGAGGGCGGGATCCTCGAGGACCCCGCGCAAGAAGCCCCAGAGCACATCTTCCTGATGACCAAGAACCCGCTCACTGCGCCCGACGTGCCCGCGGTGCTGCAGATCGGCTTCGAGGAGGGCAACCCGGTGAGCGTGGACCACGTCCCACTCGGGCCGGTCGAGCTGCTCGAGACGCTGAACGAGATCGCGGGTGAGCACGGCGTCGGTCGCGCCGACGTCGTCGAGGACCGGCTGGTCGGGATGAAGTCGCGCGGCGTGTACGAGACGCCGGGCGGCACCCTGTTGTACGCCGCGCACCGCGAGCTGGAGCAGCTCACGCTCGACCGCCGCACACTGCGGCTCAAAGATGAGATCGCGCTGCGCTATGCTGATCTGGTTTACGACGGCCGCTGGTGGACACCCGAGCGCGAAGCGCTCGACGCCCTCATCGCGGCGACGCAGAAGACGGTGACCGGCACCGTCCGGCTGAAGCTGTTCAAGGGCGGCGTTACGGTTGCCGGCCGGGAGAGCCCCCACGCGCTGTACCAGCCCTCGTACGCGACCTTCGGCAAGGACAACGTCTACAACCACAAGGACGCCGAGGGGTTCATCCACCTCTACGGCCTGGCGATCAAGATCGGGGCGGGGCTGGCGGGCGAGCGGGACCGAACGATCGGCGCCGCCGCGGCGGCGGACTGATGCCCGCGCATCAGCCGACGGAGACCCCTCCCCCCCCCCCTCCCCCTGCCCACCAGATGTGGGGGGGGCGGTTCGCCTTCGGGCCGAGCGAGGCGCTCGATGCCCTGAACCGCAGTCTCCCCGTGGACCACCGCCTCTGGCCGCAGGACGTCGCGGCCAGCAAGGCCTGGGTCCAGGCCCTGGGCCGCGTCGGCGTGCTCTCGCCGGCCGAAGAAACGCACATGCTCGAGGGGCTGGACCGCGTCGCCGAGCGGCTGGCCGACGGCGCCGCCGCGGGCGCTCCCGATGAGGACGTGCACACGCTCGTCGAGCGGCTGCTGTACGAGGAAATCGGCGCCGTGGCCGGCAAGCTGCACACCGGCCGTTCCCGGAACGACCAGGTCGCCACCGATCTCCGGCTCTGGACGCTTGAGGCGCTCGACCAGCTCGACGCCGACCTCGCGGCGCTGGGCCGGGCGCTGGTCGAGCGGGCCCGCGAGGGCGTCGACGTGCTGCTGCCCGGCTACACGCACGGCCAGCACGCCCAACCGGTGCGCTGGGCCTTCGTGCTGCTCGCGCACGCCTGGCCGCTCGGGCGCGACCGCCAGCGTCTCGCCGACGCCCGGCGCCGCGTCGCGGAGCTGCCGCTCGGCTCGGGCGCGCTCGCCGGCTCGGGCTTCCCGGTAGACCGGGTGCTCCTCAAGGAAGCGCTCGGCTTCCGCAGCGTGTCGGCCAACGCCCTCGACGCCACGGGTGACCGCGACTTCGTCGCCGAGGTGCTGTTCACGATGGCGCTCGTCGGCACGCACCTCTCGCGCCTCGGCGCCGAGCTGGTCCTGTACGCCAGCGCCGAGTTCGGCTTCGTACAGCTCTCGGACGCGTTCAGCACCGGCTCGAGCCTCATGCCGCAGAAGCGCAACCCCGACGTCTTCGAGCTGGCGCGCGCCAAGGCCGGTCGCTTGCTCGGTGACCTCGTCGCCCTGCTGACCACGCTCAAAGGTATTCCCGCCGGCTACCAGAAGGACTTGCAGGAAGACAAAGCGCTGCTGTTCGACGCCTTCGACACTCTGGCCGTCGTGCTGCCAGCGGCCACCGGCGCGGTGCAGACGCTGACGCTGAACGCCGCGCGCATGGCCGCGGCGCTCGACGCCTCGCTCCGCGCCACCGACCTCGCTGATCTGCTCGTCGAGGCGGGCGTGCCGTTCCACGAGAGCCACGGGCTCGTGGGCAAGCTGGTCCGGGAGGCCGAGCGGGCCGGCGTGCCACTCGACAAGGTCCCCGCCGCCGTGGCTGCGGGCATCCACCCCCAGCTCGGCGCCGCCGTGGCCCAGCTCGGCACCTGGGAGGACAGCGTGGAGAGCCGGGCCACCGCGGGTGGCGCGTCGCGCAAGTCGGTGGAGGACCAGCTGGAGGAGCTGCGCAAAGCGTTTGCGCCCGGGGCTTAACCCCCCGTCTTGCCTCGCCTTATCGCCGTGAGTAGCATTTGACGACGCCGCCCCCCCCCCGCGTCCTGGTCGGGGTGAGCGGGGCTCAACGCGTCGTTCGAGCCGCTGACTATGGTACCGGTGCGCCGCGCCCTGCGTCTCGTGATCGACGGCAAAGCCGAGATCGTCGAGGCCGACAAGGGCGCGCTGGTCCGGAGCGAGCGCCTGGCCATCCCCCGGCCCGCGGTCATCCGGCTGGTCAAGTTCGTGCACGTCCCCCGGCGGTTCCGGCGTCAGGTCACCAACACGTTCTTGTTCGCCCGCGACGAATACCGCTGCCAGTTCTGCGGCCGGCACCAGACCGAGCTGCGCCACCGCGAATGCCTGACGCGCGACCACCTGGTTCCGCTCTCTCGCGGCGGCACGAACGCCTGGACCAACGTCCTCACGGCGTGCAGCAGCTGCAACACGCGCAAGGGCAACCTCTTCCCCGAGGAGGTGGGAATGCACCCGTTGCGGCCGCCGGTCGAGCCGCACTTCGTGCACCTCGCTTGGGCGGTGCGTCGCCTCACGCCGATCCAGAGCCGCTACATCCGACTCTTCTACGGTGCGGACGTGCTGGCGACTCTCAAGGCGCTGTGAAACTTCCGTGGATGATCGCGAGCGCCGCGGTGACGGCGCTCGCTGCGGTGCTCGTGGTGGGCCGCGCCAGGCACGCCACCCGGCACCCCGACCCGCGACTCCGGATTACGGCCGAGCAGGTCCTGCCGCCTGGGATGGCGCCGCACACCCCCGGGTCGGTCGAGGCCTACGCCGCGGCGCTGGCGGTCCCGGCTGTGTTGGATGGCCTCTACTGTCACTGTAACTGCTCGCGCACTTTCGGGCACCGCTCGCTGCTCACCTGTTTCGAATCGGATCACGGAGCGTACTGCGACATCTGCATGGGCGAAGCGACGACCGCGGCCCGCCTGGCGCGGGCGGGCGGCTCTCTCCAGCAGATCCGCGCAGCGATCGACCGACAGTTCGGCAGCTGAGCTAGTGCCGTTCCAACTCTTCGAGCTCTGCCGCCCGGCGTTGCGCGCGGAGCTCGGGGTCAACAAGTTGGAACGGCACTAGCGCGGCGGGCCTTCCCAGCGGAACTCTGTCGAGCGCGCCTCCAGGGTGAGGCGGGGCAGTCCCGCGATCCGGACGAGGACTCGCTGGAGCCCGCGCGCGAGCGCATCCCCCACGTTGCCCTGGCCGGACACGGCCGGGCTCACGTCACCCTTCAGCCACCGTGTCAGCTCCTCCAGATCGCTGTCGTTCAGCGTCGTCAGGTCGAGGCGACAGAGGAAGTAGAATCGGCCCGGCCCTTTCGGCGCCAGCGTGACGCGGTAGGGGAGTTGGAGCGCGCCCGCCAGGTCCTCGGGATTGGCGTAACGCTTGACGCTGCCGCCGGTGCGGATCAGCACGAAGTCCTCGGCGAGGGGATCGTGGCGAGCGAGCGCGTCCCAAGTGGCGTCCCTCACGAACTGATCGAACCAGCCCGAGCGTATCCGCCACAGCTCCAGCCGGTAGTGCAGCCGTAGCGGGAAGCCCGACCGCATCAGGGCGACGTACTTGCCGTCGGCCAGCAAGGCGGTCGTCTGGATGCGCGGGATTTGTCGGTCGATCGTGATCGCGAGGGAAGGGGATTGGGCGGCGACCCGGGCGGGGGCCGCTGCGGCGGCGACGAGCGCGAGGATTGCGTGCCCCGCTCCCCTCCCGAGTCGCACCCTAAAAGCGGTGATTCAGTCGGAGGACGAAGCGCATCGGCTCGCCCACGGTGACCGCCTTCGCCGCGTACACGCCGAAGCCTCCCCAATCCACCCCCATCCCCAGATCCGCCAGCCAGCTGGCCAGCGTGGGCAGCTTGCCGGCGGGTAGGCGCCCCGGTCCGCTCCCCACGAGCCAACCTTGGCCGGCGTCCCCGAACACCACGAGGTCCGGTCCCTCGAGCCGGATCAGGGACTCGAGTGGACGTCCTTCCCCCTCGTCTCGAGACGGGTTGTAGGTCCAGTGCAGCGAGATATGGCCCCGGTATTCGGCCTGGACCATCAGTACCCGGTCGCAGGCGGCCACCCGCGAGCCGGCGAACGCCGGATCGGTGATGTCGGCGTCGCACCTGCCCTGCCGGAACGCGTACCCGGGCAGCGGGTCGGGTCCGCCCACGCTGAGTCGCCGCTGCAATGGCAGCCCGTCGCCCCCCGCCCAGCCGCCTGCCAGCAAGCGCAGGTTGAGCCGACCTCCCGGACTGACACGCGTGTACCGCCGGAAGTCGAGCCAGGCGCGCAGGAAGCGATAGGAGCCGTCGGTGGGGATCGGGTCCCGCACGCTCGCGGGGACTCCCGCCTGCGGGGCCACGTCGCGGCTCGCGCTGCGCTCGAGCGTGCCGCGCAGATACCAGCCCGAGGTGGGATTATCCGCGTCGTTGCGCGTGTCCAGGGCCAGGCCCACTGCCACGGTCGTGTAGTGGCCGTCGTCCACCGGTGGGTTGGAGCGCCAGGCTTGGTCGTTGCGGAACACCGTCCACGGATCCTGCGCGAGCACGCTCGTCTCGCGCTCGCGCCGCAGCTCGACGCTCAGCGTCAGCGGCGCCTCGATGTGCGCCGTCACCCCGCCGGCGATCCCCTTACTCACGTAGTAGTCGCGAAAGTCGCGCTGGATTAGGAACGCCGCCCAGCCGACCTCCGCGCTGCGCAGCCCCCAATCCTCCACCGGCGCAACGATGTCGAAGGCGCGGAACCCCACGCTGATCGGGCGCGATTCGCCGGTCCGCAGCTCCGTGCGGATCAGGTACCCGAGATCGCCGCGCGTATGCGTGAGGTCCCCGGCCGTCCGGAAGACGCCGAGCGCGTCGAGCCGCAGCCGCGTTGCGCCCTGCAGCCGCCAGTCGAACACGGGGCCGAACACGATCGGCAGCCCTTCCACGCGGTTGAACGTGCCGCCCGTCGAGAGGGTGAGGGCCGAGCGCGTGTCGGCGGTGCCGAAGGCGTATTGGGGGCTGAAGTAGCGCAAGCGGCGCCGCAGGTCCGGCGCGTAGGCGAGCGAATCGCCCATCACCCGGTAGCTGAGCGGCTCGCGGTACTCGCGCACCTCGCCGCCGGCCGCGCCGGTGGCGCCGCTGATCGTCCCGCCCACGACCAGCACGGTGCCGGTGACTTCCGCGCCGGGGTCGAGGATCGCGTCGCCGTTGATCACCAACAGCGAGCCCTGGATTCGTCCGCCGATTAGCGCCGGCCCGTTGCGGATCGCCACGTTGCCGCGCCACTCGTTGCCGTGCGGCAGCCGCGTGCGCCCGACCAGGTGCGTCGTGGCCACGGCGTTGTAGAAGCGGATCGCCTCCTCCGCAACGAGCTTCGGCAGGTCGGGCGGCACGAGGTGCACCCCCGCGCTCTCGGGGTGGATCACGATCGCCGTGTCCTGCGCCACGGCCGCGGCCGGGGCGAGAAGGCCGAACAGCAAGAGCCCTGCGCGCATACCGGATACCTGGGTTGGAGCCGTGCCGCTCTCGTGCATGGGTCGTGCCGGGTGCGACGCGCGGCCCGCGCGGCGGGGGTGGGCCGCGGGACGGGTGGGGCGTGTCATCCCGCCACGTTGCGGGGCGGCTCGAGCCCGAGCCGCCGCATCCGCCGATAGAGGTTGGCGCGATCGGTGGACAGTCGGCGCGCGGCTTCGGCGACGTTGCCCTGCGTGGCGGAGAGCGCCCGCGCGATCAGCGTGCGCTCGAACTGGTCGAGGGCATCGGCCAGCGCGACGTCGGTCCACGCGACACCGGGCGGCCCGCCCCCGCCTCCCGCCCCGTCCCGGGGGAGGACGCGCGCCACGTCATCGGCGCTGATCCCCGGGCCGGCGGCGAGGATCGCGAGCCGCTCCACGATGTTCGCCAGCTCTCGCACGTTGCCGGGCCAGGGATAGGCGGCGAGGAGCTGGAGGGCGCCGGCGTCGAGGGACACCGGGCGGCCCAGCCGGGCGCCCTGCCGCGTCGCGAAGTGACGCAGCAGCGGCGGAATGTCCTCGGGACGTTCGCGCAGCGGCACGATGTGGATCGGCAACACGTTGAGCCGGAACAGCAGGTCCTCCCGGAAGTGTCCCTGCGGTGACGCTTTCGTCAGGTCCTTGTTAGTGGCCGCAATCACGCGGACGTTCACCTGAATCGGCTTCTCGCCTCCCAGCCGCTCGATCACGCCCGTCTCGAGCACGCGCAGGAGCTTGGCCTGCGCTTCCGGCCCGAGGTCGCCGACCTCGTCGAGGAAGAGCGTGCCCTCGTCGGCCAGCTCGAAGCGGCCGAGGCGCCGCTCGCTGGCGCCGGTGAAGGCGCCCCGCTCGTGACCGAACATCTCCGACTCGACCAGGTCTCTGGGGATCGCCGCGCTGTTCACCGTCACGAACGGCTTCGCGACCCGGGAGCTCTGGCGGTGGATGGCCGAGGCCACGAGCTCCTTGCCAGTGCCGGACTCGCCCGTGATGAGCACCCGCGACTCCGTCGGCGCGACCCGCGCGATGAGCGCGCGCAGCTCGTCCATGGCTCGGCTCGTGCCGACGAGCGGGTCGCTGTGGCCCAACGCTTCGTGCAGCCGGCGGTTCTGTTGCAGCGTGCGGGCGAGCTCGAGCGCACCGCGGATCGCCACCAGGACCCCTTCGGGAGTGAGCGGCTTCTCGAGGAACTGGAACGCGCCCAGCTTGGTGGCGCGCACCGCGTCGGCGAGGTTCGCCTTGCCGCTCATCATGATGACCGGCACGTCCGGCGCGCGGCGCTTGAGCTGCTCCAGCGTCGTGAGCCCGTCGGGGCCGGGAGGCATCATCAGGTCGAGTAGCACGGCGTCGGGCGCCGCCTCCAGGACGGCGGCGAGGGCGGCGGTGCCGTTCGACGCCTCCGCGGTCTCGAACCCCTCAGCTTGCAGCAGGGCCCCCACCATCTTGCGGATATTGGTCTCGTCGTCGACCAGCAGGATGAGGGGACTCATGTCGCGAACGTGATCGCGAACGTGGCACCGCCGCCCGGCGTCTCCGACACCGTCACCGTGCCGCGGTGCGCCTCCAGCGTCTGCCGCACCAGCGCGAGGCCGAGGCCGGTGCCATCCGGCTTGGTGGTGAAGTAGGGCTCGAATACCTTGTGGCGCAGCTCGGGCGGGATGCCCGGTCCGTGGTCGGCAATCGTGACGGCGACGCCGCGGGCGTCCCCCGTGAGCCCGACATCGATGGCGCCCCGGCCCTGCATCGCCTCCGCCGCGTTCCGCAGCAGGTTGGCGAACGCCCGGCGCAGCGGCTCGTAGTGACCCATCACAGTGCGCCGTCCACCGTTGGCC
Organism: Gemmatimonadota bacterium; assembly: GCA_003223415.1. Lineage (GTDB taxonomy): Bacteria > Gemmatimonadota > Gemmatimonadetes > Gemmatimonadales > GWC2-71-9 > 13-1-40CM-70-15. Next base: position 33,896 of record QHUY01000063.1, read on the forward strand.
GTGAGCCGGACGCTCACGCCGGGGGGAACGGCCGTGCGAGCAAGCTCGTCCAGGAGCTCGACCATGTCGATTTCACTCGGCGGGCCCTCCGGCAGTCGCCCGAAGTCGGCGAATTCCCGAGCCAGCCGCTCGAGGCGATCGGTTTCGGAGGATAGTACATCGATGGCGGTGACGGTCCGACTCTCCGACCGTCCGACTGTCCGGCCGAGTTGATCGACGGCGATCCGCATGGACGTCAGCGGGTTCTTGATCTCGTGAGCCACGCGCCGCGCCACTTCCCGGAAGGCCCGGAGCCGCTCGGCCTCGAGCTCGCGCCCCCGCGCGGCGTCGAGCGCACCCGCGAGATCGCGCAGTGCCTGCCGCAGCGCTTCGAACTCAGGAGCGCCGCGCACCGCCGCGCCGGCCGGCAGTGGCTCGCGGAGCTTGATGTGCTGCGTCCAGCCCACCAGCTCGTCGATCGGTCGCGACAGCTGGCGGGAGAGGTGGCCGGCCACACGCACGCCGGAGAACAGGACGAGGCCGCCGAGCAGCACGATGACGATCGCGAGGCCGGCCGACAGGTATTGCAGGTAGGCGTCTCCCCGGCGGGCGAGGCTGACCGAGCTGGAGATCTCCGCGAGGTGGCGACGCACCGCCAGCCGCGCGCCGGGGGAGAGCCGGGTTGTGTCCACCCGCTGCAACATGGCGCGGGCGGACTCGTTCACCTGCTCGAGCGAGGCGCGGGCGCCGGCGATAGGGGCGACCGCCCGGACCGAGAGCACCCAACCGACCACCGCCAGGGTCGTGGGGACCGCGGCCATCGCCACCAGGATGACGAAGATTCGCCGGTGGAAGGGAAGGGGCATATTGTTGGCCGCAATTTAGGGGCAAAGCCCGGGTGAGACAATTCGACACGGCGAGGATCCGGATGAAAAGTCATACCCATTATCTCTGGTTCAACACGAAGCGGCGGCAGGAGATACTCGACATCACCGACGCGGTGGCCGAACAGGTGAGGATGAGCGCCGTGCAGGAAGGGCTCGTGCTCGTGAGCGCCATGCACATTTCCGCCTCGGTCTTCGTCAACGACCACGAGTCGGGGTTGTGGCAGGACATCTTGGACTGGCTCGAGGGGACCATCGCCCCCTGGGACCCCGCTCGCTACCGCCACAACGAAACGGGTGAGGACAACGCCGCGGCCCACCTGCGGAGCCTGACGATCGGGCACGAGGTCATCGTGCCCATCACCGGCGGCAAGCTCGACGTCGGCCCCTGGCAGCGGGTGTTCTACGGCGAATGGGACGGCCAGCGCAAGAAGCGGGTGATCATCAAGGTGTTGGGGGCTTGACACGCCGCCTGCGGACAACCACTGTATTAGGACAGTAATACACAACACGGCACCCCCACTGGCCCGGTGTTCGAGCGCATCGATCCCCGCAGCCCCACGCCGTTGTACGCCCAGATCGCCGGCCGCATCAAGGTCGCGATCGCTGCGGGCGAGCTGCGCCCCGCTGAGGCACTCCCATCCGTTCGCCAGCTCGCCGCCGAGCTGCGCGTGAATCCGGCGACCGTGGTTCAGGCCTATCGCGATCTCGAAGCCGAGGGCTTCGTGGAGATCCGTCACGGCGCGGGCACGTTCGTGCGCGAGCTCGCCCCGGCTCGCCGCGCCCGCGAACGCGCTCGCCAGGCGACCGCCCTCGTCCACAAGCTGCTCGCGGACGCACGGCGCATCGGCGTGTCGCTGGCCGAGCTGCAGGCGGCGATCGAGGAGGAGATCGGAGTGAAGACTCCATGACGAACGCGATCGAGCTCGAGCACCTGCGCTATCACCCAGGGAAAGGGTTCGAGATCAGGGACCTCGACCTGCATGTCCCGGCCGGGTCGATCTACGGGTTCCTCGGTCCCAACGGCTCCGGCAAGACGACGACGATCCGACTGGTGTTGGGGTTGCTGCGTCCGCAGGCTGGCCAGATCACGGTTCTCGGCGAGCGCATGCCCGACGACGCCCCTCGCGTGCTCGCCCGGGTGGGCTATGTGCCCGAGCAGCCGCATCTCGATCCGACCCTCACCGTCCGCGAGACCATGAACTTCCAGGCCGCTTTCTATCCCACCTGGGATGGACCGCGGGCAGAGCAGCTGCTCGGCCAGTTCCAGCTCGACGAGCAGCGCCTGTTCGGGCGGCTGTCGAAAGGCCAAAAGGCGAAGCTCATGATCCTGCTCGCCCTGGCGCAGCGGGGAGAGCTGCTGGTCCTCGACGAGCCCACGGACGGACTCGATCCCGTCGTGCGCCGTGACATTCTGGCCGCGCTGCTCGAGTATGTCGCCCAGCGACGGGCGACGATCTTCATCTCGAGCCACTTGGTCCACGAGCTCGAGCGCATCTGCGACTGGGTGGCCGTGATGGACGACGGCCGGCTCGTCACGGAAGAGCCGATGGACAAGCTCAAGAACGGGACCAAGCGGCTGCGGGTCGCCGGCGCGCGCCCCCCCGCGGCGCTGCCGCAGACGCCGTTCGTGCTCCTCGCCCGCGAGCCGGCGGCGAACGGCGGGGGCGAGACGTGGATCGTGCGCGACTGGAGGCCGGAAATGACGGCCTACTTCGAGACCATCGGCGCCACCCTCCAGGATGTGATCGACCTGGACCTGGAGGACAGCTTCGTGGAGCTGCTCCGCACTTTCCGTGCTCCCGCTCAGGGCGGCTAGGAGGCTTTCCATGTTCCGCGCGATACTCTACAGCCAGTGGAAGTGGTCCCGCCTGATCGTCGTGCTCGGCACGGTGGCGGGATTCGCGCTGCCGATCATGTCCCTGCAAGGCGCGGCGCGGGCCGACCGGGGCCCGTTGCAGGCGCAGGAGCTGCTGCGCGCGGTGCAGTCCTGGGGGGGTCTCTATCCCGTCCTCGCCGCCGCGCTCGGCTTGCTCGTCGCGATCGCCACGTGGGCGCCCGATCACCGCGGCCGGCACGTCCACGCGCTCTCCCTGCCACTGCCGCGCTGGCGCTACGTGCTGCTGCGGTTCGGGAGCGGCGTGACACTCCTGGTGGGGCCAATCCTGGCGGTGTTGGTTGGCGCCCTACTCGCCACGACGCTGGCGAGCATCCCGGTGGGGCTGCAAGGCTACCCCCTGGGTCTGGCGCTGCGGTTCGCGATGGCCGTCCTGGTGGCGTACGCGGTGTTCTTCGCCGTCTCGGCGGGTACGGCCCGGACCGCCGGCATCATTCTGGGTGTGATCGGCGCCGTCATCGTCGTGCAGATCGTGGCCAGCGTGGCGAACGTCGAGCTGGACCTGCTAGGGAAGCTCCAGGTCGTCATCCTGAACTGGCCGGGTCCGCTCGCGGTATTCACGGGTCGCTGGATGCTGGTGGATGTCTGACTGCGTGGAGCGCCGCCCGGCGCCGGACGCGCGGCTAAGAGCCGCGGCTCGGCCCCTGCCCCTGAAGCGGCAACCGGGTCGCCAGTTCACTGGCAGATGCCGAGCCGCGAGTTTACTCGCGCTGACAGTGGCGGCGGTGGCGAAGCTCTCGGCCCAAGACTCCACCCTCGTGCGTTGGCGCCACAGTGCCGACAGCCTGGCGCGTGAGTGGCGCCAAGCCAACGCGATCGCCGACCTGGTGGACAGCCTGGAGCGCGAGCGGGCCACTTCGGGCAAGGACACCATCGCGGTAGGGGCGCTGCGCATCGTCGCCAATCCGACTCCCCTTCCGTTAGGCGAAGCCGCAGCCCGCGCATGGCCGGTGATCGACAGTCTCTACGGGTCGGAAGCCCAGCGTCTGACCCGACGACCCTACATCGTCCACGCCTATGATCCCGACACTGCAGTGCCGCGGCCCGTGCTGCACGTCGGCATGGAAGTGCCCTGGAACACGAGCGTCTCGTCGCTCACGCTGCTCCTCTTGTCGAATGCCCCGATGCCCGATCCGGACCCGGCGCTGCGGGAGTGGCTCAACGGGCCGCTACGCCCGTCGCTGCGTGCTACGCAGGACCGTGGGGCCACGTACGTGCAGCTCGTTACCGCGCCTTCGCAAGCCGCGAGAGACTGCTTCCTGGGTGCCCTGAGCCGCTGTCGCGACGCGCTGGAAGTCAACGCGTCGACCGACGTGATCACCGCGTGGTACCCGAGCGCCGCCGAGCGGCGCGCGTTAGTCGTGGGAGACTTCGCCGACTACTTCAACCATGGGGCGAACGCGGCCGCGTTCCGATCGTGCGCCGAGGGGAGCGACTCGACCTGCGCCACGCTCCTGCGCACGCTGCACAGCAGTGTCCTGCCCCGGCCCTTGGGCTATGATGCCCGCGCGACTTTGGCGCACCTCGCCCTGCGGCTTGGCGGGCGGGAGGCCTATCACCGGTTGCTGGCCGACACCGCGGCCGCGGTCGGCGCGCGCCTCGCGTTTGCAGCAGGGCTGAGCGAAGACACGCTGGTGGCGCGTTGGCGCGCGGAGATCATCGCGGCGCGCCCAGCGTCGGTGGCCATACCCTCCTGGGGGTTCGTCATCGCGCTCGGTTGGATCGTGGTGTTTGCGGGCTGCGGCCTGCGGAGCTCACGATGGCGCGTGGCGTGAGGGTCTGGGTCGCTCTGGCAATCGCCGCGTGCGGCATCGTCGCGGTGGCGTACCTGCCGCCGCGCGGCGGAGTGAGCGAACCTGTGTCGCGGTTCGGTCCCCGTGTGCCACAGTCGACGCCCGCGCGGTTGCGGGCGCAAGCCCTGGCTGGACAATGGCGCGACGCTCAGGCGGCCTTAAGCCTGGCCCAGCATCGGCAACGCATGGAGCCCTCGTTCGCTCGCATCCAGGCAGCGCATGAGGGACCCACTGTTGTGATGGAAGGCCCCGACTCGATTCCCCTCGCTGCCCACCGACGAGTCGCGGAGGCGATGGACTCGGCGTGGCGGCACCTCGGGCTCGGCGCTGCGAAGATCGCGGTCGGGGTAGTCATCGAGTTGATGGGACGGGTCCGGGTCGCTACGGCGACCACGCCGGTCGTACAGCAAGGCCCACCCGCGTACCTGCTTCCCGACTCCAGCGACCGGACGACGTGCATTGCCCTGATCCCAGCCGGCCCCTACTGGACGCGCGTCCTCCTCAGGAAGCAGCCGGAAGACCCACGCTTCTCCTTGGAGCAGTGGATGACGAACCGCCTCGGCCCTTGCGCGTTCTATGCCGCCCATGGGACGCCCGGCAAGCCGGTGAGATGGTGGATGGCGCGGAGGGGGTATGATCTCTCTCTCTCCCCTGCGTGGGCTGACCCCAACTTCACACAGCTCTGGGCGACGTGGTTCACGGATTCGCGCGGGCGGGTGTACTGGGATCTGGTCTACCGCTACCCGTTCTCGACTGTGGCCTGCTTCGGGGGACGGCCGGACGGCTGTCGAGCGTCGGTGCTTGAGGACGCCTCCGGGGGGTTCCAGGATACCCTGCCCAAGATCGTGGTCACCGAGTTCCGAGGATTCTGGCGGGGCCAGCGTCTCGTCCCTGGGGAGCGCTTCCTGGCCGACGTCGCCCGCGAAGTCGGCCGCGACCGCTTCCAGCGCTTCTGGAACTCGACGGAGCCTGTGGACACGACCCTCACCGAGGCCTTGAAGATGCCCGTAGGCGAGTGGACCGAACGCTGGGAACGCCGGTTCGTGCCGAGACTTCCCCTAGGGCCGGCCGCGCCGCTCAGTGCATCCGTCCTCGCGCTGCTGCTCGCCGCGGCCGCAGTCGGCAGCGTCGCGCTCACCGCCCGGCGACGGCAGGTCCGATGAGACGATCCAGCACCCTCGTTGTGATCCCGGTGCTCGTCCTCGCGGTGTGGGCGCCGCTCCGTGCTCAGGGCAACCGTTCGGAGCGGCAGGTGTCAGACCAGTTGCAGCGGGCGGTCACGGCGCTTCACGGCAAGGGTGTCGGGCGGCCGGACTTGACCCGCATCGCGCCCCTCAATAGCGAGGAGTCGGAGTCGTTCCCGGTCACGCTGCAAGCCGGCGTCGGGTACCTCATAAGCGGTGTCTGCGATGACGACTGCACCAGCCTCCATCTAGTGTTGGCGAACGCCGCGAACAACGAGGTCGCCGTCGATCGCGCGAGCGAGAACTTTCCCGTTCTGCGGTTCACGCCGCCGGAAACCATGCGGTATCGGGTCAAAGTGACGATGGCCGCCTGCCAGATGAATCCGTGTTGGTATGGCGTGGCTGTCTACCGGAAGTAAAGCCGGCCCTGGTATTCTTCGTGCAAGTTGTTTATTTTCAATGGGTCCCAACGCAGGGTAGAGTGGTAAGGGAGTGGTCACAGGTCGTCTGGCGGCGCTCTTTGCCCCGCGGGCTAAGAGCATCCCGATCGGGATTGCCCCCCCCCAGCGGAGCCCGCCGGATCACCCCGCAACGCGGCAGGAGGCGCCTCGCGCCCGCCGCTGCGCCCTCCCACCGCCTCTCTTCCGCGGGATCATCACCGGCGACGAACCTGACGAGCTCATGGAATTCCGCCATGAGACCGTCGCCGACTACAACGCGCTCGACCTGGTGTGCTCCGTCGACCCCTTCCCGCTGAGCCAGAGCGGCACAGGGCAGCGACGGGGACGCGCGCGGGTCGTGAGCCTGGAATTGAGCCCAACCACATGAATCAACAGCCGCAAGCGCATCTGCCACGGCCGGTCCACAAAGAACCTCCTGCCCACGCGCCCAACGCGGCGCTCCTGATCGACTTCGACAACGTCACTATGGGGATCCGCTCGGATCTCCAGACGGAGCTGAAGCGACTCCTGCAGTCCGAGATCATCCGGGGCAAGGTGGCCGTCCAGCGCGCCTACGCCGACTGGCGCCGCTACCCGCAGTACATCGTCCCCCTGTCGGAGTCCTCGATCGATTTGATCTTCGCGCCGGCCTACGGCTCCAACAAGAAGAACGCGACCGACATCCGACTGGCTATCGACGCGCTCGAGCTGGTCTTCACCCGGCCCGAGATCGGCACCTTCATCCTCCTCTCGGGCGACAGCGACTTTTCCTCGCTCGTGCTGAAGCTGAAGGAGTATGGCAAGTACGTCATCGGCGTGGGGATCCGGGAGTCGTCGAGCGACCTCCTGATCCAGAATTGCGACGAGTACTACTCCTATAACGAGCTCGCCGGCTTCACCAAGACGAGCGACGTGACCCACGAACGGCGCGACCCCTGGGAGTTGGTCGTCGAGGCGGTCAAGCAGATGACGGCGCACAACGACGTCATGCGCTCCGACCGGCTGAAGCAGGTGATGCAGGAGATCGACCCCAACTTCGACGAGAAGGACGTGGGCTTCTCGCGCTTCAGCAAGTTCGTCGTCGACGCGTCGCACCGTGGGCTCATCGCCCTCACCCGACTCGACAACGGTCAATACGAAATCGCCCTCGGTCCTGAAGTCTCCGACGCCGCGGCCCAGCCGGCCGGCGCCCCTGCTTCCGCCACCCCCCCCGCGGCCGAGCGGGAGCCGCGTGGCGAGAGCCGCGGCCGCGGCCGCGGGGGCCGGGGGGGGGCGGGGGGCAGGGGGGGCCGGGGTGGGGGGGGAGGCGGTGCCTTCGACGGCGCCTTCAGCCTGATCAAACAGGCGCTCGGCCGCCTCGGCGGGGAGGAGCGCCCGGTCAGCGCCGAGGAGCTGCGCGTGACGGTCAACGAGCTGCAGCAGGGCGAGCGCGAGCCGATCGAGCCCGCCCAGCTCCAGCAGCTGCTGCGCAAGGCCCACGACCGCGAGATCGTCGACCTGTCGAAGGAGGAGGACGGCGGGTACAGGGTGAAGCTGCGCGCCGAGGGGGTGGGTGCACCCGCCTCTTCCCCGCCTCCCACACCCCCGATGTCCGCTCCCGTGCCAGTCGGCGAGGAGGAGGACGAGCCGCCACAACCGGAATCGTCCGCGCCGCCGCCACCCTATTCCCCCGCTGCTACGGGCGCGATCCCGGCGATCCCCTCGCGCAGCGCACGGTTCCGGCGGGGCTCCAAAGGCCCGCGGGTCGCGAGCCCCGCGCCGGGCGTGCCGAAGATCGGCGTGGTCGAGGTGGACCCGAACTTCCGGCCGCGGATCGAAATGATTCCGGCGAAGCCGCCTGTCACCGAAGTGTTGGGCGCCGGCGATGCGTCTGGGCGTACTCAAGGAGGCGAGCGTGAGCCCCGGGAAGGTCGCGGCGGCGGCCGGGGAAGCCGCGGTGGGCGAGGCCGAGGTCGCGAAGGGGCGGGGGGCGGGGCGCGTCGAAGGTGGTGAGCGCGGTGGCCGCAGTGGGCGGGGCGGGCGCGGGCGCGGCGGGCGCGGTCAAGGCAGTGGGGGTGCAGGCAATCGCACGGAGCGCTCGGACGGCGAGCGCTTTGAGCCGCCGGTGAGGGAGCGTTCACGGAGCCCGGCGCCGCAAGCGACGGTCGAGCCGCCCGCGCCGCCGCCGGCCGCCGCCAAGCCGAAGGTTGAAGAGCCGGACGGTGAATCGTTCTGGTCCAAAGTCAAGCGCGGGCTCACCGGCGGGACGTGACGGGCAGGCTGCTCGCCGCGACGTTCTACGCGCGACCGACAGCCGAGGTCGCGCGTCGGCTGTTAGGGCAGGTGTTGGTGAGCGACGTGCGCAGCCGGCGCACCGCCGGTCGGATCGTCGAGACCGAGGCGTACGTCGGTCCGCATGACCCCGCGTGCCACGCGTGGGGCGGTCGGCGTACCCCGCGGTGCGAATGGCTCTACGGGCCGCCCGGCACCGCGTACATCTACTTCACCTACGGGATGCACTGGTGCCTCAACGCTGTAACAGAGGCACCGGGCTACCCGGCCGCAGTCCTGATCCGTGCACTGGAGCCGCTGGCGGGGCTGGAGACGATGCGGAGGCGGCGCGGCGGCGTCCCCGACGGCCAGCTCTGCTCAGGCCCGGCAAGGTTGTGCGAGGCGCTGGGGATCACCGGTGCCCTGAACGGGGTGTCCCTGGCGCGCCGGGCGGCGGCGGGGGGGAGCCCGTTGCGCATCGTGTCCGACGGCCGCCGGCCTTCCACCCGGTCGAGGGTGGCCGTGACGCCGCGCATCGGGGTCACCCGCGCCGCCGACTGGCCCCTGCGATTCCTGCTCAAGGACTCTCCATGGGCTTCCCGCTAGGCCTGCTCCTCATGCTCCAGCAGCCGCCTCCTGTCCCCACCCCCATCATCGTCGATGGCCATATCGACACGCCCCAGCGAATGCTCGATCGCCACGACGACATCTCGGCGCGGCTGGCCGACGGCCAAGTGGACATTCCTCGAATGAAGGAGGGTGGCCTGACGGCGGCGTTCTTCTCCATTTGGGTGGATGCGCGCTACGGGCCGGGCTCGGCGTACCGGCGGGCGCTGGACCTGATCGGGGCGGTGAAGGCTCTAGCCGACAGCAACCCAGACGTGGAGCTCGCGACCAGCGCGGACGAGGTGCGCGGCGCCGCCGCCCGCGGGCACATCGCGGCGCTCCTGGGGGTGGAGGGAGGGCACGCCATCGAGAATTCGCTCGAGAAGCTCGACTCGCTCTACACCCTGGGCGTGCGTTACATGACGCTCACGTGGAACAATGGGAACGACTGGGCTGGCTCGGCCACCGACCCACGCCGCGGGGGCGGGCTCACCGGGTTCGGTAAACGGGTCGTGCGGCGGATGAACGAGCTGGGCATGCTGGTGGACGTCTCCCACGTCTCGGACTCGACGTTCTGGGACGTGGTCGCGACGTCGACCCGGCCCGTCATCGCCTCACATTCGGCCTGCCGCGCGCTGGCGCACCATCCGCGCAACCTCACGGACGAGCAACTCCAGGCGATCGCCCGGACGGGCGGCGTCGTCGGGATCAACTTCTACCCGGTGTTCCTGGACGACCGCTTCCGGCGCGAATACGAGGCGCTGCGACAGCGGCTGCGGCCGCAGACCGACTCCATCCGGGCGCGCTATCGGGGGCGCCCGGGAGCGTCGGCGTTCGAGGTGGACAGGTTCGTCGGAGAGCATGTGGCCGGCCTCGATGTGCCGGGGATCGGCCGGCTCGTGGACCACATCGAGCATGCCGTGCGCGTGGCGGGCATCGACCATGTGGGGCTGGGAAGCGACTTCGACGGCATCAGCGCACTGCCGGTGCCCATGAAAGACGCGGCGTCGTTGCCGCTCCTCGTAGCCGCGCTCACGGCGCGCGGCTACGGCGACAGCGCCGTCCGGAAGATCCTGGGGGAGAACTTTCTCCGCGTCCTCAGCGCGGCCCGGTGACGTCTTCCCGCGCCGACCCGAGCGAGTAGCGCACGCCGCCTTGCAGGGTGTGAGTGTTGCCATTGAGCAGGAAGCCCTGGCTCGAGGACGTGATGATGTACTGGCCGAACACGTTCAGCCTCCGCGAGTAATTGATCTGGAGGCCGCCGAGCACCCAGGCGAACGCTTTGCTCGCGGCGTTCTGTGCCAGGCCCTGGGCCGCGAAGGCTTCGGAATTCGTCGTGCACGATGAGCAATCCACCGCGGGGTTGATGATCTGCATGATGGCGAAGCCGCCGCCGACGAACGGCTCGATGCGCCGTTGCGCCGGGTGGGCGACGAGGCCGAACGACAGCCGCCGCAGGCGGCTGAACGTGACGTCCCGGAAGCCGGGGCCGGCCGACGAGGCTGTCGACGCGGGGTCCTCGATGATCGCGCGCACACTGTCGATGAAGAACGACCCCTCGTAGCTCACCAGGAGCGACGTCCGGTGCTTCGTGATCAGCCAGTGTCCGCCGACAATGGGCTCGACCGTCGAGGTCTGCGCGTTCGTCTTCACCAGGATGACGCCGCCCTCGGCGCCCCAGTACCACTGGTAGTCGCGCTCCCCGCCCCTGGCGACGTAAGTACCGGTCCGCGGCAGGCCGCCCATGTACGAGAGCCCCGCCGAGGCAATGAGGTGAGTGGACGTGGACCCCGTCAGCAGGCTTTTCTTCGGGTCGAAGAACGCCCGTCCGTCGAGCCGCAGACCCCACCGGTCGCTGAACATGAGCCGCAGGCCGCCGCCGCCGCCGAGGCCGTTCTCGGCGAAGTTGTAGGGATACGTCGTTCCGTAGTCGACCCGCGCGACCCCCCCGAGCGCGTAAAACATTGCCCGGTTCCCCAGGGGCAAGTTGAGCACGAGGCTCAGGCTGCCGGTGTGGAACAGGTAGCTGGCGCGGCCCGTCGTCGTGCTGGGGCCAAGCCAGTTGGACTCCGCCTCCACACCGATATGGTCCGAGATGAAGTACCCAAAGCGTATGCCGCCACCTGTCCGGTCGGGCAACCCGTAGAGCTTGTCAAAGCGGGTGAACGTGCCGTAGGCCCCCCACTCGATCTGGTCGGAGTGCTGCCCACTCAAGGTTGCGGCCGCACACACCAGGCCGACTCCGACAATCGTCAGTGCCCGCATGGGACGACTCCTCCCAGGTAACCGGCGCCCTCCGAGCGCAGAGGGCTGCCAACAGGATTGGCTCATCGAATGAGGGTCCGAAGATAAGATGCTAGGCCGTTGTACACAAGCAGGTTAAGCCGCCTAGTCGTGAAACTACTTGAAGTCCGGCCGATGATCTCTCTAGTGTCGCCTCAGTGTCGCCATTTTGCCAAACAGGTCAACCACGTTTTGACGCCTCAAATCAAGCCGATTTTACGGCCAACCTTCCGGAACGCTCGTAACGCAAAGTCCAGGTCATCACGGGTGTGAGCCGCCGAAAGCTGGCAGCGTACGCGTGCATGCCCTTGGGGGACAATGGGATAGCCGAAGCCGGTGACGAACACTCCCTCGGCAAGCAGCAACTCGCTCAGCTGGATCGCCTTGGCCGTCTCGCCCAGGATGACAGGCACGATGGGGGTGTCGCCGGGCAGCGGCTTGAACCCGAGGGCGCTCAGCTGACCGCGGAAGTACTTGGCGTTTTCGCGTAGCCATGTGATCAGCTCGGGGTGTCGCTCCAGGTGTTTCACGGCCGCGAGCGCGCTGCCCGCAACGGTCGGCGGGAGGGCGTTGCTGAAGAGCTGGGGGCGCGAGCGCTGTGTGAGGTAGTCGGTCAGCGTAGCCGGGCCGGCCGTGAAGCCGCCGGCCGCCCCGCCCAGCGCCTTGCCGAGCGTCGATGTGATGATGTCCACCTGGCCGAGCAGGCCGAAGTGCTCGGCCGTACCGCGGCCCGTGTTGCCGAGCACGCCGGTCGCGTGGGAGTCGTCCACCGCGACTACCGCGTCCCACTGGCGGGCCAGCGCCACGATGTCGGGCAGCCGGGCGATGTCCCCCTCCATCGAAAAGATGCCATCGGTGAAGATCAGCCGGCGGCGGGCGCCGGTGGCCGCCTTGAGTTTGGCTGCCAAGTCCGCCATGTCGGAGTGCTTGTAGACGGCCGTCTGGCACTTGGTGATGGTCTTGGCGAGGCGGATGGAGTCGATGATCGAGGCATGGTTCAGCTGGTCCGAGATGACGATATCCTGCTCGCCGAGGATCGCGGGGCAGAGTCCCTCATTGGCGTTCCAGCAGCTCACGTATGTGAGCGAGGACTCACACCCCACGAAGCGGGCAAGCTCGGCCTCAAGATCGCGATGGATGGTGAAAGTGCCGCAGATGAAGCGCACCGATCCCGTGCCGGCGCCGAACTTGTCCAGGGCGTCCTTCCCGGCTTGCACGACCTCCGGGGTATGGCACAGGCCAAGGTAGTTGTTCGACGACAAGATCACTACCTCGCCCCGTCCCTCCATGCGGACCCGGGCGGCCTGGGGGGAGTCGAGGTAGTTGAGGCGCTTGTAGACGCCGTCCTTCCTGAACTGGTCGAGCTCGGACTGCAACGCGTCCGCGAAGCTCATGCGATCTCCAGAATGACTTTGCCCGCGTCCCCCGACCGGATGGCCACCAGGGCCTCATCGATCTTGGCGAGGGGGAACTGGTGGGTCATGACGGGGCGGGGGTCGAACATCCCGCTCGAAAGGAAGCGCCGCATCTGGTGCCAGGTCTCGTACATTTTACGGCCGATGACGCCGTAAATGGTGATCCCCTTGAAGATGATCTCGTTCGCGATGTCCACCGGGACCTCGCCTTTGGGGAGGCCCAGCAGCTGCACCCGGCCGCCCATGCGGACCGACGCGAACGCCTGGTGGAGCGCGGACGGGACGCCCGACATTTCGCACACCACGTCCGCTCCCTCGTTCCCGGTCGCCTCAAGGACCTGCCGCACCACGTCTTGCTTGGTCGCATCGATCGTCACCTGGGCGCCCATCGTCCGCGCGAGCGCGAGCCGCTTGGGATTGATGTCGGAGGCGATGACCTTGGCCGCCCCCGCCGCGCGCGCGATGCCCACCGCGAAGCAGCCGATCGGACCGCACCCTACGACGAACACGTTGCTGCCGGGAATGTCCCCGCTCAGGACCGTATGGAACGCGTTGCCCATGGGGTCCATGATGGCCCCGACTTCCGTCGGGATGCCGTCGAGGCACAGCACGTTGGTGGCGGGCATCACGATGTACTCGGCGAAGGCGCCGTCGCGGTCCACTCCGATGATGCGCGTATTGCGGCAGATGTGGCTGTTGCCGGTGCGGCACTGCAGACAGTGGCCGCACACGATGTGGCCCTCGGCGGTCACCAGTCGACCGGTCTTGAGTTCGGCGACACCGTCGCCGACGGCGACGATCTCCCCGGCGAACTCGTGGCCTATGACCACCGGGGGGTGCATGCGGCTCTGCGCCCAGGGGTCCCAATCGGCGATGTGGAGGTCGGTGCCGCACACGCCTGCATGGCGCACCGCGATGAGCACTTCCCCGGCGCCGGGCGACGGCTTGGGGACCGACTTCACGACGAGCCCTGGGGCGCGCTCCGCTTTCACGATCGCTTGCATCAAGACTCGGGAACCGGGAGACGGGAGATGGGTCAGAAGATGGACCGCGTGAACCCGCCATCCACCTGGAGCACGGCGCCGGTAATATAACTGGCCCGTTCCGAGGCCAAGAACGCCACCGCCGCGGCGAGCTCCTCGGTTCGGCCCATGCGGCCCATCGGGATGTCCGCTACCATCTCCCGCATCACCTCCTGCGACGCGCGGTGCTCGCGCTTGGCCCGCGTCTCGGTGAGCTCTTCGATCCGCTCGGTGGCGATGAACCCCGGACAGACCACGTTCACCGTGATGCCGTCGGCGGCGACTTCGTCGGCGAGCGACTTGGCGAAGCCGAGCACGCCTGCCCGCGCGGTGCTCGACAGGATCAGCCCCGGCAGGGGCTGCTTGGCCGCGACCGAGGCTAGGCACACGATGCGCCCCCATTGATGCTTGCGCATCAGCGGCACGGCCGCTCGCACGAGGTGAACGGTGGAGAGGAGGTTGAGCTCGATGGCGCGTTGCCAGGCGTCGCGCGGCTGGTCGCGGAACGGGCCGGCGGGCGGCCCGCTGGCGTTGCAGAACAGAATGTCGAGGCGGCCCATCTCGCGCTGCACTTGGGCCACCAGCTGCTCGGTCTGGGTCGGGTCGCCGACATCGGCCTTGAAGGGCAGGACGGTGTGACCGGTGTGGGCCTCGATCTCCAGGGCGACCCGTTCTACGGCGTCCTGGTGGCGGCCGTTGACTGCCACCCGCGCCCCCTCCTGTGACAGGGCCGTCGCGACCGCGCGCCCGAGTCCGCGGGTGCTGCCGCAGACCAGCGCGACGCGGGTCCTCAGCCCGAGTTCCATGCGTCCCTCCGGGTGCGGCGGACGGAGGAATCTATCGGCGGGTGGCGGAGTCGGTCAGAGGGCGGAGCCGCGCCAGAGCCGCCGCCGCGCGGATCGCTCGTCAGACCGCGGCGGGGGTGCGCAGCGGCTCGATCCGCACCGCGCAGATCTTGAGCTCGGCCATCTTCGCGTAGGGATCCAGCACCGGGTTGGTGAGCAGGTTGGCCGCCGCCTCCCGGAAGTGGAACGGGACGAACACCTGGCCACGGGCTACACGGTCGGAAACCCGGCAGGCCGTGACCATCGAATTGCGCCGCGAGGTGAGCCGCACGAGGTCCCCCTCGGAGACGCCAAGCGCGGCGGCATCGAGTGGATGGATCTCGACGATGGCCGTCGGCTCGCGCGCGTCGAGCCCGGTGGCGCGGCGCGTCATCGTGCCGGTGTGCCAGTGGTAGAGCTGGCGGCCGGTGTTCATGACGAAGGGATAGGCGTCGTCTGGCAGCTCCACGGGATCAGTGTACTCGACCGGGATGAACTTCGCCTTCCCATCGGCCGTGGGGAACCGGTCGGCGAACAGGAACGCCGTCCCCGGATGATCCGCCGTCGGCACGGGGTACTGCAGGCCTCCGCCTTCGAGCCGCGCGTACGTGACGCCCCGCCAGCTCGGGGTGACCGCGCTGATCTCCCGCATCACGTCTTCGGCGGTGCGGAACGCGGTCCGCAGGCCGAGCCGGGCGGAGAGCTCGATCAGGACCTCCAGGTCGCCGCGAGCTCCCCCGGGCGGATCCACGGCTTTGCGGCCGAGCTGGATGCGCCGCTCGGTGTTGACGAACGTGCCCGTCTTCTCGGCGAAGCTCGCGCCGGGGATCACGACGTCGGCGTAGCGCGCGGTCTCGGTGAGGAACAGGTCCTGCACCGCCAGGAACTGGAGCGCCTGGAACCAGTGCTCGGCGTGGGCGATGTCGGGATCGGAGATGATGGGGTTCTCGCCCATGATGTACATCCCCCGCACGCCGCTCTCTTCCTTGACGACCTCGGTCACCATCAGGCCTTCGTTCAGGGACAGCGCCACCTCCGGCACGCCCCAGGCGCGGGCGTACTCGGCGCGGTTGTTGGGGTCCTTGACCGAGCGGTAGTCAGTGTAGACGAACGGAATCGCGCCGACGTCGGACGCGCCCTGGACATTGTTC
Organism: Gemmatimonadota bacterium; assembly: GCA_003223415.1. Classification (GTDB taxonomy): domain Bacteria; phylum Gemmatimonadota; class Gemmatimonadetes; order Gemmatimonadales; family GWC2-71-9; genus 13-1-40CM-70-15. Next base: position 49,624 of record QHUY01000063.1, read on the forward strand.
TGGCCGCGCACCGGCATCATCGCCGCACCCCAGCGGCCGATCATGCCGCAGCTCAGCATCAGGTTCAGCAACGAGGCGACCAGGTCGGTGCCGTTGGCGTGCTGGGTCAGCCCCATGGCCCACAACGTGCTGGTCTTGGGCCCGCGGGCATACATCTCGGCCGCGCGCCGGATCAGGTCCGCGGGCACGCCGGTGATCTTGGCGGCTCGCTCCGGGGTGTAGGGCTGTACCGCGGCCCGCACCTTGTCGAAGTCGTGCGTGCGATCGGCGATGAACCGCTTGTCCTCGAGCCCCTGTACCAGGATGTGGTTCAGCATCGCCGAGAAGAGCGCCACGTCGGTGCCGGGCAGCATCTGGAGGTGGATGTGGGCGCGCGTGGCAAGCTCGATCCGGCGCGGGTCGGCGACGATGAGCGTGGCTCCGCGCTCCACGGCGCGCTTGAGGGCGGCGCCGAAGACGGGGTGCGTCTCGGTCGTGTTCGCCCCCGCGATGAAGATCACGTCCGTCTCGTGCTCGACTTCGCGCATCGAGCCCGAAGCCGCGGAGGTGTTCAACGCGCGCTGCATCGCGGCGACCGATGTCGAGTGGCAGAGGCGCGTACAATGGTCGACGTTGTTCGTGCCGAGCGCGCCGCGGAACATCCGCATGAGGAGATAATTCTCCTCGTTGGAGCACTTGGCGGAGGAGAAGCACGCCAGCGCGTCGCCGCCGTGCTGCTGCTTGATGCGCAGCAGCTCTTGGGCGGTGAGCTCCATGGCCTCCTCCCAGGTGGCCTTCCGGAACGGCTCGTACCACGACGGCGGCGTCGCCACCCGGTCGCGGATGTCCTGGTCGGTGCGCTCGAGCAGGCCCAGCTCCCGCACCGATTTCCCGGTGGCGCGGGGCGGCGTGCCGGGCTTCGTCTGCTGGCCCTCGCCTTCGATGGACCGCCACGGCCCGCTGCGGCGCTCTGCTCCGGTGGCGCCCTTCCAGAGCCAGCGCCCATGCTCTTTGACCCAGCCGGTGCGGATGAGCGGACTCGTGAGCCGATCGTGGTGCTGGGGGAAATCGTAGCCGAAGCGCCCCTTCACGCAGGTCGACCCCTGGTTGGGCGTGTCGAGCTCAATGTCGGGAGACGTGACCCGCGCGACCATGTTGTCCGCGACGTGGAGGTCCACCTGGCAGCCGACGCCACAGTACGGGCAGACTGACCGCACCACGCGCTGCGGCCGGAGGATCTGCTCCGGCGTGAAGCGCTGCTTCGGCATCACCTCGAAGATCGCCCCGGTGGGACAGACCCGGACGCACTCGCCGCACCAGGTGCACCCGGCCTTGTCTGGGTCGCCGTCCGCTCCGACGATGATCTCGGCGTGCTCACCACGGAAGCCGACGTCCAGCACGCCGACGACCTGGATGTCCTCGCACGCCCGGACGCAGCGGGTGCAGAGGATGCAGGTGGACATGTCGTGGCGGATCATCGGATCGCCCGGGCGCTCGTCGCCCGCCCGCAGGGGCAGGTCCCGGCCCACGACCGCGGTCGGCATGACGTCGTACTGCACCACGTAGCGCTCGAACTCGTTGCGCGGGCTCGCGCGACCGCCGTTCCGCAGGTGGTCGGCCGGGTAGCGCTCGAGCAACAGCCGCAGCACGCCCTTGCGATTCTCGTTCGCCGCGTGCGACTCAGTGGTCACCGTCATCCCGTCCGCGACTTTCGTCGCACAGGCGGGCAAGAGCTTCGGCTGGCCCTCCACCGAGACGAGGCAGATGCGGCAGTTGCCGACGATGGGCAGCTTGGGATACCAGCAGAGGGTCGGGATCTCGATGCCGGCGGCGCGGGCGGCCTCGAGAATAGTCTGGTCCACCGTCGCCGTCAGGGTCCGGCCGTTCATGATGACCGTCGGCATGCCCTATTACTAGCTGGTGAGGAGGGACTTGCAAGGGCGCAGGCTGCCGTCGAGCTTGCCTGTCATGCCCGCCGCGCTGCTGGGACTGGTCCTGACGCTGTGCGGCAATCCGGACTACAGTCTCGCGGCCGGTTTCGAAGTGGTGGCGTGGCGTTGATGCCGCGGTGGAGGTGTCTGTCGAGGTCGCCGACGGCCAGGCCCACGCGTCGCGATGAGCAAACGAACGGGGCCGACATCGTGTCGGCCCCGCGTGTGTTCACGGACTCTGGGCGTGACGACTCAGCCTAGGTTCCGGTCGATCGGCAGGTGACGGTGCGGATGATCGTCCCCGTCATCGTCGGCGCACCAGACGTAGGCCCAGATCTTGGCGGGCCGCAACGCCTGCTGGCCGGCGCGCAGGATGATCCCCAGAGGTTCGTGATCGAGTACGAGCGGCAGGCTGGTCATGGCCGTTTTCCGGTTTCCGTTATCCGTCATCCGTAAGCAAGGCTCCTGCCACACCCCCTTACCGGCCAACACCTTGACGGATAACGGATTACGGAAAACGCGGGGTGGTGGGAAGGGCTGGAGTGCTCAGTCCGACACGTTCGCCCGCGTGTCGGCCTGACGCGTCGGCTTGGTGGCCATAAACCCGCCACCGCCCGCCCCTCGCTTGGCGCGCTTCTGCGGCTCCACTTGCCACCCGCGGTACGCGGCCCGGAGCGACTCGGCGGCAAGTGGGATGACCTCGCGCGATCCCCCCCCCCCTACGCCAGTGGGGAGGATGATGTGCAGTCCGCCGGGGCGCGTGCGCGCCTGCAGGTCGCCGATCAGGGCGCGCCGGTCCCGGATGCGGGCCGGGGCGAGCGCAACGGGGTCGAGTACGACGAGCGTGGAGGGGAGGTCGGGCACCCAGGTGCCGAACTGGATCACGAGCGCCTGAAACCGGCCGGCGAGTTGCTCGCTGACTGCGCGGCTCTCGGCGGTCTCCACGGCGCCGAGGTCCTGGTCCAAGAGCATGACCTCGACGTCGTGGGCGGCGAGGAAGAGCGCGACCGGCACGGCCGCGGCCCCGACCACGACTGCCAGATCCCCGGGCTCGAGCCGCGGGGCGAGGCGGGCCATCGGGCTGTCGGAGTCGAGTCCCCAGTGGGTCGGCTGGCGCTGCGCCTCGCGCAGCCGGTGGTGCTTCTGGCGCCAGCGGCCGAACGCGGGCAGGCGCAGCCTTCGCGCGATGATGCGATCCACGTGCTCGAGCAGGAGCACCTCGGTGAGCAGGTACTGATCCTGGGCGCTCGCTTCGAGCTCGCGCACCGCCTCGTCCCCGATCTCGAGCAGCTCCTCGCGGGGCAGCGTGTCCTTGTACTCCTCGATCCGCTGCAGGATGAACGCCTGGTACTCCTGCCGGAGGGAACGGGGCGGGTGGCGCGGGAGGCTGGGGCCGGAGCGGGGGCGATCCTCCTGCGGCAGCGTCGTCAGCACGGCTCGATGTGCACCGTGACTTCGTGCAGCTGCAGGTCTCGTTTGAGTCGTTCCTCCACTTGGTCGGCGATCACGTGCGCCGTCTCCACGTTGGCGTTCCGGTCCACAGCGATGGTCACTTCAGCGTAGCGCATGTCCGTCGGGCCGCGCGAGCGGATTCCGTAGGCACCCTTGACGCCCGCTACTGCCCGGGCGGTCTCCTGGATGCTGCTCGTGGGGACGGCCTGCTGGTCGACCAGCACCGGCACCGTGCGGACGACGATGCGATACGCGATGCGGACGATCGCTACGGCCACCGCGATCGCGACCGCGGGATCCACCCACCAGACGCCCTGCCGCGCGAACAGCACGCCGCCGAGCACGCCTACGGTGATGAAGACGTCGGCACGGGTGTGCGCGGCGTCCACGAGCAGCAGCTCGCTGCCCAGCGCGGCGCCGGCGCGACGCTCGGTCCAGGCGACGAGGCCGTTAGCGCCGAGCGTGCCGGCCAACACCGCCAGCTGCAGGTCGGTCACGGCGACCGGGCGGGGACCCGCGAGCAGCTGGTTCACGCTGCCGCGCACCAGCTCGAAGCACGTGATGGAGAGGAACCCCACGATCGCGAGCGCCCCCAACGTCTCGAACTTGCCGTGCCCGTAGGGGTGGTCCTCGTCCGGCTCCTTGGACGCCAGGCGGACGACGGCCAGGGCCAGGATGTTGTTCAGGGCGTCGACGGCGGCGTCGAGCGCGCCGCCCAGAATGGCCATCGAGCCGGCAACGATCCCGATGAGCAGCCGGGCCCCGAGGACCGCCAGGTTGGCGACCAGAATGGCGACCAGCACACGGCGGACGCGGGCGGTCCGATCCGGCGCCGGGGGCTCTAGGGGCGGCATGGAAGCAACCTTGTAAAGGCGCCCCGCTCAGTCAATGGCTTGCAGTAAGGCCCCCTTCAGGTATCCCGTCTCCGGCACGTTCAACAGCTCGGGGTGGTCTCGAGCGGCGCCGACCCAGGCGAGCGCCTGCAGGCCGCGGCCGCTGTCGCGAGCGGCGCCGGCCAGCATCGCGGCGAAAAGGTGTCGGTGGACGTGGTAGGAGCAGGAGGAGGCGAACAGGACCCCGCCTGGGGCGAGGAGCCGCATCGCCCGCAGGTTGATCTCCTTGTAGGCGGCGAGGGCGCGCGGCACGTTGTCCTTGGTCTTCGCGAAGGCCGGCGGGTCGAGGACGACCGTGTCGTAAGCTTCACCCTGGCGCTCCAGCTCGCGCAGCAGGTCGAAGACGTTAGCCTCTCGCCAGGCGATGTTGGCCAGGCCGTTGAGAGCCGCGTTCTCCTGGCCCCGCGCGAGGGCCTCGGCGCTCGTGTCCACCGCCGTGACCTCTCGAGCCCGGCGCGCCAGGTGCAGGGCGAAGGAGCCGTGGTAGGTGAACAGGTCGAGGGCACGGCCGCCGGGCCGAGTGTGCGCGCCGACCAGGGCTCGGTTCTCTCGCTGGTCGAGGAACGCCCCGGTCTTCTGGCCCGTGTGTGGCGCGGCGAGGTAGCGCACGCCATGCTCGCTCACCTCTACCGTTTCGGGCACCGTGCCGAGCGCGGTGACTACCTCGAGGGCCAGCCCTTCGTGGCGGCGGATCGGCGCGTCATGGCGCAGCAGGATGCCCGCGGGCCGCAGCGTCTCGGCGAGGGCGGCCACGATATCGTCGCGCACGCGCTCCAGCCCGGCCGACAGAAGCTGTGCGACCACGTAGGGGCCGTAGCGATCTACGATCAACGACGGGAGACCGTCGCCCTCCGCATGCACCACGCGCCAGGCGGTGGCCGGAATCCCCTCGCGGCGGGCGGCGGCCGCGGCGATGCGGGACCGCCACCAGGCGGCATCGATCGGTTCGTCACCGGTCGAGAGCAAGCGGAGCCGGATCTCGGACTTGGGGGAGTAGAGCGCCTGGCCGAGCAACTTGCCCCGGCGGTCGGTCACCGCAGCGATGCCAGGCTCACCTTTGGGGTCCTGCACGACATCGGTCCGGTAGATCCAGGGATGCCCTGCGCGCCAGCGTGCAGCGCCCTTGGCGGAAACGACGACGGGCGTTCTGTCCGACAATCCGGCAATCCGACTATCCGACGTCACTTCGTGCGGTCCGGCCGCAGCTTGGCCGCCTCGCGCAGGTACATATGTTTGAGCTGGCCCGGCGGTTTGGCCGTGTAGAAGTGCAGCAGCACCCGGATGCAGCGCGGCAGGCCGCCGGGAGGAGGCACGGCGACTTCGCTCGCGCCCAGCAGCGGGACACCACTCCAGCCGAGCAGGCGCGCCGCCCGCGCCGGGTACTCAGCGGTGAGGTCGGGGGAGGACGTGAAGATTGCGCTCTCGACCTGGTTGGGTCGAAAGCCGTTCGCCTCCTGGAGGGCGCGGAGCAGCTCCACGGTCGCCTCGAGGATGGCCTCGCTGGTGTTGGCGGTCGCCGTGGTCGCGCCGCGGAGCCCGCGCAGAATCTTGGATCGCATGTCGCTCGCCGAGCAGTTGCGTTTGATGGTGCTTACGGACGCCGCGCTCCTCAAGGGGCGGGACGTGGTGGACGTGTGCCGCCGCGCGGTCGCGGGTGGGGCGACCGCGCTGCAGCTGCGCCACAAGGGCGCGATGCCGCACGAGCTGGCCGCCCTGGCACGGGCGCTCGTCGCGGCGCTGCCCGTCCCGGTGCTGGTCAACGACCGCGTGGACGTGGCGCTCGCGGCGGGCGCCGCCGGCGCCCACCTGGGCCAGGAGGATCCACCGCTCACTGCGCTCCGCCCTCAGGTGCCGGCGGGATTCGTCCTGGGGCTCTCGGTCGGCTCCCGTGCCGAGGCGGACCGGGTCCGCGATTGGCCGGCCGACTACTGGAGCGTCGGGCCGTGCTACGCGACGACCCACAAGGCGGACGCGGGCACACCCCTCGGGACCCTTGGCTTCGCCGCGTTGGCGCGCCTCGCTCCGGCGGGCGTCCCCGTCATCGCCATCGGGGGCATCACCGCCGCCACCGCCGGGGCGCTGGCGAAGGTCGGCGCGGCGGGGATCGCGGTGATTGGGGCGGTGCTCGGCGCTAGCGACCCGGAGTCTGCCGCGCGCGCGCTGCGATCCGCATTCGGTGCACCGCGCGGATCGCCGCCAGGTGCTCGGCGAACGTGACCGAGAAGATGTGCTTGCCGTCCGGCTGCGCGACGAAGTACAGAAACGGCACCGGCGCGGGGTAGAGCGCCGCCCGCAGGCTCGCGGTGTCGGGCTGGCCAATCGGGCCGGGCGGCAGCCCCGGGTGCAGATAGGTGTTGTACGGAGAGCGGATCAGCAGGTTCTTCTCGTACACCCGCTTCAGGCGGCGGCCGTAGGCGTAGATCACGGTCGGATCCGCTTCGAGCTTCATGCGGCGCTTCAGGCGGTTGTGGTAGACCGCCGAGACGTACTCGCGGTCCGGGGCGTAGCGCACCTCGGCCTGAATGATCGACGCCAGCGTGACCAGCTGCGCGCGGGACCAGTGCAGCGAGTCGAGTCGGGCCTGCCACTCGGGGCTCCAGTAAGCGAGGAAGCGGTCAGTCATCACCCGTACCACCTCCCGCGCGACGGGATGGATCCGCACGAGGTAGGTGGTGGGATAGAGGAATCCCTCGGCGGTCGCGGCGTCGGGCCCGAGGCCCAGCTTGGCCAGGAGCGCCGGGTCGCGGGCCGCGGCCAGGAGGGAGTCGCGCGGCACGCCAAGCTGGATCCGTGCGTAGTCGGCGACTTCCGTCAGCATCAGACCCTCGGGGATGGTGAAGCGCGCCAGCGTGCCACGTCCCTTGCCCAGGGCGTCCACGACCTCGGCCCAGCGCTCGCCCGTGCGGAAGCCGTACACGCCGCTCTTCAGCCCCGAACCCAAGCCACGCAGCCGGGCGTACACCCCGAACAGCCAAGGCGAGCGAATGACGTCCCGTGCGGCGAGGGAGTCGATGGCGGCGTCGAGGGTCGCGCCGCGGGGAATCGTGACGATGACCTTGTCGGCATCGCCACCCGAGCCTCCCCCGCCGCACGAGATCAGGACGCCTGCCATGACAATGCGGATTGCGGATTGCGGATTGCGGATTAGACGCCCGACCTGCGAATCCGCAATCGCCAATCTGCAATTCGCAATCGTTCTCATACCGCGGAGCCCCGCCTGGCATCCAGGTAGTGCTGCAGCAGCAGCGCCGCGGCGAGGGCGTCGACGTCGGCCGCGCGGCCGCGGGTCGTCCCGCCCATTTCGTGGATTGCCTGCCGCACGCGCGCCGTGGTCATCCGCTCGTCCCACAGCTCGGTGGGCCGTCCCGAGCGGCGCGCGATGTCGTCTGCG
>QHUY01000114.1 GCA_003223415.1 Gemmatimonadota bacterium
CTCGCTCTCCTCGCTCTTATCGCCCTGCGCGGCAAGCGCTGGGCCTACCTCGAATTCGTGGTGCTCGGGCTCCTCTATTTTCCCGCGCAAACCCACTTCCGCGTGCACGCCCCGAAGTGCGAGCAGCTCCTTCCCACGATGCACGTGCTCGTCCTCTCGCTGCACAGCTACGCGTACATCGCGCTATTCGCCGGCTTCTACTGGATGTCGTGGGTACAGTTCCGGAGGTCCGACGCGCGCGGCATCTGGGCGCTCCTCGCGACGCTGCTCGTGGGAGCCCTCGTCGAGATCGCCGAGGGCATGACGGGGCGGGGACACTGTCGCGTGCGGGATCTCGTACCGGACGCCGCAGGCGCGTTGGGCGCGGCGCTGCTGCTCGCTGTCTGGTCCCGGCTCCGCCGGAAACCGGCGTACGTCAGACTCGTCAGGCCTCACCCAGCGGCCGCTCCACACCCGGCTGCCCCCACGTCCCGTGCTGTCGTTCCGCCTCGCGGTGTCGTTCCGCCTCCGCCTCCCCCGGTTCCACCGCGGCGGGTCGTACCTCCGCCCGCCGACTTTGCATCGGGCCCAAGCCCTGTTACGCCATCGGCGGACATCGCTCCGACGCATGAGGTCGCGCCGAGGGAGTCGATCGCTGCACGTCCAGCGGTCGTTCAACGCCTTCAGACGATCCTGGGACGTCTCAGGGAAATGTTACAACGCCTGTGGATGACCATACGTGGACGTCGCCGCACAATCGTCGTTGGCGTCGTCCTCCTGGCGCTCGTGGGCACCGGGGCGTTCGTGATTCTGCGCCTCCGGGCAGTAGCGCCTGGGGTCACCGAGCAGCCGAACGCGGCACCACCCCCACCGGCTCTACAGCCCCCACCGCCCCCACCGCCTCGGCCCCTCCAGTCGGAAGCCGAGGGGTACTACGAGCCGACCTACCAGTTCACGGTCTCCGATCGGCGCTTCACCCGCCTGACGCTGCGTCCGCAGCCCTTTGTCACGTTCTCGCGGATCGTGACACGGCAGGAAGTGGGGTGTGAAGATGCACGGATTGGCCCGGCTGCGGTACACCTGCGCTGCGAGCTCGAGAGCGTCGGCATGGTCACGATCGATGGCCAGTTCACGTCACGCTCGATCACGAACCGCCTCGACGCGCCGGTCCTGAACGCCTTGATCACGATCACGAATACGCGCGGTGAGACCCTGTTCCGCGCGCGCGAGTCGTTCTATTGGCACGCGCCCGACTGAGGATCGGCGGGTATAGAATTCTGTTTGTGAACATTCCAGCTAGGCGCCGCAGCTTAAGCGCCATCCGCTAGCTGGCTCACCGAAGGGATAAACTCCTTCCCGGAGGTCCCATGGCTGACGTCGGCACCGTCCTCGCCGGCAATCGCGCCGCCGTCGACGACCTGATTGCGGCGGCCGACAGAACTGGCGCCGCGTGGACCACGCCCCGAGCCCCGGGGAAATGGTCCCCGTCACAGGTGGTAGAGCACGTCGCGCGAGCCTTGGAGGAATCGGCCAACGTCGTCGCTGGCACGCCGTCGAAGTTCCCGACGTTCCCCACCATGCTGCGCCCCATCGTGCGAGGGCTCTTCTTCAACCGAGTCTTGCGGCAGGGGAGGTTTCCGAAGGCGAAGACCACGAAAGCCCTCGATCCGGCCACTGGACCGGCGACGCCTGCCGAGGCGCGCCGGCGCCTCGAGGGGGCGCTCGCGCAGTTCGACCAAGCATGTCGAACCCGAGCCGCCAGTGGGCAGATCATCACGAGCACGTTGTTCGGTGCGGTGTCGGTGGAAGACTACGCCAAGTTTCAGGAACTGCACACACGCCACCATCGGGCGCAGCTGCCCGGGTAGGCTGTTCGGTTGCAGCAGGTCGTGAGCCAGCTAACAAGCGCTTGAAGCTGCCGGCGCGCGTAGAATATTGAATGACACCTTTTTCTTCAGCGCGCCGCAGCTTAAGCGCGATCCGTTAGGTGCCCCACCGGGGCGTCGGGATTAGCACAGTGCCTTACTTCGGCCTCAGGAGGTTGCACAATGGCACGACTGCTCGCTCACGGCTTCTCGATCTCTCTCGACGGATACGGCGCAGGTCCAAGTCAGTCGTTGGAGAATCCGCTCGGTGTCGGCGGCGAGGGCTTGCATGACTGGTTGGTCCACACCCGCACCTTCAAGCGCATGCACGGCGGCGAGGGTGGGGACACCGGCATCGACGAGGACTTCGCGGCTCGGGGCGTGGCAGGGATCGGGCCGTGGATAATCGGTCGCAACATGTTCGGCCCGATCCGCGGTCCTTGGCCCGACGAGTCCTGGCGCGGCTGGTGGGGTGAGAATCCACCGTATCACACGCCCGTTTTCGTTCTCACGCACCACAAGCGGCCGCCGCTGGAAATGAAAGGCGGGACCGTCTTCCACTTCGTCACCGAGGGCATCCACGCTGCGCTGGAGCGTGCGCGGGCCGCGGCAGGTCGCCAGGACATTCGCCTCGGTGGCGGTGTGGCTGCCATTCGCCAGTATCTGCAGGCGCGCCTGGTTGATGAAATGCACTTGGCTGTATCGCCGATCCTGCTAGGCTCCGGGGAGCACCTGCTGGCGGGCCTCGACCTGCCGGCGATCGGCTACCGCTGCACGGAGTGCGTCCCCAGTGCGAAGGCTGTGCATTACGTCATTGCCAGAACCTAGGACCCGCGCCCGGAGGCAGCATCTGGCACGGTGGGCCACCTAACCAGCGCTTGAAGCTGCCGGCGCGCGTAGATTAAGGAATGAATCTTTCTTCAGCGCGCCGCAGCTTAAGCGCGAGCCGTTGGGCGGCGCGTACTATTCAGGAGGTCCCATGAAAGCATCTTTCCTGAGCATCACCGGGATCACGGTACTAGGTGTCGCGTTCGTCGCCCTTTTGACAACCGGGTCAGCCGTGGGGGGCCGCGCCGGAAGTCAGACAGGTGCTGACCAGTGTGCCGCGCGCCTCGCGACGTTTGATACACTCGATTTCGACATCTTCAGTAACCAGAAATGGCCCCGGTTGTCCGAAAGTCACGCGAGCGACATCGTCGTGACTTGGCCGGATGGTCATGAGACGAGCGGGATCACCCGGCACATCGAAGACCTCAAAGGCATGTTCGTCTATGCACCCAACACCAACATCGCGCTTCACCCCATCCGAATCTGCTCGGGTGACTACACCGCTGTCACCGGGGTCATGACCGGAACGTTCTCGCGCCCAATGCCGACCGGAGACGGTAAAATGGTCGCCCCCACGGGCAAGTCGTTCCGGCTCACCATGGCGACGATCGGCCACTGGAAGGGTGGCACGATGGATCACGAGTGGCTCTTCTGGGACAACCACGAGTTCCTGCGGCAGATCGGCCTGGTCCAGTGAGCACGATCCGTCTCGCCGCTAACCAGCGCTGGAAGCTGCCGGCGCGCGTAGGTTAGGGAATGAATCATTCACCAGCGCGCCGCAGCTTAAGCGCGATCCGTTAGGCGGCTACGCACTGGTTCTCCTTCCAACTATCTCCCATGACGGTCACCGTCGCCGATCGGATCCTCGGCTGCCTCAAGGGCATCGCTACCGGTGACGCCATCGGTAAGCAAACAGAGATGCTATCGCATGAGGACGTGCTCCACTGGTATCCTCACGGCATCCGAGGTTTCGAAGGCGCTCCCGGGTCCGTCATCCCTCGATACGTTGGGAACGCGAAGCACGAGTGGCGGATCGGTGAAACCACAGATGACACCGAAATGACCGTTGCCGTCGCGCGCGCCATCCTAACCGATCGGAACGTTTCGCACGTGAGTGTCGGTCGTGAGCTGCTCCGATGCACGAAGTGTGTGCATCCGGGTCTCCAGTCCCTCTGGGAGTTTCACCAGGCCGGCGATCCGGCGCGGATTGCGAGGAACCATGACGGCTGTGGAGCGGCGATTCGTGTCGCGCCGGTGGGCATCTTCTATACCTCCCACCGCGCGGAGGAACTCCTGAACGGCGCCCGTGAAGCGTCCGTTTCGACTCATGGCGGGTCGCTGGCCATCGCGGCCGCGGCCGCCACTGCCGCCGCGGTCTCGGCGGCGATTGATGGAGCTTCTCCACACGAGGTTCTGGAGCTTGCCGAACGTGCTGCGGCCGAAGCCGAGCGTCGGTGGCGCGGTCCCACCGCCCCCGCGTTGGCGGACGCGGTCCGCACAGTGCTTCACAATCTGCGGCGCCTGCCCGCACTTCAAGCCGCAGAGATAGCCGCGCTTTGCTTCCCGAATCAGCCTTTGACGATCGTGCCGTTGGCGCTGGGACTCGCTACAGTGATGCAGTCGGCGGAAGAAGCGATCCTCTTAGCCGCGAACATCGGCGGAGACAGTGACTCCGTAGCGTCCATCGCTGGGGGGATCCTCGGCGCCGTGTATCCGATCACCGTGAATGATCACTCGTACACCGTGGTAGAGCGGGTCAATGACCACGACCTGGTTGCAGTCGCCAACGAAATGGCTCAGCTCCGACACTGATGATTGCAGCGCCAATGCTGCCGCCTAACCAGCGCTTGAAGCTGGCGGCGCGCGTAGGATATTGAATGACACCTTTTTCATCAGCGCGCCGCAGCTTAAGCGCGATCCGTTAGGCGGCATCCATGACCCAGATGAAATTCACGCTCCGCTGTCCGCAGTGCGGCAGCACGCGCTTCGAGGCTCGCTCCCCGAGGCCGAGCCCTCATGATCCCGTGACGTGTGCGCAGTGCGGAACGCGCGTTGACCTTGCAGCTGAGAGGAAGCGTCTCGAAGAGGAAGCACGCGCGGCAGTCGAGGAACGACTCCGGGACCAAGCCAAGTGATCGCTGGGGAACGGATGCCGCCTAACAAGC
>QHUY01000064.1 GCA_003223415.1 Gemmatimonadota bacterium
GTTGGGCCTCCGCGCGGATGGAGCCATCTCCGGCGGCGGTGCCCCTCTGGTTGGAGGTGTACGAGAGCGCCAGGTCAAGGCGCACAGCTACCACGGCGTGGGCGGCTTCATGGCGAGCGGTGGAGCGGTCAGTCGGGGGTGTCAATTCGAACGCAGAACAATCTGGAGAACGTGCCAGGCGACGAACAGCACGGCGCCGGTGACCAGGTAGCGAAACTGCCACTTATAATGCCTCCCCGCAGTGGTAATGTCTCGTTGGATAACCTCTTTCAGTGCCTCTCCTGCTACGTCGCGCTTCCACGGCTCTGCTCCGACCATCGGGTGCTGGCCTCGGGCGACCTTTAACTGCTCCGCGTTAATGCGTGTGATTCCTTGCACGTACTGAAGCTGGCGGCATCCGTGAAAGAAGCTTAGCCCCCAACAGACTACAGCCGCACCAAGCGGGGCGAGCGACCAGTGTAGGGTGGCGTCAGCGGTCACGCGCACGGCGAGGGCGATTCCCCCGGCGGCCGCAGCGAGGATGAAATACACGTACCGGCTCTGCTCGGCCCGGTGCAGGCGGAAAAGTTCGAGGTCCTCGTCTGGCATTTGGTGACGGCTAGTTCTGCCCGCCTAGGTGGGCGTGAATCGCGGCGCGCACCGGCCGATACTGCTCGAACCATCCCGACTCGCCCTGGCGGTCGAGTACGGGCCGAACGTGCAGCACATGGGTCGTGCCGTACAACTTCGCCGGCTCGTCCACGGCTTCGAGGGTGTACGTGGCGAACGGTGCGTCGTGGACAAACACGGTTCCACTCGTGAGCTTCATGGTGGGTCTCCTCGCACCTGAAGTCTAGCGGGTGCTGGTGACCGGGGCTCGGCCGTGGTAACAATGGCGGTAACAACGGGGGCGTTCTTAGCCGGTGCTGGCCGGCGTGCCCGTGCGCTAAGTGCTTGAGACGACAACGGCCGGCGTTGGTGGTCGCCGCCGAAGCCGCCTCCGGAACCGAAGGTCGTGGGTTCGAGTCCCGCCTGGCGCATGCAGTTACACGGCAGGTTTCCGCGCAGTCAAAACATCAGTAACAACAGCGGGGACCATCCCCACCGCTGGCAGTTCCCCCCCATTCGGGAAACGAAACGCGCCATCCCGCCCCCGACCGCGGGATGTTGTATCAGCCCGGCAGCAGCTTTGCCCGCCGGGCACACACATCACCCGGGCGGTAAGGTCCGCGGGCGGGCCGCAAGTGCGCATGGGGCAACAAGGTCGTCGTTTTCGTCCTGTGGCACCGCCCTTGCAATTCGAGGCCGTGGCGCGCAAGGACGGGACCGGCTCCGCGCAGCGGGGCGGGCCGTTCTTGGTGTGAGCGCCCCACTACCGCGGACGGAACAATGACATCGCGCCTTGCGAGGCTCGTCGCCGTGGCCCGGCCTGTTGCCCTGCTGCTGCTCGCGACGTGTAACGAAGACCAGATCCCGTCTGCCACGTCCCCACCGCCCGCCACGCCCCTCGCACCCCCGGCTCCTGTCGCCGCCGTCACCGCCTCCCCCCTCGCCGTCCAACTCATCGGCGCCGGCAACATTGCGCGCTGCGATCGGACCAATGACGAGGCCACGGCGCTGCTGCTCGACAGCTATCCCAGCGCCACCGTGTTCACGGGCGGCGACAACATCAATGGGAACAGCTCGCTGAACAACTACAACACCTGCTACGGGCCGTCTTGGGGCCGGGCGAAAGCGCGGACGCGACCCTCAGTGGGGGAAAAGGACTACAAGACGGCGGGCGCGGCGGGCTTCTTCAACTACTTCGGCACGGCAGGGGGCGACTCGGCGAAGTACTACTACAGCTACGATCTGGGCGCCTGGCACGTCATGGTGTTGAACGACAACATCTCGATGGCTGCTGGCTCGCCGCAGGAGCAGTGGCTGCGCGCGGAGCTGGCCGCGAACACCGAGCAGTGCACGCTCGCCTATTGGCATCATCCGCGGTTCAGCTCTACGGGAACGAACAACCTCGCCTCAGTGAAGCCGCTGTGGGACGCTCTCTACGCGTACCACGCCGACGTGGTGCTGAACGCCCATTACAACAACTACGAACGGTTCGGGCCACAAAACCCCGCAGGGGCCGCAGACGCCAACGGCGTGCGCGAGTTCATCGTCGGCACGGGCGGCCTGGACCTCCAAAACCCCGGAGGGGCGAAACCCAACAGTCAGGTGCGCAACGGGACGACCTACGGCGTCCTGATGCTCACGCTGGACACGCTCAGCTACTCCTGGCAGTTCCTGCCAATCGCTGGGAAGACCTTCACCGACACGGGGTCTACCGCCTGCCACACGCGGGTCCCGGTGGCGTCGGTGGATGTGAGCCCGGCGTCGGCGAGTGTGCAGGTCGGCGCGACGGTCCAGCTCACCGCGACGCCGAAAGACGCCACCGGCGCTCCCCTCACCGGCCGCACGATCACGTGGACGAGCGCCGACACGAGCATCGCCAAGGTCGACGGCAACGGCCGAGTAACCGGGAAGGCTCAAGGCGGACCGGTCAGCGTCACGGCCACCAGTGAGGGGAAGAGCGGCGCTTCAGCCATCACCGTGGCCACGGTGCCGGTCGCCTCGATCGACGTGGCCCCGGCCACCGCGACGATCCAGATGTACGGGGGCGTGCAGCTCACCGCCACGCCGAAGGACTCGAACGGGAATGCCGTGGGCGGGGCCACGATCGCCTGGGCGAGCAGTGCCCCCGGGGTAGCGGGCGTGAGCACGCGCGGATACGTCGTCGGCGTGGCGCAGGGCACGGCCAGCATCACGGCGACGAGCCAAGGGAAAACGGGCACGTCGACTGTCACCGTACAGGCCGCGTCGGGCCCGCCGGTCCTTGTCGGCGCGGGCGACATCGCGGACTGCTCGCGCTTGAGCCAGGAAGCGACGGCTCGCCTGCTCGACGGCATCGTCGGCACCGTGGCCACCTTCGGCGACGGAGCGTATGAGAACGGTTCCTTTACCGACTACATGAACTGCTACGACCCGTCGTGGGGTCGGCACAAGGCACGCACTCGTCCGGCGACGGGCAACCACGACTACAACTTTGGGAGGGCGGCCGGGGCCCCGGGCTATTACCACTACTACGGCGCGGCGGCAGGCGATTCTGGCCTCGGCTACTACAGCTACGACCTGGGCACGTGGCACATCACGGTCATCAACAGCAGCCTGGACATGAGCGCGGGCTCACCCCAGGAGATGTGGCTGCGCGCAGACCTGGCGGCGCACCCCACCACGTGCGCCCTCGCCTACTGGCACCACCCGCTCTTCAGCTCGGGCGGGAACGGCAGCTCGCCCATGGCGCAGCCGATCTGGCAGGCGCTGTACGATTATGGCGCGGACGTCGTCATCAATGGTCACGACCACGACTACGAGCGCTTCGCACTGCAGGCGCCCACAGGCGCTCTCGACACCGCTCGGGGCATCCGCGAATTCGTCGTGGGCACCGGCGGCAACTCGCTGTACAGCTGGCCGGGCGCCCCGATTGTCAACAGCGAGGCGCGCAGCAACGTGAACTACGGGGTCATCAAGATGACCCTGTGGCCCACGAGCTATGACTGGGAGTTCATACCCGTCGCCGGCGGGACCTTCACGGACAAGGGCAGCGAGCTGTGCCGGTCGGGCACGCCGCTACCGAACCAGCCGCCCGTCGCCAACCCGGGCGGCCCGTACAACTCGGAAGGCACGGTGACCCTGGACGGCAGTCAGTCCCGGGACCCGGACAACAACAACCCGCTGACGTACGCGTGGGACTTGGGCGACGGCACCACCGCCACAACGGCGAGGGTCACGCGCACCTATCCGGCCGGTACCTACACGGTCACCCTGACCGTCACAGATGCGAAGGGGGCGAGCAGCGGCCCAGCGTCCACGACGGTGACCGTCGGCAACCTCCCGCCGACAGTGAACGCCGGGCCCGATCAGGCGGCGCTGGCCGGGACCGCGTTGAGCCTGCGGGCGACGTTCAACGATCCGGGCCCGACCGACTACCCTTGGTCGTACACGATCGCTTGGGGTGACGGCGGGACGGATGCGGGCGCCACGAGCACCCAGGCCGATCCGATCACCGGGAGCCACGTGTATGCCGGATCCGGGCACTACACCGCGCAGGTCACGGTGACCGACAAGTACGGCGCCGCGGGCTCGGCTCAATTCCTCGTCAAGGTACTCGACCCGAGCAGCGTCGTGGTCTTCTCCGGGGCATCGAACATCGCCACGTGCGGCTGGAATGAACCCGAACTGACCGCAGAGATTCTGGACACCCTGCCGGGGAGCGTGTTCGTGCTCGGCGACAACGTGAACCCCAGCGGGAGCACGGCCAACTACACCAACTGCTACGCCCCCACGTGGGGCCGGCACAAGGCGCGCACGCACCCCGTGGTGGGGAACCACGAGTACGACGTGACGGGGGCGAACGGCTACTACGGCTACTTCGGAGCCGCCACGGGCGATTCCGGCTACTACTACTACAGCTTCGACCTGGGCCCCTACTGGCACGTGATCGTGCTCAACAACACCGCGTCCGTCAACAACGGCGCCGGCTCGGTCGAGGAGCAGTGGCTCAAGGCCGACCTCGCGGCCAGCACGAAGCAGTGCACGATCGCCATGTTCCACTATCCGCTGTTCTTCTCGTCGGACGACCCGAGTTGGCACAGCGCGTCGGGGGTGCTGGCGATCTGGAACGATCTCTATGCCGCGGGTGCGGAGATCGTGCTCAACGGTCAACAGTACGACTACGAGCGCTTCGCGCCGCAAGACCCCGGCGCGAATGCGGATCCGACGCGCGGGATCCGCGAGTTCAACGTGGGGACGGGTGGCTATGCGACGGGCATGCCGTCGTCCATCGCGCCCAATACTGAGGCCGTGTCCGACGCATACGGCGTCTTGAAGCTGACCCTCGGTCCCGACAGCTATATCTGGGACTTCATCCCCGCTCCGGGCTACGGCTTCACCGACCACGGCTCCGGGAACTGCCACTAGCGCGGGCGCCCCCCTCCGGACACCCGCCACTCGCCAACGTAGATGAAATCGCCCAGCGGCGAATCGTCGTAGTTCGCCGCGTTGGCAGCGACATGGATCAGCACGTCCCCGGCGGCGGCCGCGGGGGACTGCCACCGCAGCACCCAACGCGTCTCAGGACCCGAGACGCTGCAGCCCTCCCGCGTCTGCTCGGCGTACTGTACAGGCTTCGGAGGGGGGCCCGGCACGACGCTCGCCCGGGCGTCACGCGCCTCGAGAACACCCGCCTGTGAGCCCGCCTCCTGCCCGTCGGCCACGCGCGTGGAGAGCTCGAAGCCCGCACGGCCCATCCCCGACCGGCGCAGCACCACGGTGAGCATGTAGGCGCGGCCCGGCTCGTAGCGC
Organism: Gemmatimonadota bacterium; assembly: GCA_003223415.1. Lineage (GTDB taxonomy): Bacteria > Gemmatimonadota > Gemmatimonadetes > Gemmatimonadales > GWC2-71-9 > 13-1-40CM-70-15. The sequence continues at coordinate 5,377 of QHUY01000064.1, forward strand.
CGCGGCAGGCCCTCGATCCGAAGGCTGCCGCCGGGTGCATTGAGCGGCTCGTCTTGGTGGCAGGCCCGGCACGTGGGCTCGCCGAAGCCACCGGTGTGGGCGACCGGCGGCCCGTCGTAGTTTGCCTTCCTCCCGCTGCCGCCGCGCGCGGCGGCGACCGTCGCCGCCACGGCGAGCAGCGTGGCGCTAGTGCCGTTCCAACTATTCATGCGTAGAATCGAACTGCGGACTGGGGCGAGCGATCCCGGGAGTCGAGCGCCGCACGTTCGGCCGAAATAAGTTGGAACGGCACTACGGAACCGGCGGCGCCACACGGGCACGGCCCAGCGTGTTCGCGTCGCTGCCGAACCAGATCGTCTGCGTCCGCCGGTCATAAAACATGTGCCGCACCGCCCCACCGCCGCTCGGCACGGGCGCCGCCCCTATGAACTGCAACGTGTGAGTGTCGAAGCCGACGAACTGGTTGGGCTGGACTCCCGTTTCCACGACCCACACCCGGTCGCGGTCGTCCGACATCATGGCGTAAGGACGTGCCGCCGCGCCGGCCGGCAGCGGCCACTCCCGCACTTGGTGGGTGACCGGGTCGAAGCGGCCGAGGTAGCCTCCGGTGTAGTCCCCGTACCACAGCGCGCCGTCCGACGTCAGCGCGATCCGGCGGGGCCGCGCGGCCGCGCGCGGCAGCTCGTACTCGGTGAGCTGGAACGTGCGCGGATCCACCGTCCCGATCTTGTTCGTCCCGAACAGGTCGAACCACGGCCGGTCGGTGCGGTCGATGACGATGCCGTAGGGACGCGCGTTGGGCGTGGGCACGCGCACCAGCCGGATCTCGCCGCTCGCGACGGTGAGCTTGCCCACGACGTTGCCGACTTGCGCGGTGAACCAGATGTCTCCGTGGCTGTCGAAGACCAGCGTGTGCGGGTCGCGGATCGTGCTGTCGGGCATCGGGTAGCGCGTGATGTGGCCGTCGCGCGGGTCCAACCGCCCGATATAGCCCACCAGGTTGCCGGAGAACCACACGGCTCCCTGCGGGTCTACGAGCAGGTTGTGGGGTCCTGTGCCGGGATCGAGATCGTAGCGCCGGAACTGGTGGCTGGTGGTGTCGAACACCGCGACATAGTGGCCCTGTTGGCCGACGAACCACACCCGGCCGTCGCCCGCGACGTACGGGTCGCGCGGCCGAGAGCGCTCCCACGGCACGGGCCATTCGCTGATGCTGGGTTGCTGGGCGGGGAGCGTGGGAGCGAGCGCGAGCGCGGCTCCGGTCGCGAGGGCAAGACGGGCGATCATGGGGATCTCCGCTGATGAGAGTCGTCTCTCCAACATACGTCTGCCGAACGCCGCGCGTTGGCCGCGCGATCAGTGTCGATACAACACCGTCCCGTCGGCCGCCCTGATCTCGAGAACCTGGCCGCCGCGATCGTGGAATCCCTGCAGCACCACCTGCCGCTCCACGATCCCACTCATCCCCGAGTGCGCGCTCACCGCGAGCCGCGGCATGCGAATCTGCCACTGGTGCACGATCCACGCCCCCGACGGCAGCTTGAGGAACTCGACCGTCCCGCCGATCCGCTCGTTGTCGACGCCGTCGGGAATCCGGGTGTAGCCGTACTCGACCGCGCGCAGCTCGGACGTGCGCTCATCGAGCCAGAGCACTCCCTTCACGTCCGGCCGCGGTCGGTGCGGCACCGGTTCGAAGGACAGGCCGACCAGTCGATCCTCCCCCCCCTCCCCCGGGGACGAGCGGCGGACCAGCGCGAAGCAGTGCGTCGCGAGAAACGTGCTGTCTTGGAGCACCGTCGCGTCGGGGGCGTAGTACCACACGCCGTCCGTGGCGGGGACGATGTAGCCGCGCTCAGCGAGCTCCCCTGGAGGGGCGCTGACGAACGGAGCGAGCGAATAGCCCAGCTGCGTGTCGCCGACTTCCCGGGCGGGCCGCCGGCGGGCCAGGTCCCAGTCGCGCTCATAGGTGGCGGCGCGGTACTGGTAGACCCGTTGACTCGCGGTCCACGCCGCGGCGGCAAGGGCTTTGCGAATCTCCTCCCAGACGGCCGCCGTGGCTTGTTCGCGGTCGGGACGGGTCTGACAGCTGCTGCGCTGGGTCACCACGATGGGCGCGAGCTCGACTCCCAGGGCGCCGACGGCCAAACGCTGCGTGACGGTCAAGCCGTCTGCCACGGTGATCGGGGGAGAAACGAACGCGACGTACCCGATCCGCTCTGAGCGGAGCCGGTAGGCGCCGGGCCGGGCTGCATGGAGGGTGAAGCGCCCGTCGGCCGCGGCGAGTGCGCGGGCCACCTCTCTGCCCTGCTCGTCGAGCAGCACCACGAACCCTTCGCCAACCGGCCCTCCGGTCGCCTGGTCGACGACCTGCCCGACCACCGTCTGCGCCGCAAGGACTGGGAAGGGGGTGGCCAGCGTAAGGAGCAAGAGGAGCGTTCGGGCGCCTACAACCCCACCGACACCCCCAATCGTGCCAGTGACTGTTGGATCGGCACGTCGCCCCCCACCACCCCCCCGGTCCTCTTCCGGTTGACCCGCTGGAAGCCATAGTCGCCCGTGGCCCGGAGGCGGCCGTCGCTGCGCCCAACCGAGATGCCGAGCCCCAGCTCAACGCCGAACCCCGCGCTGCCGCCGCCGGAGAACTTGGAGCCCGCCAGGTAATTGCCCCGCAGCGACAGGCTCGCGCCCGTCCCGATGCTGTAGAGACCGCGCGCGCCGATGCGGACCGCCCCCATCGACTGCGCGGCGAACTCGGGGTCCATCGTCCGTTTGGTGAAGCCGGTCTCGAAGCTCACCTGGTTCGCGATGTACCAGCGCAGGTGCATGTCCACCTGAGTGGACTTGAAGGACGAGTCCGCCCCTCCGCCGTGGGGATCGTAGCTGAGCCTGGTGACCTCGACGTCCACGCCCAGCTTGTGCCAGAACAGCGTGACGGCACCGGCGATGCCGGCGCCCCGGTACACGAGGCTCGAGTCGACCTCGCGGTAGTCGCCGAAGGCACCCTGGACGCCCAGGCTCACGTGCTGCGCTCCGGCGCCGGCGGCGGCGCCGACGCAGAGCGCGAGGCTCACAACGACCAGGCGCCTCATTGCCACCCCCCCCCTCCTCCCCCTCCTCCGGACTTGGGTAGCGGCACCACCTTGAGCGCTACTTGACGCCGCAGGCTCTGGTTCTGCTGCGCGATGTCCGCGTTGCGGCGCACCAGCTGCTCACGCAGCAGCCGGTTGTAGAGAATGTTGCCGCGCGCGGGCTGCGGCGCGGGTTTCTTGAGCGACATGATGAAGCCGGTGAGAATCGCCCCGACGCTCACGGCCGCCAGCTCCCGCCGCGGGGCCGAGCCGAGCCTCGAGCTCTCGAGCGCGAACGTCCCCGCCCCGACAATGCCAGTATAAAGGAAGACCCGCCCCAGGGGCGTCCAGTTGCGTGGCGGCGTCTCTTCTTCCGGCAGGGGCGCGTAGCCGGGGAGCGCGGTCAGGTGGGGCAGCGTGTCCACGGCACCGTGCGTGACCTTGACCGTCTGCGAGGCCGAGAAGGAGTTTTGGCCCGCGGTCGCCTCCACCACGATCAGGTAGTTCCCGTCGGGCACGGGGTCGCCGTTGGGGAGCTGGGCCTGCCACCGCAGGTTGACCTGCCCGGTCGCGACGCTCGAGTCGATCGGCACCGACGTGGCGCCGCTTACCGCCCGCGTGCGCACCCGCGCGGGGCTCGTCACGGTGAAGCGGATCGGCACGAACCCTTTGCCGCCGACGAACGAGGCGCTGTCGACCTGGAGCTGGCGCACGACGAGCACCTGCGACAGCGCCAGCAGGAACGAGCTCGTGATCTTGGGCGAAATCTTGGCGGGGTCGAGCTGCCGGTCGGGGTCGATGAGGATCGCCTGCTTGAAGGCGTCCACCCCTTTCAGCAGCGAGTCGGACGCGCTGTAGGCAAACCCCAGGAGCTCGTAGGCGCGCGCCTGCTCCAGCCCGCTCAGCCGTTCGGTGAGCGCGCGCTTCGCGAGGAGGATCGCCTGGCCGATGTCGAGGTTGTCGTAGGCGGCGAGAGCGCGGCGCAGCGTCGCGTTCTGGACGTTCTGCGCCGGCGCAGCCGTTGGCGACGCGAAGGCCAGTACGAGCAGCCAGCCGAAGTGCCGCATGAGGGCCTCAGCCTTCCGGAATCAGAGGGTACGACTTCCGCACCGTGGCATTCGGGTCGACTTGCACCGTCTCGGTCACAGTCTTGTAGCCGACCCGCTCTACCCGGATCGTATGCCGGCCTGCCGTGACCTTGTAGTTGATCAGCGGGGTCTGGCCGACGTCCAGGTTGTCGATGTAGACCTCGCCGAACGTCCCGGTCACGTTGACGGTGACGAATCCGCTGGCCTCCTCCGCTGCAGGAGGCGGCACCGTTTGACGCACCGGTGGGCGCACGGGGGGCGCGTGCCGCGGCGGCGGCGTCACCGGCTGCGACGTCTTGGTCGAGTCCGTCGTCGGCCCGGGCACCGCTGCCTGCTGGGGAGGCGGCGACGGAGGCTCGGCCTTGCTGCGGCCAAACACCACGTAGCCGCCCACGCCGACCACGGCCAGCCCGGCGACGGCCACCAGCAGCCCCGCCTTCGACTTCTGCGGCTCGGCCTTGGGAGGCGCTGCCGGCCGCGCGCCGGACCGTGCCACCGGCATCGGCGTGGTCGCTGCCACGGACGACACGGCTTCCGTCGGCGCCTCAGCCGTGGCGGGGGCTTTGGGCCGCGGCCGCGGCGTTGTGGGGGCGCCGCCTTTCCCACCGCGCGGTGCGGCGACGGGCTGCTCGGGCCATACCGCGGTGGCGAAATCCTCCATCGTCGCGAAGCGCTGGTCGGGCTCTTTCGCGAGCGCCCGGGCGATGGCGTCCGACAGGAACAGGGGAATCCCCGCACGCGCCTGGCTGGTGCGCGGCGCCTCCTCGAAGATGTGCTTATAGAGAATGGTGTGGACGGAGTCGCCGCTGAACGGCAGCTGGCCCGTGATCATGCGATAGCCGACGACACCGAGGGCGTACTGGTCGGCCCGGCCATCCACCTGCTGCCCTTTCCCCTGCTCGGGGGCCATGTAGTGCGGCGTCCCGATGATCATCCCCGTACCCGTGAGCCCGGTCGCCTGCTGCAGCGCCTTGGAGATCCCGAAGTCGGTGAGCATCACCTTGCCGTCGTGGTCGAACATGATGTTGGCCGGCTTGACGTCGCGATGCACCACGCCGCGGAAGTGGGCGTGCCCGAGGGCGCACGCCGCCTCCCACAGGATGCGCTGGATCTCCGGGACCGGCATCGGTTGCTTGGTCTCCAGCAGGTCTTCCAGGGACGTGCCGGAGATGTATTTCATGACGAAGTAGTTGAGCCCGCCGTCGCTCTCGACGCGGTAGATCGGGATGATGTTGGTGTGGTCGAGCTTCGCGGCGGTTTTGGCCTCCTGCTGGAACCGCTTGACGACGTGCTGGTCCTGGGAGATCTCGGGCGGCAGGACCTTGATCGCGACCTCGCGGTCGAGCGTCAAGTCCTGCGCCAGGAACACCGCGCCCATGCCGCCCTTGCCGAGCAGGCGCTCGAGCTTGTACTTGCCCTCCACGATTCGCTGCAGGCGCGTCATGAGATCGTGCACCTGGCCGCTGGTGGTCGCATGCGCGCCGCCACCGGTCTGGTCTGCGCCGCACGCGAAGCAGAACTTGCTGTTGTCGGGCAGCGGCGTGTGGCAGCGCACGCATTCGATGGTCGAGCTCGACGGACTCGTCACGGGAGTGTCAGTCGCCAGGGATCGAAGAGCCCGCGGGTTCCCGCCCGCGGAGGAGCCGCCTGGAGGAACGGCAGGGTCGCAGCGGCGCGGTGGCGACGGGCGCGCACGACCGAGTTCGCTGTCGCGAGACTGGCAGCCGCCGCGAGGGGAATGGGCGGCGGGCAGGCGGGGGCGAGTGTAGCCCGGGCGATGCACAGGGAATACCGCGCGGGCACGCCGGCGAAGTCCACGATCGCGACGTAATAGGACGAGGAGGGACCGGCGTTGAGCGTCAGCGTCACGCTGTCCGTGGAGCCGGCCGTCGTGTCCGCGCCCACTACCGTCAGTCCAGTGGACGTGGACGAATTCGGCACGGTGAGCACGTAGACGTCCACGTCGGACGTGTCGGGCTCCGTCGGGAACGGTCGCGCGGCGGTGCGGAACTTCACCTGCGTCGTCAGCGAGCCGGGGAGGTCGATGCGCAGCCAGTCGATATCGAACGGGTTATCGATCGTCAGCGTGTCCGAGAACGTTGACCCCGACGAGAGCAGCGAGATCCGCCGGACGCCGAAGTCGGCATAGTGGCAGAAGTTGTTTGGCTCGTACTTGTCCGGCTGGATGCGTGGGTCGGCCACGCTGTACCCCTTGATGACGGTGAGCCCGTAGCGCTGGGGCCGGGCCGCCGAAAAGGAGGTGAGCACGTGCATACTGTGACTCGGCAGCCCGCGCAGCGCGACCACGGTCGACTCGCGCGGAGCCAACGCTGGGGAGAAGGCCTGGCCCTTGCAGCGCAGGAAATCGCTCCCGATGAAGTCGGCGGAGTCACGCCCGACATACCCGCCGAGCGCGGTCGAGTACCTCAGCGAGTCCAGAATGAATGTCCGCACGCCCGTCGTGTCGCCTGACAGCGGGAAGTCGATGAAAAGCGTGTAGTCGGAGACGGTGTCGGTCGTCGTGAAGTCGAACCAGTCTGCCCCCGAGGTCGCGCGCGGGGTCTCCTCGAACGCGAGCGCGGGGTTCGCGAACAGGATGAAGGGGAGCTGCGGCCAAGGGCCGCCGAAGTCGAGATCGATCTTGGACGGGATCGTATCGTTCGGCTCGAAGATGTCCCGGGGGACGACCTTCGTGACCGAATCCGCGAATCCGAACACCCCGGCTCCGAGGTAGAACAGCTTGGCCGACGTCGCGGGCGGCGGCACCCAATAGGACACGCGCCCCTCCCCGGTCACCTTGTTCCGCGTGGCGGAGAACGGGTACGGGATGAGGTCCACCCCACCCAGGCTCGACAGGAAGATGCTGTCCACACCGATGCCGTAGACCCTCAGCACCTCACCGTACTTCGCGATGCGGGGCCGCACGCTGTCGATCTCGAGGGGATTGGCAACCCGGATGGTGAGGTCCCCCTCGCCCGCCTTATCGAAGTTGGCGGCGCGCGCCACGATGTCCGCCGTGCCACTGTTCACCCCGGTGACCGTCGCCGAGCTGCCGGTGTCCCGCCGGACGGTCGCGAGGGTCGGTTTCGCGGACGACCAGTCGAACACGACGTTGGGCACGCCCACGGTGTCGCTCCCCACCACCCGGACCGCACGCGCGTGCACGCGCAACACCTCGCCGCGCAGGAGGAACGTATGGGGCGCCTCGATGAGCACGAACACCTTCGGGCTCTGGTCCTCGGGGAAGCTGCACGTCCAGCCAATCAGGGAAACGACATAGATAGTGAAGCAACGGAGGCGGTGCACAGCGTGCATGCGAGGTCGTCGCAGAGGAGGACGCAGCCAAATGTATAGCGCGCCCTACCCCAGTGCCACAGCGGCGGCAGCAGCAGCGCGCTGTCGCGCGTAAATTACAACCGCCCCCGCCGCTTGAGCTCCAAGTACTGGGCCACGACCGCCTGAGCCGCCCGCGCGGGCGGCACGTCCACCACGACGACCCCCGCGCGACGCATGTGGGCCAGCGCCTCCTCGCGTGCGTGCAGCAACTCTTCGGCAGCCGCTTTCCGAAACGCGCCCCGGGCAGCGGGCGGCCGCAACGCGGCGACGGCGTCGAGCTCCGGGTTGCGCAGCGTCACGGCGAGCGGCAGGTGCCGCGGGCGGAGCGTGGCGACGTTGGCGACGATCGCCTCCGAGGCGAAGCGGTCGATGACGTCGGTGAAGATCACGGTGAGCGCCCGCTTGCGGTTGCGGATCGCGAGGTAGCGGAACGCCCCCGGGTAGTCGGGCTCGACCAGCGTGGGTGAGACCGCGGCGAGCACGTCGAGCACCTGCTTGAGCCCACGCCGCCCGCGCTGCGGCGCGACGAATTGTCGCACCCCGTCGGCGAAGACCATGATCCCGACGTTGTCGTCGTGCTGCGCGGCCGCGTAGGCGAGCTCGAGCGCCGCTTGCACTGTGTAGTCCATCCGGGCCACCCCGGCGACCTCAGCCGTGAGCAGGCGGCCGGCGTCCAGCACCAGCATCACCTGCTGGCGCCGCTCGGCCTCGTACTGCCGTGTGATCACCTTGCGGCGCCGGGCCGTCGCCTTCCAGTCGATGTGCCGGAGGTCGTCGCCCGGCACCCATTCGCGCAGGCTCTCGAACATCCGCCCCTCGCCCAACCGGCGCACCGGCTGGCGGCCCAGCTCGCGACGGCGCTGCGCCTGTGCCACCGACGCGCGGAGCCGCATCGACACCAGCGGCGGGTAGACCGACACCTCCCACGGCAGTTGGATCCAGATCCGGCGGACGCCCAGCCCCAGCGGCCCGACGCTGTCCACGACGAAGGCGCCGGCGGTTTCCTTACCGCGGCGCACCGGCATCACGGCCAGGCTCTCGCGGATCGCGGCTTGCGCGGGCACGGCGACGCGGCGCGGCGGCTGCGGCCCGCCGATGACGTCGGGCCGCACTTCCCGGAGGCGCAGCCGGGCGGGCCGGCGGGCGTCGTTCACCCAACGGTAGCCGACCCTGCCGGTGTGGCCGAGCGAGTAGGCCGGCGCAGCCTCGCGCTCCACGCGAACGGCGGCCCCGCCCCCCGCTCCCGGCCGGGGCGCGAGGCGCGCGTCGGCCCAGATCGCGACGACCAGCGTCACGTCCGCCACCAGCATCGCGTCCAGCGCCCACCCCACCCAGAAGCCCAGCAGTCCCAGCACGGCGAGGGCCGCCGCGACCGCCAGGGCGCGCCGCGTGCACAGGATCACGCGGTGGGCACCTCCGTCTTGTCGAGAATCGCCTTGAGCGCGGCATCGGCGGTGACGCCCTCGAGCTCGAGCTCGGGGGCGACGCTCACCCGGTGACGCAGCACTGACGGCGCGAGCCGCTTCACGTCGTCGGGGACGACGAAGTCGCGCTCGTCGACCAGTGCGGACGCGCGCGCCGCCTTGAGGAGCGACACCCCCGCCCGGGGGCTCGCTCCGAGGGTGAGCGAAGCCGCCTCGCGCGTGGCGCGGACGATCGCCGTGATGTAGGCGGTGATCTGGGGCTCGACGCGCACGGCCTCCACCGCGCGGCGCAGGGCCTCGAGCCCGTCGCCATTCGTCACCGCCGTGACGCCGTAGGTCGCGGGGCGGTCGGCTTCGAAGCCCTCCACGTATCGCGTGAGAATCCCCTGCTCCACCGGGGCGGGCGGGTAGCCGAACAACGCCTTGAGCATGAAGCGGTCGAGCTCGGCCTCTGGGAGCGGGTAGGTGCCCTCGAACTCCACCGGGTTCTGCGTGGCGAAGACCGTGAAGACGTCCGAGAGCGGGTGGCTCCGACCGTCCGCGGTCACGGTGCGCTCCTGCATCGCCTCGAGCAGCGCAGCCTGCGTCTTGGCCGGCGCGCGATTGATCTCGTCGGCCAGCACCAGGTCGGCGAATATTGGCCCCGGCCGGAACGTGAACTCCTGCGATCCCCCGCCCGGCCCGGTGAGCATCGAGATGCCGGTGATGTCCGCCGGCATTAGATCGGGGGTGAACTGAATCCGCTGGAACTTCACGTCGAGCGCCAATGCCAGGGTGCGCACCAGCAGGGTCTTGGCGGTCCCCGGCACGCCTTCGAGCAGCACGTGCCCGCGGGCGAGCAGGGCGACCAGCACGTCCCGGGTGGCCTCGTCCAGGCCGAGCACTACCTGGCGGAGCGCTTCTAGAATGCGGCGCGCGTCGTGCGCGGGCGAAGTTCCTCCCACACGTCCTCCACGGCTTGGGCGGCGGCGAGCACGCGCTCGGGCCCGCCGGGTTGAGTGGTGATCTGCTGCAGCCGCCGCACTGCCGCGCGGCCGCGCAGCGTGGGGCTGGCGAGCTCGAGGGCGAGCAGCCAGTGTCGGGGGTCCCTTCCCCCCCGCGGCGCGAAGCCACTGCGGCTGAGCCGGCGGCGCAGGCCGGACACGATGAGACTCACCGCAGTTTCGACGCCCGCAGCCCCTTCCAGGCCGGCCGCAAGCGCTTCCAGGTGCTCGAGCGGCGAGCGCCGCCGCCGCTCGATGACGGTGAGGGCCGGACCGAAGCGCACGGCAGCCACGGCCAGGGCAACGAGCGCCACCGCCACGAGCTGCAGGATGGCCCACCCGCCGGGGGAGCGCGTGAGCCATCCCAGCACGGCGCCCGTGACCGAGCCCTCGCGGCCGTAGCCGTGGTGGTACTCGTCCCAGCTGACCCGCCCACGTTTGGGAGCGGGCGGCAGCAGCAGCGGCGTCACCAGGAGCGGCACGTCGCTCTCGCGCCAGCTGCGGTTGCGAAAGTATTCCGGATCGGCCGCGAGCACGGCCTGGCCCCCGCCGCGGTAACGCAGCCGCACGATCACCGGCCGCCGCAGAAACGCCGTCCGGAGCAGCGTGTCCGTGGCGATCGGCGTGAGCACGGGACAGCCGCCCTCCTTGCGCAGCTCGCCGATGGCGCGCCAGCGGGGCGTCGTGTCCTCGGGCGCCGCCTCGCCCGGCTCGAGATAGCGGGTGGCCGGCGGCAGGCGAAGGTCCGGCTCCGATGCGGGGTGGGGGGACAGCGCCACGGCCATACTGTCCACCTCGACCTTCTTCCGGCTCTCCTTCGACTCGAAGCCCAGACAGTCCGTGATGCCGCCGGCGTTCCCCGCCGCCAGCACCGCACCCCCGCCGCGCAGGTACTTCACCACCTCCTCGAGCTCGGCGGACTGCAGCGGGAGGCTGGGCCCGATCAGCACCAGTAGCGCGGGTCGGTGATGCTCGTCGCGCGTGAGATTGAAGAGCGCCGTACGGCGCCGCTCGACGGGCTGGCCCAGTCGCGCCAGCACGTCGTACAGCGCCTTGCTGCCGCCCGGCCCGGTCAGGAACGTGGACGGCAGCTCGTTCTCGGGCGTGGGCTTGGGGCTCCGCACGCCCGTGAAGACGGCGACGCCCACCGCGGCGGCCAGCAGCAGAGCGAGCCCCAGCTCAACGCGGGAGAACATGCTGCAGGACCAGCTGCGCGTCAGCGCCGAAGTCGCGGTAGCCTTGCGCGTCGCACGGCACCGCACCAAACAGATGGCGGTAGAGCCGGGCGACGAGCCCGGTCAGGGTCGCGCGACCCGCCGCGTCGAGCGCCGCCTCGCCCGCGTACTCGGCGGGCGTCTTGGACGGATGGAAGTGCAGTGCCCGCGCACTCTCGAGCTCCAGGATGACGGCGGTGAAGCGGTGGGCCAGGGCCTCGGCGTAGCGGCCCAAGCGGGCCAGCTCCTCGGCCCGCCGCAGGTGGGCATGCGCGTCCTCGAGTCGCAGCCCGGGAGCGACCGGCGCGGGCCCGGCGCGCTGGACGGTGGAGCGGTAGATGCGCCAGGCCACATACCCGAAGTGCACCAGGATGGCCACGAGCAGTACGGTGGCGCCCCACAGCAGCAGCTGAAACAGCGTGTGGTGCATCTCGTCCATCCGGTTGAGCCAGGCCAGCAGCGCGTGGAGCCAGTGGCTCAGCCATTGCAGTGGGTGGCGGCGCGGCACCCAGTGGTACTCGGGCCGCGCGAACACCTCGCCCACCGCGCGACGTACCGAGTCCGCGGAGATCCCTTGGAGCAGAGCGCCCGCGCTCAGACGATCCCCAGCTGCTGCCCGAGGAGCTGGAGATCGAACCCCTCCCGGCGAACGCGGAGGTCGTAGTACAGCAGCGTGAACACACACGGCAAGATCGGCGCAAGCACGATGGGCAGGAGGGCCGACACGACGATCACCGCAGGCTGCAGGGACGGATTCGCCAATGCGGCATAGGCGCCGACGCCCCCGACGAACGCCGACGGAACGAAATTGGCGATCAGATACGCGATGACGGCCAGGCCCAGCAGCTTGAGCTTGAAGGTCCGGGTGAGCTCCCAGGAGCGCCCAAACGCGTCGAACGAGCTCGACAACTCTTCCAGGACGATGACGGGTGTCGTGAGCCCGTACCCACACGCGACGTAGACGACGAACCAGATCAACGTGCAGCTCGCGGCGAGCACGAGCAGCACGCTCACCGCCGTCCCCACGACCTTGCCGAGCGCGGCCAGGATGCCGACGCCCACGGCGCCCGCGATGCCGATCATAAAGATCAGCAAGCCTTTGCCCACCGCGACGAGGAACAGGGGCAGAATTCTCGATGCGCCGAGCGACAGCGCCTCCCCGAGCGTTGGCTGGCGCCCCAAGTAGGAGGCCGAAATGATGTGGATCGAGCCCGCGGTGAGCAGCAGCCCGGCAAGGGTGTAGGCCACCGCCACGAAGAGCACGACCAGGATTCCGGTCAGTAGGTGATCCTGGATGGCCCCGATCATCTGCTCCGGCCCGCTACCCGCGAACCGCAGCCGCAGGTAGACGGCGAGCGCGACGGGCAGCCACATGACGGCCACGCTCAGCCTGAGGAAGAGCCCGAAATGGCGGCGGTACAGGGTGAAGGCCCCGTCGAGAACCTCTCCCATCTCCATGGGCTTGAGGTCGGCCATTGCGGTCGCTCCGTGGGGAGGAAAGCGATAAGATGAGGACGTGAGCGAGTCCCCGCGAGCCCTGCCTCCCCCCCCCCCCCCCCCCGGTCGAGACGCCGGAGCACGTGGAGCTGCAGTTCGAGTTGGCGGGCGTCGGCTCACGCGCGGCCGCCGCACTGCTCGATACCCTCCTTCTTGGGATCCTCCAGATCCTGTGCTGGCTGGTCCTCGGACTGCTGTTCGATCTGCAGAGCGCGGCGGGAAACTGGGCGTTCGCGATCCTCTTCCTCGTATTCGTCTTTACGTTCTTGTTCATCTATTACGCGCTGTTCGAGGGCCTGAACAGTGGGCGCACCCCCGGCAAAATGGCCCTCGGCATCCGGGTGGTCATGGACTCCGGCCGTGCCGTGACGCTGAGCGCGGCGGCAGTGCGGAACCTGCTGCGCCTTATCGACTTTTGGTTCCCGCTCGCCCCCCTCGTGCCGGGCATGCTGTTCGTCTTCCTCACGAAGAGCAACAAGCGCCTTGGCGACCTCGCGGCCGGCACGGTGGTGGTGCGCGATCGGCCTACAGAGTGGACGCTCGCGGCGGCGCCTTTCCACTCTTCCCCCCCGCCCCCCGCAGCCTCTGGCGCCGAGGAGATCGAGACCGGCCCGCCGGAGCTCTCCGACGACGAATTCCGGCTGCTCGACCGCTTTCTGGCCCGCATGAACGATCTCGCGCCCACGGTGCAGGTTCGCATGCTGGTCGAGCTCGCCCGCCGGTTCGAAACCCGCGTGCCGCGGCGCAGCGCCGACCCGCAACACTATCTGCTCGCCCTGTTCGCCGAGGAGCAGCGCCGGCGCCGCAGTCGCTTCGCCACGCGGGCAGGGGCGGGACCGGGGGGGGGAGGGGGAGGGGCCGGCCGCACTACGGTCACGGCCGAGCGCTTCGTCGCCCGCAAGCGGGAGGCGTGGGAGCAGTTCCGCACCGTCGCCACGCGCATCGAGCATGCGGGGGTCGGCGCCCTCCCGCCCTCGGAGATTCCGGCGTTCGCGGCGCGCTATCGCGAGGTCGCCGCCGACCTCGCCCGCGCCCGCACCTATGGAGTGGATCCGCACATCATTGAGTACCTGGAGCGGCTCGTGAGCGCGGGTCACAACGCCCTGTATCGCGCACGCGGCCGCAGCCGCCAGCCACTCGGGCGCTACTTGCTCGGGGAATTCCCCGGCGCGGTCGTGCTGTCGTGGCGCTATGTGATGGTGGCGTTCCTGCTGTTCACCGTCCCCGCCGCCGTTGGCTACGTGATGCTGCGCGAGCGCCCCGAGCTTGCCGAAGAGATCATGCCCCCAACCATGGTGAGCCGGGCCGAGCAGGCCGCCGAGCGTCAGGCTCGGGGCGAGGGATACGCTCAGAGCCCCGACGAAGAATTGCCGGTCATCGCTTCGTTCATCATCACCAACAATATCCTGGTCTGCTTCTGGGCCTTCAGCGGCGGGCTGCTCGCTGGCCTGTTCACGCTGTGGTCGCTCGTCTTCAACGGCCTGTCCATCGGGATGGGGTTCGGGGTGTTCGCCAATCATCGCGCCGCGGGCTACCTCGGCACGTTCGTCGTGGGCCATGGCGTCCTCGAGCTGACGGCCATTTTCATCTCCGGCGGCGCCGGGTTCCGGCTCGCGCGTGCCCTCATCGCGCCGGGAGACCGCACGCGCAAGGACGCCCTGGTGGCCGAGGGAATGATCGCGGTGAAAATGATCGGCGCGGTGATCTGCCTGCTCGCCCTCGCCGGCACGATCGAGGGCCTTCTGTCGGCCAGCGACGGGCCGGCTGCCGTGAAGTTCCTCGTGGGCGGCCTCTCGGCCGTGCTGCTGGGGTTGTACTTCGGGAACGGGTGGCGGTACCTGAGGCGCGGGGAGCGCTCCCTACCAGCGGAAGCGGGGGCAGCGAGCCGGCGCGGGCCAGCGTAGCCACGCCGGCGCCACCGACAGCAGCCGCGTCCGGCGCCACCACCGCGCCGGCGGGCAGAACCGCGGACGGTGCCGCCGGCTCACTCGAGCGACTGGAGCATCTGGCGCATCCGGCGCGCCAGGGCCTCGATCTGTCTCAGAGTGGAGACGGTCTCCTCGTCGTACTTGTCCTGGTTGAGGAGCAGAAGTTGGGTTTCCGCGAGGATCGCCGAGAGCGGATTCGCCAGGTCGTGCCGCAGCTTGGACAGCACGTCGCCCGAGGGAGGATCGGCCATCAGAGCAGCGAGCGGTACAGATCGCGCAGGTGATGGTCTCGCAGGTCGCGCACCGACTGCCAGAGGTCCTGCTCCGATGTGGCGCAGAAGATCTCCGCGGTCGCGCGCTCGTGCTCGGTGTCCTCCGCACCGAACAAGATGCGGCCGCGCCAAATGCCGTCCTCGGCGCGGTGCACCGAGAGCCGAATAGCGATGAGTTGTCCGTCGAATCGAATCGGGGTGAGGTCGTGGACGACCGCTTCGCGGGCGTCGCCGACCGGATGTCGCGCCGGTTGAGCGGGCATGCCGGGCCGTTAGGGCTGGTTTAGGCAAAGATATAACGAAGTTCAGGTGGCGCAATAGCTTCCGACCACCGGATCAACGGCGTGGGGAGTGGGGAGTGGTCCGTGACGGTACTGGGCGGAGCCACCAGATGCACCGTCGCGTACCACTCCCCACACCCTACTCCTGTCTCCTACAGGTGGAACGGCACCGGCGCGAAGGTGAGCGCGAACAGCGCCAGCGCCCCCCAGGCGAGTGGGCGGCGCGAGGGTGGCAGCGGCCGGTAGGGATCCAGTACCGGCGGATGGCCGAGCCGACCGCGGGACAGGACGAGGACCAAGAGCCCCCAAATCAGCCAACCGGTCCACAGCCACCCCAGGGCCGCGAGCCCGACCCAGAAGATCCGCGCCACGCGCTGGTGCCAACGGGGCAGCGCGGCGTAGAGGATGTGCCCGCCGTCGAGCTGCGAGATTGGGAGCAGGTTCAGCATCGTCACGAACATCCCCACCCAACCCGCGAACGCGAGCGGGTGCACCGCGATCGCCCCCGCCCCGGCGTCCGCGCGGCCGACCACCAGTTGGCGCACGAGCCAGGTGATCGGCGAATCCCCGAGCACCGTCGCCGGCTCGCGGCCGAAGAAGAGCACCATCCCGTGCACGTCACTCCCCCGGTCGAACGGGAGCGCGTGGCTTCGCGCGAGTCCGACCGCCAGCACCGGCAGCGCCACGAGGAACCCGGCGATCGGCCCGGCGAGGCCGACATCGAACAGCTGGCGGCGGTCCGACAGAAGGGTCCGCAACCGAATGAACGCGCCCATCGTCCCGATGAAGGACGGCACCAGCGGGAGCGGGATGAAGTACGGCGGCGAGACGTCGAGCAAGTAGCGCCGCGCCGTGACGTAATGCCCCAGCTCGTGGCATAGCAGGATGGCCAGCAACGGGAGCGAGAACACCAAGCCGGACGACCACGCGCGCCAGAAGGCCGACGTCTCCGGGACCCCCCGCAAGAAGAAGGTCCAGTAGCCGTCGTAGGGGACCGTCCCGACCATCACCGCGCCGGCGAAGGTGATCGTGTAGAGGGTCGCGGCGAGGAGGACGGCGTGCAGCAGCCAGCGCTCGCGCCGCCGGGACGGGGCGGCGCGGGTCAGGACGAGGTGACGCCCATCCGGTTCGTCCGCCCAGTAGTAGATGCCGGGCCACTCGGCCAGCGCCCGGGCCAGCTCCGGGGAGGGGCCGGCGTGCGCCGGATGTACAAGCGCATCAACGACTTCCCGGTCCCGCAGGGGAGTCGTCCGCCACGCGAGGAGGTAGGGGGTCAGGTCCACGCGCGTGCTTGACGGCGAGGAAGGGGCGGCCTACTATAGACCTTCGCACGTCTCCGCATTTCCAAGATTCCACCTTCACGCGTTCACTCCCCCGAGCCGGGGGGGGGCCTTCCCGCCATACTGGAGCCGAAGCACACGTGGACATCGCTGAACTGAAGAGGAAGTCCGTCGCGGAACTGCACGCGATGGCCGAGAGCCTGAACATCACCAACTACAGTGGGCTCCGCAAGCAGGACCTCATCTTCCGCATCGAACAGTCCCTCCTCGATACCGATACGGTGCTGCGCGGGGAGGGCGTGCTCGAGATCCTGCCCGAGGGCTACGGGTTCCTCCGCAGCCCCGACTGGAACTACCTCTACGGGCCCGACGACATCTATGTCTCGCCCAGTCAGATCAAGCGCTTTGACCTGCGCACCGGCGACACCATCATGGGTCAGGTGCGGCCGCCGAAGGAAGGAGAGCGCTACCTCGCCCTGCTGAAGGTCGAAGTGGTCAACGGGGACGAGCCCGAGAAGGCCAAGCACCGGGTCGCGTTCGACAACCTGCGCCCGCGCTACCCCGAGCAGCGGATCCGGCTCGAGCGCAAGGATGGTGACTTGTCGATGCGGGTGATGGACATCCTCTGCCCTATCGGGAAGGGCCAGCGCGGCCTGATTGTGTCCCCGCCTAAAGCCGGCAAGACCATCCTCATGCAGAAGCTCGCCAACTCCATCATCGAGAATCATCCCGAGATCTACCTCATCGTGCTGCTCATCGACGAGCGGCCCGAAGAGGTCACCGATATGGAGGAGAACGTCAAGGGGGCCGAGGTGATCTCTTCCACGTTCGACGAGCCGGCCGACCGCCACGTGCAGGTCGCCGACATGGTGATCGAGAAGGCCAAGCGGATGGTGGAGCACGGTAAGGACGTCGTGATCCTGCTCGATTCGATTACCCGACTGGGCCGGGCGCACAACGTCGTGGTGCCGCATTCGGGCAAGATCCTCTCGGGCGGCGTGGACGCCAACGCCCTGCAGAAGCCCAAGCGCTTCTTCGGCGCCGCGCGCAACATCGAAGGAGGCGGCTCGCTCACGATCATCGCGACCGCGCTGATCGACACCGGCTCGCGGATGGACGAGGTGATCTTCGAGGAGTTCAAGGGCACCGGCAACATGGAAGTGATCCTCGACCGGCGCATCGCCGACCGGCGCGTCTACCCCGCCATCGATGTCCAGCGCTCGTCCACCCGCAAGGAGGAGCTGCTGCTCGCCAAGGAGGAGCTCAACAAGATCTACTTGCTCCGCAACTTCCTGGCCGACATGCCGCCGGTCGAGGCGATCGAGTTCCTGCTCGAGCGGATGAAGCGGACCAAGGCGAACCAGGAATTCTTCGCGACAATGTCCCAAGGGTGAGCGGGCGGCTGCTGGGGGTGGACTGGGGCGAGAAACGGATCGGGGTCGCGATCTCGGACGAGTCCCAGGTCCTCGCCCAACCGCTCACAACCCTCACCCGGCGCGCCGGCAAGCGGTTCCCCATGTCCCAGCTCCTCGCCCACATGGACGCCCACCACGTGGTGGGGGTGGTGGTCGGGCTGCCGCTCGACGAGCACGGCGCCGAAGGGGATGCCGCTCGCGCGGCCCGCACCCTCGCAGACGACATCGCGCGCCGCTCGGGACGGCCCACCGAGCTGTGGGACGAGCGGATGACCACGGCGCGCGTGCGGCAGGCAATCCACGAAATGGGCGGGACGACCCGCGGCCGCGCGGCCGACGTCGACGCCCTCGCCGCGGCGCTGCTGCTGCAGCACTACCTGGATGCCAGGCGGG
>QHUY01000065.1:0-10792 GCA_003223415.1 Gemmatimonadota bacterium
CGGTCGTCCCCGCGACCGCGGCGCACTGGAGCCGGTTGTTGGCGCTCAGCGCGAAGCGGAGCTGAAGCGGTCGAGGAACGCGCGCTCCTCCGGTGTCAGCCCGACAGGCCCACGTTCGGCGAGTTTGGCGAGCACGCGGTCCAGCTCCTCACGGTTCACCGGGTGCAGCGCCTCCCGCGGGATGCGCGCCCAGCGCTCGAGGTCCGCGGTCGAGCCGTGGCCGGGCGCGGGCTCAGCCTGGCGGCGGAACCGCGCGGCCCCGACGTGGCGCTCCTGCCACTTGAAGTACAGGAACCCGCCGACGAAGCCACCCAGGTGAGCGAAGTGGGCGATCCCGGACTGCCCGATGCCGAGCCCGCCGGAGAGCGACAGCGCGGTCATCAGGATCACGAACAGCCGTGCCTCCACCGGGACGATCCCCCACACTAGGATGCGGTCCCGTGGCCAGAAGTGGGCGTAGCCGTAGAACACGCCGAAGATCGCGCCGGAGGCGCCGACAATACCGACCGTCGGCGTGAAGAGGGAGAGCAGCGCGCCCGCGATGCCGCTCGTGAAGTACAGAGCGAGGAACCGATTGCCTCCGATTACCAGCTCGAGCCGCGGTCCGAAGAAGTAGAGCCCCAGCATGTTGAAGAGCAGGTGGGTCGGACCGGCATGCAGGAACATGTACGTGACGATGGTCCATGGGTGGGTCGGGATGAAAGCGGGGACGAGCTCCAGGCTCTGCACGAGGCCCGGGTTCCCCTGCTCGAGAAAGAACATCGCGACGTTGGCGATGATGAGGCGCAGCACCCACGGCGTCACGCCGGGGCTCCCGGGGAGGTAGAATTCATGGCGATGAATCTAGCGCGCCGTATCCTCCTCGCCGATGCCGACGCGTTCTACGTGTCCGTCGCCCGCCTCGTCGATCCGGAGGGCGCGGGGAAGGCGCTGTTGCTCATCGTCGGCGGCTCCGCCGAGCGCCGCGGCGTCGTCACGTCGGCCTCCTACGAGGCCCGCCGCTACGGCGTCCACTCCGCAATGCCGATGGCGCGGGCCATCCGGCTCTGTCCCAAAGCGACGGTGGTCCCGGTGCCGTGGGAGGCATGCGCCGACAAGAGCCGCCAGATCAAGACCGTGCTCGAGCAGTTCACGCCGGCGGTCGAGCAGGCATCGAGCGACGAGTTCTACCTCGACATGACGGGAACGGCGGGGCTGTACCGGAACGAGCCGCTGGCGGGAACCGCCCGGCGGATGCGCGCCGCGGTGTGGGAAGCCGCCGGACTGTCGGTGTCCATCGGGGGCGGCACCTCCTGCCTGGTCGCCAAGCTCGCCGCCGGCGTCGCCAAGCCCCTGCCGGGGACGACGGGGGACGGAGTCCAGATTGTGGAACCGGGCGCCGAAGGGGAATTCCTGCGACGCTTCACGCTCGCCGACCTCCCCCTGGTCGGGCCGAAGTTCCAAGAGCGGCTGCGGCGCCTCGGCCTGCGGACGGTGGACGACGTGCTGCGACACGACCGGCGGACCCTCGTCGCCTGGCTGGGCGACCGGGAGGGGACGTGGTTGTGGGAGCGCGTGCGGGGCATTGACGATGCCGGTGTAGAGCCGGCGCGCGCGGCCAAATCCATCAGCCGCGATGCGACGTTCGCCGCGGATCTGGAGGGTGACGCCGCGCTCGAGCGGCAGCTGCTCGCGCTCGCCGACCGCGCGAGCGCCGACCTGCGCGAGGCCGGGCTGCTGGCCCGCACGGTGACCGTGAAGATCCGGGACGCGGATTTCACCACCCGCCAGGCGCGCCGCACGCTGCCCGAGCCGGTGAGCTCCGATCGGGCGGTCTACGCGGTGGCCCGCGAGCTGCTCGCGAAGCTGCGAGCCGCCCGCCGCGTGCCGGCCCGGCTGCTCGGCGTGGCGCTGTCGCAGTTCCTGCGCGACGACGCCGGCGGCCAGCTGTCGCTGCTCTCGCCTGAGCCGACGGCGTCTCACAGCCCCCCCCTCCCCCCGCGACCGCACGCTGGCGCGAGTGATCGACGAGCTACGCGAGCGGTTCGGACCCGACGTCGTGGCGCGGGGGCGAATCCCCGAGCGGTGAACCGGGGGAGCGGTCGCGGCGTTTAGGGAACGAGATCCCTCTCGGAGGAAGCCCCGCGATGACCATCGAGTCCATCAACCCGGCCACTGGCGAGCGGCTGGAAACGTTCGCCGAGACCGCGCCCGCGGATGTCGAGCGCGCCTTGGCGACGGCCGAACGCGCGTTCGCCGACTGGCGCCACCGCCGCTTCGCGGAGCGGGCCGGACTGATGCGCGGCGCCGCCCGCCTGCTGCGCGAGCGCAAGACCACTTACGCCCGCACCATGGCGTTGGAAATGGGAAAGCCGCTGGCGCAGGGCGAGGCCGAGGCGGAGAAGTGCGCGTGGGCCTGCGAGTACTACGCCGACGGCGCGGCGGAATTCCTCGCCGAGCGGCCCCACGAGAGCGACGCGACACGCAGTCTGGTGCGATTCGACCCGCTGGGGCCGGTCCTCGCCGTGATGCCGTGGAATTTCCCCTTCTGGCAGGTGTTCCGGTTCGCCGCGCCGACGTTGATGGCCGGCAATCCCGGTCTGCTGAAGCACGCCTCCAACGTGCCGCGCTGCGCGCTGCAGATCGAGGAGGTTTTCCGCGACGCCGGATTCCCCGACGGCGTCTTCCGCACTCTGCTGATCGGTGCGGACGCCGTCGCGAGCGTGATCGCCGACCGTCGCGTGCGGGCGGTGACCCTCACCGGGAGTGAGCGGGCCGGGAGCGTGGTGGCGGCTGAGGCCGGGCGCCATCTGAAAAAGAGCGTGCTCGAGCTCGGCGGCAGCGATCCGTTCATCGTGCTCGAGGACGCCGACCTCGACCAGGCGGCCCGCACGGCGGCCGACGCACGGCTCATCAACAGCGGCCAGAGTTGCATCGCGGCGAAGCGGTTCATCGTGGTCGAGCAGGTGGTCGACCGCTTTCTCGAGCGGTTCGTCGCGGAGATGGGCGCGCGTCGCGTGGGGGACCCGCTCGCGCCCGGCACGCAGGTCGGGCCCCAGGCTCGCGCTGATCTCCGGGATGCGCTGCATCGCCAGGTCGAGGAATCCCGTCGCGGCGGCGCGACGGTGCTGCTCGGCGGGCAGGTGCCGTCGGGGCCGGGCGCCTTCTATCCGCCCACGGTGCTCAGCGCGGTCGCTGCGGGGATGCCGGCGTTCGACGAGGAGGTTTTCGGCCCGGCGGCGGCGGTGATCCGCGCGCGGGACGAGCGCGAGAGCATTCGCCTCGCCAACGCCTCGACGTTCGGGCTGGCAGCGTCCCTGTGGACCCAGGACCGCGGCCGCGCCGAGCGGCTGGTCGGGGAGATCGAAGCAGGATCGGTGTTCGTGAATGGTCTGGTGAAGTCGGACCCGCGGCTGCCGTTCGGCGGCGTCAAGCGGTCGGGCTACGGCCGCGAGCTCTCCGAGTACGGCATCCGCGAGTTCGTGAACGTCAAGACCGTCTGGATTGCCTGAGGCGCGGCAGGCTCAGCCCATCGCACCCAGGACGGCGGCCGCTTTCTGCACGTCCTTCGGCTTGACCCAGACGAGCGCTCCGAAGCGGCCGGCCCCCGCCCGCACCGCATCAATCGCGGTGATGTTGATCTTGGCCGCCCCCAGCTTCCCGGTGATCTCCGCTATGGCCCCGGCGCGGTCGTCCCCGTCGATCAGGAATACCGCCTTGGGCGGCGACAGCTTGACCTTCGCGGCCTTCGCGACGGCGACGAACCCTGCGGAGTCGGCGGGCACGAAGTCGAGCTGCGCGCGGCGGCCCGCCGGGAACCCGGAGAAGGCGAGCAGGTTGACCCCGCGGTCTCTCAGCAACCCGAGCAGGCGGGCGCCCGCGCCCGGCTTGTGCGGCGCCGTCGTGTAGAAGTAGTCCACCCTGCGGACCGTGTCGGCCATGGTCGCCTCCTTGGGGGCGGTGTGGACCGTTATAGTGCATCCGGGGAGAGCGGGCGCAAGAGGGCGGTAGCTAGCCCCTAGTCCTCCCCGAAACGGACCTCCCCGCCGGGCGTAGGGCGTCTCATGACGTCCGCCGCAGTGGAGGCGAAGCTCGCCAAGCTAAAGCGCGAGGCGTGGCGCGAATGGCGGCGCCGCGCCGCCCAGGTCCGATTGGCGGTAGCGCGCGATGCTCCTCCACTCGCGCGAGCGGTCGCCCTCACCGTTCTCAAACTGACCGCCATCGTCGCGCTGCCGTTCGTCGTGCTGGTGCGCGCGTCGGTGTACTTCTACCTGCACCGGATTCCCGCGTGGCTCGCCCTCGCGAGTGGCGCGCTCCTCACCCTGCTGGTCGTCGCAGCCTACGCCGCCTGGCTGTCACGCCGATTCACTGGACGGGCGCGGTTCCTGGCGATGACCAAGTGGGTGGCCTTGCCGCTCGTCGTGGGCTGGTGCGCGTACGCGCTCCTCGTTCTCGCGAGCGTCAACTCCAAGGTGGACGACGTGCGCGGCTACTACACCGCGGTGCACCCCATCCTCCGGGTGGCGTTATCCACCGTGATTCTGGCCGACCGGCGTCTGGTGGTGACCGATCTAGCGCGCCTCCCCGAGGACTACTCCCGCATGGGACTGCGCGCGAACGACCGCACGCTGCACTACCGCCAGCGGGACGGCTGGGTCCATGCCGTGGACCTGCGCACGCGCGGTCGTGGCGACCTCAAGAACCTCGGTGTCCAGCTGTACTTCTGGGTCATGGGATTCGACACACTGCGGCACGTCGGTACCGCGGATCACCTGCACGTCGAGCTGCCGCTGCGGTAGGCCCGGGGGCCGTCGCTATCGGCCAGCGCCAGGCGCCGCATCAGTTGAGGCCCTACATTTGAGGAAGGCCGCTATGCTCACCGTGCGTCCTGGCTCGAGGCAGGTCCTGCGGGTCGCTGCGCTCGTCGCCGCGATCGCGCCGCTGTCCTTCATCGCGACGCGGCTGGGCCGCAGCACGCTCCTCCCCTCCGCCCCTCCCCAGGCATGCGTCTCCCAAGTCTCCGTTCGCGCACCGGTCGAGTATGCCGCCGCGGCGGACAGGGCACGGCAGCTCGCCTGCGAGCGCCTGGCGCAACGGATCCCGGGATTCCAGATCGCCGTGGCGGTGGACGGCCGCCTCGTCTGGTCGGCGAGCTTCGGATACGCGGATCTCGAGCACCAGGCGCCGGTCACCGCGGAGACGCGGTTCCGCATCGGGAGCGTCTCCAAGCCGCTCACCGCGGACGCGGTGGTGCAGCTGGTGGACGCACACCGGCTCGACCTCGACGCGCCGGTGCAGCGCTACGTGCCGTCGTTCCCGGACAAGGGTGCTCCCATCACCACGCGACTGCTGGCCGGGCACCTGGCCGGCATCCGTCATTACCGGGACGACGAGTTTCTCCTCAACCGGCACTTCGCGACGGTGACCGAAGGACTGGCGATCTTCAAGGACGACTCGCTCCTGTCCTCCCCGGGCACGAGGTTCTCCTACTCCACCTATGGGTGGAACCTGATCTCAGCGGTGGTCGAGGGAGCGGCGGGGCAGGACTTCCTGACCTACATGCAGCGCCACGTGTTCGGGCCGCTCCGTATGGCGCACACGGCCGCCGACAAGGGGGACAGCGTGATCCCGGGCCGCACCCGGTTCTACCAGCGCGATTCGATCAGCGGCGAGTACCGGATCGCGCCCGCCGTGGACAACAGCTACAAGTGGGCGGGGGGCGGATTCCTCTCCACGGCCGAGGATCTGGTGCGGTTCGGGTCCGCGCACGTCGCGCCCGGCTACCTGCCGGCCGCCTCCCTGGACTTGCTCTTCACCTCCCAGCGGACGCGCGCGGGGCAGGAGACCGGGTATGGCGTCGGGTGGTTCCTCCGGGTAGATGGCCGTGGGCACCGCGTGGCCTACCACGGCGGCGGCTCGGTCGGGGGCACGACGGCGTTCCTGGTGGACCGGGACGCGCGGATCGTCTTCGCGCTGACGTCCAACCTGACCGACGCGCCGCTCAGCCGGGTGCAGGAGATCCCGCAGCTGTTCGAGAGGTGAGACACCTCTCAGTGCCGCGTCCGCTTCCACGCCCGAGCGTCGAACAAGGCAGGGGGCAGCGGGAGGTCGGTCTTGATCTCGGTGTATTCTTCGAGCCAGGTTGGTCGGCCGTCCACCAGGAAGACCACCTCCGCCGACACCCACGCGGGCCCGGCTGGCTGGTACTTGTTGAACCGGATGTCGTTGAGGCGCGTCGTGTCGCGCTGGCCGGGCTCGAGCAACCGCACGAACACGAGCCGCTCCTTGTCCACCCAGAACTGGCGTGTGCGCAAGTCCCCCGCCCCCCGCGCACCCACGACGTAGACGGGCCGGCCGTCCCACGAGTCCTCGCGCACGGGACCGACCAGGTCGAACTTCAGCCGCTCCAGCCGGCTGACGGTCCGCTCCACCGGATCGAAGTAGACGTCGAAACCCAGCACCATGAGGGGATGCACGAAGGCGGTGGCGTTCACGAGCGTGTCGCCGCGGAACACGTACTGTGAGTCGTTCACGAACAGCAAGCCCTGACCGGAGTCGGCGGGCAGGAACTCGATGCGCAACCGACCCGGCAGCCCGGCGTACTCGAGCCACGTCGAGTGCTCCTGGGTGCCGTCGGGGTGTGTGGCGGTGTTGCGCTGGGTGAACGTGAGGGTCTTGTACCACCTGCCCGCGTAGCGGTCGTGCATCGCGCGGAGCAGGTCGCGGCCGGTCATCGGCGGCTGGGGTTGGGGACCAGTGACCAGGCCGAGCAGGATGAGAAGTATTCGGGACATGGGAAGCTCCGTGGAGGGGGCTATCTCCGCGCCGACAGGTCCGTGTAAATGATCTCCACGAAGAGAGTCGGGGTGATAGTCCCCTTGCCCCAGACCGCGTCGAACTCCGCCGTCGGTTTGGCAGCCTGTACTTGCTCGAGGGTCTGGCCGGCCGCCACCGCTCGCTTGATGCGGTCTCGCACCCTGGCCAGCATGTCGCGGTAGGTCTGGAGACCCGTCCGGTCCGCCAGGGGACCGTGCCCCGGAATGATCTTCGTGTTCCCGTCCGCCAGCGCGAGCACGCGGTCCACGGCGGCGACCATGCCCTCCACCGACCCGCCACTCGACAAGTCGACGAACGGATAGCGGCCGTTGAAGAAGAGGTCGCCCATATGGACGACGTTGGCGCGGCGGAACCAGATGATGGCGTCCCCGTCCGTATGCGCGGGGGGCACGTGGAAGGCGTGGATGGAATCGCCGTTCAGGTAGAAGTTCACGGAGTCGGTGAAGGTGACGAGCGGCAGCGCGCCGGACGGCGCGGCGGGCACGTGGCGGTTGAACGCGGTGACGAACTGCTCGACGCTCATGCGGTGGCGGACGTTTTCGTGGGCCACGGTCACTACCCCACTACGGGCGAAGTTCTCGTTGCCGCCGTTATGGTCCCAATGCCAGTGGGTGTTGATCAGGAAACGGATCGGACCACCGAGCGCAGCCACCGCCGCCTTGATCTTGTCCGACAGAGGTGCGTACTGGTCGTCCACCATGATCACGCCGTCAGCGCCGGCGGACACTCCGATGTTGCCCCCCACGCCCATCAGCATGTAGACGCCGTCGCCAGCCTTCACGGTGCGGATCTGCACGGTGTCGTAGTTGACCTGCGCCGCCGCTGCCGGCGCGGTCGCGATGAGGAAGGCGAGCGACAGCGCGAGCCGGCGCATCACTGGACCTCCGCGTCGAAGACGCCTGTGAGAATCCTCCCCTGGCGCTTCATCTGCACCCAGAGCCGGTAACGCCCCGGCTTGGGGTAAGCGTATGGAAAGGAGATTGTGGCGGTGGCGGGGATGCTCATCGTCTTCATGGTGGCTTCAGCCTCCGTCAGCCGCCGCCCGACCACACCCCACGCCGTGTCCGCCGGTCCTCGGACCAGGAACGCCTGCTGCGCGGCCCAGGAGATGGTGCCGAGCGGATGCAGATGGACGAACACCGCGCCGTCGTCCCGGCTCAGCATCAGGTGAGCGGGCATCCCCATATACGGCTCGAGTGGCACGGGTCGCCCGTCCGGCGCCGTGACCGTAAACGTGAGCGGCGCATCCTGCCCGGCGACGAGCGTGGCAGCGCCCCGCTCCCAGGCCATTGTCGAGCCGTCGCTCAACCGGGAGGAATCGCGAGCCCCGGGCCCCGAGTCCCGGGTCCCGACCCAGGCGTCATCCGGATCGCTCGGCCGCCAGGGCGGTCCCGGGGCCCCCAGCGTGATCGTATCGGTGAGCGTCTCGGCGAAGCCGCTCTCGCGCGTGATGTCGGCATAGACACGGTATCGGCCCGCGGGCAGGGGCGGCAGCGCCGCGTCGAAGTCGCTCGAGTCCACGAAGACCGGGTGGAGGTGGGCGAACGCCCCGAGCCCCTCGCGGACCACGAACACGTGCACGAGGTGGCCATGGTCGGGAATGAGCGGCGTGACCCGATGCTCGCGCCATGCCGAGTCGACGATGCTGAAGCGCAGCACGGCCCGCCCTGCTTCGCTCCGCACCGCGGCCCTCGAGGCGAGCGGCTGGTAAATCTGCCGCGTGAAGTCATGGTCCACCGCGTTCCACCAGGTGCGGCCGCCGAGCACCGCCCCGGCTAGCATCACGCCCCCCGCACCTGCCGCGACCCGGCCCCGCCACACGCGGCGCCGGTCCGGCTCGGCGCCGGGCGGCAGCACCGCCTCGCGCACCGCCGCGCCGATGATGGTGAGCGCGCCGATGAAGAGGAACGCGCCGAACGCCGCCAGCCCCAGGGCGAGCGGCTTCTGCAGTTCGAGCCGGCGCGTGGCGATCGCCTGCACGGGGACGATCGCCGTGCCCGTGCCGGCCAAGCCGGCCACCGTGACCTGCACGCTGTAGGAGCCGCCGGTCATGAGCCAGAGGGCGGCGCTGTACTGCGAGGAGTCACCCGACACGATCCGCGCGGTGTCAGGGGGCGGCGCCGCCGCGGTGCGCGGGTCCCAGTAGACGGGAAGCACCGTCACGGTCCGGACGCGGGCCCCGCCCAACAGTCGGACCGTGATCTGCGCCAGGCCGGGCACGACGCCGGCGGAGCGGACGATCACCCGGACGCGGTAGGGCCCGGCGGCGCCCTCGAAGTACGTGTCCGGGCTGCCGACGTGCGCGGAGGCGGCGAGCGCTATCCCCGCCAGCGCGGCCAATCGCGCCGGGCGGCTCATCGCCTGACGCGGGCGAGCCCGTTGCCGAGCCACAGCCCGAGCCGCGACGAGACCATCGCCAGCACGGCGGCGACGGTCAGCTTGAGCGGCGTCACGGGATCGTTGCGGATGTTCCAGAAGCGGTGCTCGAAGTCTCCCGGCAGGCTGTTGTAGTTCCAGCGGTTGGTTCCGAAGAAGGGGTTCTCCGAGGCCGGCGAGATCAGGAACTTGGTCGCGAACCACTGGGTCACGAACAGGGCGGCGAGGAAGGTCACGCCGAGCAGCGGGGCGAGGAGCCAGTCCCGACCTGTTCCCATCCGCTGCATCCAGAGGTCCACCCCGATCGCGGGTACGACGAGGAGCAACGGGAACGGCGGTGGCGCCATGTGGGTCAGCGGCCGGTACACGGGCGCGAGCTTCGGGGTCGCCGGGAAGACCGGCAGCACCCACAGCATGATCAGCGTAACGCCCATATACACGACGGCCGCCGTGGTCGCCGGCCAGCGCAGCGACGAGGCGCGCGCGCCGGCGATGAGGAGGAGCGGAAAGATCGCCGCGCACACCTCGTAATAGAGACCGTTGTGGGCCGAGTTCGGGAAGCCGATGTACTCGAACCCCATGATCGCCTTGTTGAGCAGCAGAATGCCGAACCCATAGGCGAGCAGCAGCCCGTAGGGCTTCGCCCCACCCCTCCCCCCTCCCCCTGCCGCGCGGTTCTGCAGGGCCACCACCATCACCACCGCGCCGAGCTCGATGCCGGTGAAGCCGAGCGCCAGGATGACGTGCGGCGGCGACAGCACCTTCACGTCCAGCCCATAGGCGTTGTGCCACCAATTGTCGAACGGGGCGGAGACGATCATCGCGAGCGCACCCCAGATGCACAGCCAGGCGCCCAGCGGGCCGCGGAAGCCCCAGAACCGGACGCTGGCGGCGCGCTCGACCTCGCTGCCCGCGAAGGTCGTCTGGAGCACCAGCCAGCCACAGCTCGTCCCGGCGATGATGCCGCTCGCGTAGATCGCCATGTGCGCCGGGGTCCAGAAGGTGTCCCGGCCGATGGTGCGGTGCCACGAGATGTCCCAGATCACGCCGACGACCGCGCTCGTCGCCGCGAACAGCACGGCCCAGACATGCCAGGGGATCGCGTCGGATCGTGGGGCGGGGACGTCGGGCGCGGAGGCCGCAGCGGCGATTGAAGTCATGCCGAAACCTACGGTATTTCTCTCCACCCAGCTTCACTCCGGGTCGCCGGCCTAGACCCGGCTCCGGATCCTTCCCTGCAGCCACTCGGCCGCGTAGCCCAGGACCGAGCCCAATGTGAGCGCGATGGCCACGCGGAGACCGCCCTGGAAGGTGACGACCCGGATGCCCATGACGCCAATCGTGACGCCCGCCCCGGCGATAGCGCCCGCAGTGTAGGACAGGAGCGGGACCTGAGCCTGAGCAACGATCCCGAACACGGCCGCGCCGAGGACGAGTGCGTCCACGATCTCCTGTCGTCCCAACGCCCCCGACACCGTCACGTAGAGCAGCGCCCAGACGACACCGGACACCGTGCCGGCCACCGACTTCTGGAGGCCGGGAATGCCGGCGCCGGCGGCGACGAAACATCCCAGGCCGACGATCACGGGCCACAGTTGCA
>QHUY01000065.1:10804-47107 GCA_003223415.1 Gemmatimonadota bacterium
CGAAATCGCGGTCCAAACGGCCACCACCACTCCAAGACTCAGCCCTCGGGCGGTCATCGCGTTCATCGCTCTGACTCCTTTGGTAAGAGTGTACGGTAGGCTTCCATCGCTTGGTACTCCGACAGCCCCAGCCGGTCCGCATGCGCGGCGGTCTCGAGGTTCCGCGCTTCCACCCGCTGCCAGAACTCGCGGTCGTCGTGTCCCCCAGGGAACTGCGCGGTGTCCTTCTGCGACTGGTGCTTGAAGATGGCCAGGATCTTGGCCCGCAGCTCGTCCTGGGACAGCGGCACCAGCACGTCGGCTTCCGTGATCGACCACTCCTGCCACGCCCCGCGGTACAGCCACACCTGGGGGCGTGGGCCCCCCCCCCCCGCGGAGGGGGCGGACAGCGCGCTGTCGATCGCCTGTTTGCACATGCGGTGCGTGCCGTGCGGGGCGGAGAGATCGCCCGCCACGAAGACGGTGTCGGGCCGCACCTCCTCGAGCAGCCGCCGCACGATGGCCACGTCCGCTTCGCCGATGGGGCGCTTGAGGACCTCCCCCGTACGATAGAACGGCAGGTCGAGGAACCGCGCCGCCGTCCGCGGCAGGCCCACCGCCTCGAGCGCCGCGATCGCTTCGGATTCGCGGATGTAGCGCTTCAGGTCCTGGACCACCGGCAGGTCTGCCGTGCCCGGCTGCTTGCGCTCGAAGCTCGCTTCGACGGTTTGCCGCGCTCGCTGCGCGGCCGCGGGATCGAGTCCCAGCGCGCCGGCCGCCCGCTCGACGAAGTCGAGGTGCCGCTCCACGTCGTGGTCGAAGACGGCGATGTTGCCGCTCGTCATGTAAGCCACGACGATCGCGTTCTCGTTCTCCCACAGCTTGCGCAGGATGCCGCCCATCGAGATCACGTCGTCATCGGGGTGCGGGGAGAACACCAGCACGCGCGTCCGCGCAGGCAGGCGCGCGCGGCCACGGATCTTGTCACGCAGGCGGTTGAAGACTTCCCCGTTGATCGGCCCCGGGGCGCCGTACTTGGCGAGCAAGGGACTCAGATGGTGCTCGCTGTAGTCTCGGGCCGTGAGCTTCAGGATCGCCTTGCCAGCCCGCTCGGCGAGCCAGACGACGGCGCGCTCGGTCAGCTCAGGCGTCCAGGCCACGCTCTCCAGTACCCACGGCGTTTGGATCCGCGTCAGCTCGGCCGCCGCGGCGCGGTCGAGGTAGACGGTGGCGTGGCCGTGGCGCTGCAGGAACGTGGCGGCCACGTCCGGGGTCATCTCGCCCTCGACCGCCTGCTGCACGATGGCGGCCTTGTGCTCGCCGGTGGCGATCAGGGCGATCTCCCGCGCCTCCAGAATCGTGGCCACGCCCATCGTGATCGCCTCGCGCGGCACGTTGTCCACGCCGAAGAAGTCCGCAGCCGCGTCCTTGCGCGTGATCGTGTCGAGCGTGACCAGCCGCGTGCGCGAGTCCGGCGACGATCCCGGTTCGTTGAAGCCGATGTGCCCGCTCTTTCCGATGCCGAGGATCTGGAAGTCGATGCCGCCGAGCTCGGCGATGGCGCGCTCATAGGCGGCGCAGTGCTCCGTCAGACGCTCCCGCGCGACGCTGCCGTCCGGGAGGTGGACGTTCTCCGGGGCGATATTCACGTGGGCGAACAGATTCTCCCGCATATAGCGCCGGTAGCTGTGCGGGTTGTCCGGCGCCATCGGATAGTACTCGTCGAGGTTGAACGTCACGACGCGAGAGCAGTCCACCTCGCCCGCCTGGTGCCGGCGGATCAGCTCGCGGTAGATGCCGATCGGCGTGCTGCCCGTCGCCAGCCCGAGGACGCACCGCCCCTTCGCTGCCGTCTCGCGGCGAATGACCTCCACGATGCGGTCCGCGAGGAGCAGCGCGAGGTCGTCGTGGTCCGCTACGACGACCGTGCGGATCCGCTCCCGCTGGCGGGGTCCCTCCAGCGTGGTGACAGGCCCGTGCTGGACCCGGGGAGAGGGGGCGACCACTTCCGGCTGTGTCACTGGCATCCCTCGGCGAATGGGGACCACGTTGGCAACATACGTCGAGGGAAGGCGTCGAGGAAAGACTTACACCTTCACTTCAATCGTCGCCCCGCGCTTGTAGCGGATGTACAGCCAGGCCATCGGCACCACGAGCATACCCGCCGCCAGCACCGTGAGGGCAAGCAGCACGGCCGACAGCAGCACCGCCCGCTGGGACGCCTGCGCCGCATCGAACATCCGGTCGTCCTGGCGCGCCAGCAGCACGATCATCGCCTGCCGCGCCTGGGTGCCGACGCCGACGTCGGTCGTGGCGAGCCCGCCTAGCACCGTCTGCACCAGCTCCTGGTCCGCGGGGTCGGTGATCGTGGCGGCGAGTCGCGACAGCTGGGACTGCAGCGCGTGGCGGATGCTGTCGCGCTGCGCGATGACCTCGGGCCGTTTGTACGCCGGGTCGGTGCTGGTCGCCATCTGGCGCCAGACTTCGAGGCCCGCGTTGTAGCGGTGCAGCGTCTGCACGGTGCGGGCGCCGCGGTCCACGGTCGTGGACGCCTGGCCCAGGGAGCGGATCAGGACGATCCCGATGAGGAGCGCGGCGATGAGCGTGACGGCGCTGACCGATACCGCGATGCCGGGCCGGATGAAGGTGTAATCCTTCATCGCGATGGCGAACGACGAGCGGCCGATGGATGGGCGCGGCGGCAGCGGCGGGGTGGTCATGGGGCGCAGGCCGTCCGGGGTTGTGGGGTGCCAGAGCGTATCCGCCGCCCGGGGGCGTGTCAATACGCCCGGTGCCCCCACTTGCTGCGGGTCGCGCGGCGCCGCTAGTTATCCGTCGGTCACCTCTCGGGAGGGAGCGATGCGCCGTCCAATGCTCAACACCGCGCTCCTCGTCGTCGGGCTCGCCGCATGCGGCGGCACGGAGCCGATCAACGACCCGCGTCTGCTGGGCGAAGTGCACGACCGCTTCGACGCGTGGGTGAAGGCCTGGAACGACCACTCTGCCACCGCGTTGGAGCCCTTCTACCTGCACACGTCGTACCTGACCTTCTCCTGGCCGAACGGCGAGCGTACCCGCGGCTGGGCGGAAGAGTCCCGCTCGCAGCAGCAGTTCTTGCCCACGGTGACGCTGGTGAACCTCGTGCCGCGCGAGCCAGCTGTGCTCTTGGTCCGCAAGAACCTCGCGCTGATCAGCTTCGAGTTCTCGCTCGACCTGACCACGGGCGGCAACCGGCAGATCGGGCCGGGGCAGGGGATCATGCTGTGGCAGCGGGGCGACCGCGGCTGGCAGATCTATGCCGCGCAGCTGTCCTATACGAAGGCGGTGGAAAGCAAAGTCGCGCCCCGCCCTCGTTAGCGCAGCGCCGCCTCCAGCCCCGCGGTCGCGCGGCGGACCACATCGCCGAGCCGGTCGAGCGCCTGGGCGACCCGCGCCGTCTGCGCCTGCGCTTCCGCGGGCCGTCGCTCCTCCACCGCCTCCCGGATCCCTGGCATCGTCTTCACCCCGTACCCCGTGTAGAAGCCGGGCGCGTAGATCAGGTGCGCGAACCACGGCCGCCGCGGCAGTCCGGCCGTGTCGGCCAGTGCCTGCTCGCTCCTGGCCAGCAACACATTGACGTCGCGTAACGCGCGCCGCCGCGCCGGCGTCACCGCCACGCCGTCGAGCCGGCTCGCGACGGCCTCGTAAGCGCGGGCGGCGGTATCGAGCCGCGCGAGCGCGGCCCGCACGGCCGCAAGGTCGAGCCCCTTGGTCGTGTCGCTCTTCTTGGCCAGCTTCTCGATCTCGTCGGCATAGCGGCGGTAGGTGCGGGTCACGGCCCCGAACTCGTAGGGCAGCAGCGGCGCGTCCGCCATCCGGAGCACGGCCGTCGCCATCGTCTGGGCCTCCGCCACGCCATAGACGAAGGAGGTATCGAGAAAGCGCTCGTAGAACGTGTAGCTGTCGTAGATGGAGTGGTAAATCCCGTCATCCACCGCGCCGCCGTACGCCACGTTGGCCGACGCTAGCCCCAGATGGTCGAGGAAGGCGGTGTAATCCGACCCCGAGCCGAGCGCGCCGAGGGCGAAGACGCTGTCAACGGTCGTATCGCGGGCGCGCCGCTCCCGCTGGCGCGCGAGCAGGGCGTCGAGGACGCTCTTGCCCGAGGCGGGATCGGTCACGTCGCGGGCCACCTGCGACAGGAACAGCTCCAGGGAATGGGACCCCGCGGCGCCGAGCCAGCCTTTGGCGTTGGTGTCGGAGTTGTAGTACACGACGGCCTTCGTGCGGAGCTCGTCGGCATGCGCTTCCGCCCATTCCGTCGAGCCCAACAGCCCCCACTCCTCGCCGTCCCAGGCGGCGAAAACGATGGTGCGCGCCGGCCGCCACCCGGTCTTGAGCAGGGCGCCGAGCGAGCGCGCCGTTTCGTCGAGGGCCACCTGGCCGGAGATCGGGTCGTCCGCGCCGTTCACCCAGGCGTCGTGGTGGTTACCGTAGATCACCCACTGATCGGGGTCGGTGGCCCCGCGGATCGTCGCGATTACGTCGTACAGCGGCCGCGTCTGCCAGTCGAACTTCAGCGCGAGGCGCACCCGCGCCGGCCCGCCGCCCACGTGGTAAGTGATCGCCAGCGCGCCGCGCCACGCCTCGGGCGCGACCGGCCCGCCCAGGTTCCGCAGCAGCGGCAGCGCGTCACCGTAGGAGATCGGCAGCACGGGGATCGGCTCGATCGTCTTCGCCTCGCTGACGGCAAGGCGCTTGGCTCCGGGCACCGCCCCCCAGCCTGGAGAGAGGGGGTCGCCGGGATACGTGGGCATGTCCATCACGCTGCCGCGCTGCACGCCCTGCCAGGGCCGCATCGGCCCCTTGGGATAGACGTCGTTGCCGAAGTACCCGTCGTCGCGTGGGTCCGAGTAGACCAGGCAGCCGATCGCGCCGTGCTCGGCCGCCACCTTGGGTTTGATCCCCCGCCACGACTGTCCGTAACGCGCGATCACGATCTTGCCCCGCACGCTGATCCCCAGGCTGTCGAGCACCCGGTAGTCCGCCGGCACGCCGTAATTCACATAGACCAGCTCGCCGGTGACCTCGCCGTCGGGGGAGTACGCGTTGAAGGTGGGGAGCTGCTGGTCTTTCTGGCCCGAGGTGGGATCTTCCGCCAGCGTCGGCTCCTGCAACGCTGCCGTGTAGCGCTCGGGAGCCAGCAGCTCGAGCGTGCGGCTCACCGGCCGCGGCATCAGCGCCTCGAACTGCTCGATCTTCGCGTCCAGCCCGAAGGAGCGGAACCGTGCCAGGATCAGCTCGGCCACGTGGCGCGAGCGCTCGGTACCGGCTTCGTGGGGCACCGCGGCGAGCAGCCGCATCTGCGCCCGCAGGGTGTCACGCGAGGGCACCGCGCGGGCAAGCCGCTCGCGGGGGGGGGGGGGGGGCGGGGGCGGGAGCCTGGAACGACGCAACGGTGGCGAGGGCGAGGACGGTCAGCATGACGGTTCCCGGTAAGAGGCGGCGTTAACGATACCCGGGAAACGCGAAAGGGGAAACGGACACGACCTGCGTTCGTCGTTTCCCGTTTCTCGTATCCCGCTTCCCGAATGTTATCGAGCGCTGTCGATCGCCGCCCGGAGTTCGCGCGCGAGGTCGAGCGGATCCCCCTCGCCCCAAAAGTGCACGAAGAAGACGCGCGGCTCCTCGCCCACCATGTGGTTGTGTACCGCCGTGACGCGGATCGAGGCGGTGGTGAGCGCCCGCAACACGCCGCGGAGGTGATCACCCGTGAGCACGAAATCGCCCGCCGCCGCCGCGCGGCCCGGAGCGAACGGCTCGAGGTTGATCGCCGTGTTCATGCCGAGCGCGGCGGGGATCGGCCGTCCGGCGAGAGCGACCTGGCTCCCGGAAGTCGGAATGCTGACCTGGGCGACATCGCCCGCCAAGCGACCGTGCACGCCGAGCGCGGCGAACACCGCGGCGGTGTCGAGGCTCGCCCGCGTGGGCGCGGCGGACGTCGACGGGGGAGTGGTCCCGAGCGGCGTGGCCGTAAGTGCCAGCGCCGCATGGAGTTTCGCCGCCAACTCTGCGGCGGCGCCGCGGCCGTGGAAGTGGACGTAGAAGACGCGGGGAGTCTCCCCCAGCAGGTGATGGTGGACCGCGGTTACGTCGATGCCGCGATCGAGCAGCGCCGCAATGACCAACGGTACTTCCCGCTCGCCGAGCACCAGGTCCCCCATCACGTCGCAGGAGTCGGGACTGCCGGCGAAGCCCATCCAGGACGTGAGGGCGAGCGCCGGCTCGACCGCCACGGTACCGACGCGGACGTGGAGGTCCGAGCGGGGGAACGTCGCCCGGTATGTCTTCCCCGCGGCGGGGACCGGCTTGCCGAGCGAGCGAGCGACGGCGTCCCAGGCGCCGCCGGGTTGTTGGGCAGCCAGCCCGGAAGCAGCGAGCAGCAAGATGAAAGTAAGGACGAGGCGCAAGAAGACGGCTCCTTTCGTCATTGCACTGTAATGGTGCCGGTCATCCCTGACGCGAAGTGGACGTCGCACTGGTAGGTATAAGACCCCGCCGTCGTGAACGTGAAAGAGAACGTCGTCCCGTTCACAGCTGTCGTGTTACCGGAGTTGAATGAGGCTGGCCCACTTGTCGAGTGGACGTTGTGTGCATTGCACGGATTGCAGTTCCAGGTCCACGTGACGGTGGTCCCTGACGCGATCGTCAGGCTACTTGGGCTGAAGGAGTTGTTGACTAATGACACGGCCGCCGCGGGTGGGGTGGCGGTCGCCGTGAACACCACCGGCGAGCCGGTGAGACCGTTCACCCTGGCGGTGTCGGTGTTCGTGCCGGCGCTCGGCCCAAGCGTGCGCATTACCGAGGCCACGCCGTTGCCCCCCGTGACCGGTGACGTGGACGAAACCGTGCCGCCGCCGTCGCCTACCGCCCACGTCACGGTGACCCCGGACTTGGCGTTGCCATGCCCGTCGCTCACGAGCACGCTCTGGGGGGTGGCGAGAGCGGTGTTGACCGAGCCCGTCTGGTTGTTGCCGCCGTTCAGAGCCATTTGGGTCGCGTTGCCGGCGGTTGCGGTCGCGCCCAAAGTGATCGGGGAGCCCACGAGCCCTGAGACCGTGGCTACCGTGCTTTGCGACCCTGCGGTCGCGCCCAGCGTGCGGGAGACCGATCCGATCCCACCCGCACCAGTCGTGGTCGCCGCCTGACCCACCGAGCCTCCGCCGGTCACCGACCAGTTCACACTCACCCCGGCGACGGGCACGTTCTTGTAGTCGCGCACGATCACGGACATCGGCGTCGCCAGGGTCGCGAGTACGGTGTCGCTCTGACCGCCGCCACCGTTCGCCTGGATCGATGTCGCGCCCTGGATCTGGGAGAAGCTGGTGAAGGTGACGGGGGAGCCGGATAGGCCGTTGTGGGTGGCCGTGGCGCCCTGGGTGCCGGCGTTAGGGCCCAGGGTGAGAGTCCCGGTGGAGAGCCCGCTCGCGTCCGTCAGGCCGGAGGAGGCAATGGAGCCGCCGCCTGCGACGACGGCCCAGGAGACGGTGGCGTTGGCGACCGGACTGCCATTCGCGTCTTTCACCACCACGGAGAACGGGGTCAGGGTGACCCCCCCCGCGCCGACCTGGCTGTCTCCGCTCACCTTGGCCATCTGGGTCGGCGTGGGCCCGGGTGGGGTGCCTGAATTCCCGCCGCCACATGCCACACCTGCCAGGGTCGCTGACACCCCGAGAACGGCGATCCAACGAATGTGGTGCATGGCACACCTCGCGCTAGGGAACGGGGATAGGGGGAAGCCGCATCTTTCCTAAGGTACGCCTCCGTGGTACTTGACGGTTCGCGGGTAGTTCCCCAAGGTTGTGCGCGCCCATTTCTCTGCAGGAACTGAACGACGTGGCGGAGGCTCGCGCCCGTAGCGGGGTCGCGGCGGCACGGAGGGTGGGGAATTGGGTGCACTGGAAGGGTTTCGCGAGCAGGCGGCGGAGATCCTGCGGCAGGCGAGCATCGCGCTCGGCGGCCGCACCGTGACCCTGTACGAAGTATCGCCGGAGCCGTCCCTCACCCCGGTGATCTCGAGCGAGCCCCACCCGGGACACCACGCCACGAAGGTCGATCT
Source organism: Gemmatimonadota bacterium (assembly GCA_003223415.1). Taxonomy (GTDB): domain Bacteria; phylum Gemmatimonadota; class Gemmatimonadetes; order Gemmatimonadales; family GWC2-71-9; genus 13-1-40CM-70-15. Next base: position 18,882 of record QHUY01000065.1, read on the forward strand.
CGACGCCACCCTCAATCGCTGGGGCATCCCGATCCGCTTGGGGAGCTTCTGGCTCGGTCTCCGGGCCGACCCGGAAGGCCACTGGGTGTTCGCGCCGGTGCGCACCCGGGCGCCAGCTCCGCCGCCCGGCGGGGTGGAGCGGCGCGGCCGGGAGCGGCTCACGCTCGAGCTCGCCGGCCTGTGCGTCGGGCTCGTCGACCGTCGTGAGTCTCCCGCGGCGCCGTTCACCGGCGGCGGACCCGATCCGCTCCACGAGCTGGTCATGTTGCCGGGTGTCATCGCCCACGAGGCGCGCAATCCCCTCAGCGCGGCCCGCGCCGGACTGGAGCTCGTCGTCGAGTCTGTGGGCAAAATGTCCAACATCGGGGCCGACCAGCGGGTCGAGCTGCTGGGCGAGCTCGCGGACGTGGGGGAAGCGGTGGACCGCGCGCTCGACTTCCTGCGCGCCGTCAGTGATCGAGTCCGCGGTGCGAGCCAGGGCCGGAGCCGCTTCGATGCGGTCCGCGCCGTCCGCTCCTGCGTGGAGCTGGAGCGCCGCCTGCTGGGGAATCGCGGCATCGGCCTCGAGCTCGAGGCGACAATGGAGCCTACCTTCCTGGACGGGGACCCCAACCTCCTCTACGAGCTGCTGCTCAACCTGATCCGCAACGCCTCGGACGCGTCCGCCAGCCGCCGCACGCCCGTGCGGGTGGATCTCGCGCGGGACGGGGAGGCGCTGCGCCTCACGGTGCGGGACGAAGGGCCGGGGATTCCCGTGCACCTGCATCAGCGGATCTTCGAGTCGGGCTTCACGACCAAGGTTGAGGGCTCGGGGACTGGGCTCGCGGTGGTGCGCACCGTCGCGGAAAAGGAATTCGGCGGCGCGGTGCGCGTCGAATCCCAGCCTGGGTCGGGCGCGGCGTTCATCATCACCCTGCCGGCTCCGGCGCAGCGGGGTGCCCGCGCCACAGATGCGGCGTAGGAGGCCGGAGAAGGGGGGGAGGAGAGTGGACTAACGAGTCGACCCGCCGCCGCGTACACTCTGGGTAGACACCTTTCCGAGGTCCCCTGCATGAACCGGATGCTCCCCCCCCCCCCCCCTTCCCCCGCGCTTGCCGCCATTGTGGCCCTCTCGCTCGCCGCCGTCTCCATCCCCGTCCGCGCCCAGGATCTGCGGGTGGACACGACAGGCGTCAGCACGCTCATCGATCAGGGCATGAACCACTCGCAAGCGATGCAGAACCTGCAGCATCTGACGGACGTCATCGGGCCCCGGCTGACGGGCTCGCCCGCCGCCCGCGCCGCCAACGACTGGACGATGGTGAAGTTCAAGGAGTACGGTCTGGACGCGCACCTCGAGCAATGGAATTTCGGCGGCACGTGGCAGCGGGGGCCGATGTGGGTGCGGATGACGGCCCCGCGCGCGCACGACATCGTGGCCGCGAGCTGGGCCTGGGCGCCCGGCACGGGCGGCAAGACCGTGACCGGCCCAGCGGTGCGCATCGACGCCAGTACGGCAGAGAGTCTCGAGGTCTATAAGGCCAAGGCCAAGGGGGCGTTCGTGATGCTGCGCGCGCCTTCCTTCGTATGGAACAACGATGGCCCGCCGATGACCGCGGCGGACACCGAGCGGATGCGGGCTGGGTTCCGGGGCTTCCTCGGCGGCGGGCAGCGCCTCGATTCCGCCGCCCGCGCGCGGATCACGCAGTTCAACAACGACCAGCCCTTCCTGCTGCGGAACGCCGGGGCGCTCGGCATCCTGCTCGACGCCGGCAAGGAGCAGGACCTCCTCAACATGAGCGGGTCGCCGACGCGCGTCCTGCCGCTGCCCCAAGTCGTGGTGGCGCACGAGGACTACGCGCTGGCGGCGATTCAGCCTCGCCTCGAGGTGAACGTCCAGAACACCTTGACCATGAAGGACTCGGTGCCGCAGAGGAACACCGTGGCGGAGATCAAGGGGACGGAGCAGCCCGGCCAGGTGGCGATCGTGGGAGCCCACCTCGACTACTGGGACCTGGGCACCGGTGCGACGGATAACGGCACCGGCGCCATGGCCACCCTCGAGGCCGCGCGCATCATCGCGCAGTCGGGGCTCAAGCCCAAGCGCACCATCCGCTTCATCCTCTTTACCGGGGAAGAAGAGGGTCTGCTGGGTTCGCGCAAGTATGCGGAGGCGCACGCCGCCGAAGCGGACTCGATCCAGGCCGTGATCGTCCTCGACAACGGCGCCGGCGCGGTCACCGGGCAGGCGCTGCAAGGACACCTGGAGACGTACGCGCTGTGGCGGGGGCTGCTCGCCCCTGTGCACCGCCTGAACGCCGACACGATCACGGATAACCAGAAGGGCGGCACCGACCACCTGTCGTTCATTCCCTACGGCGTGCCGGGGTTTAACTTCAATCAGATCACCCGCGGCTACAACCACACCCATCACTCCCAGTCGGATACCTGGGACAAGGCGATCCCCGCCGACCTGATGCAGGCCTCGACGGTAATGGCGGTAGCAGCCTACGAGCTGGCGAATCTGCCGGGATTGCTCGCGCGCTGGGAGAAGCGGCTGCCGGTGCCGCCGATTCTGGCGGCGCAGGTGTCACCGGAGGTGTTGCGCGGTGGCCGGAACAGATAGCGGTCAGCTGTCAGCTGTCAGCCAGCAGTGAGCGACTCCCTGACGGCTGATGGCTGATGGCTCAAGACTTCTCCTGCATTAGACCTTCCACGTCAAGCGGCCGCGTGTACATGACGAGTTGCCCATCGGGTGCGCGCGGCCACTCGGCTTCCGGCCGGTCGCGGTAGAGCTCCACGCCGTTGCCGTCGGGGTCGCGCAGATAGACGGCCTCGCTCACGCCGTGGTCGGTCGCGCCCTCGAGCGGAATCCCGGCGTCAACTACGCGCCGCACGGCGGCCCCAAGGGCGCGCTGGTCGGGAAACAGGACGGCGAAGTGGTACAGCCCGGTCGTGCCCGGCGCCGGCCGCCGCGCGCCCTTGCCTGCCCAGGTGTTAAGCCCGATGTGGTGGTGATACCCACCGGCCGACAGAAACACGGCGTCCTGCCCGTACCGCGTGGTGACCTCGAAGCCGAGCACGTCGCGGTAAAACGTGAGCGCGCGGTCCAGGTCCGATACCGTGAGGTGGACGTGGCCGATGCGGGTGCGGGGATCGATGCTCATCTCGTAAGTAACAGCTTCCGGTTCCCGAGAGCCATCAGCCGTCAGCCATCAGGCATCAGTGTGGCGACGACTGAAGGCTGACGGCCGATGGCTGACGGCTTAGTTTTCAGGCATGAACACCATCCCCAAGATCCCGACCCCTGTCAATGAGCCCATCCTGTCCTACGTCCCCGGTAGCGCCGAACGGGCTGACCTGAAGCGTGCGCTCAAGGAGATGTCGGGGCAGCCCGTCGAGATCCCGATCGTGATCGGGGGGCGGGAGATCCGCACCGGCAGGACCGCCTCCGTCGCAATGCCTCATTGTCACCAGCACATCCTCGCGACCGTGCATCAGGCGGGCCCGGCGGAGATTGAGGCGGCGATCGCGGCGGCGCGCGAGGCTTGGCGGGACTGGTCGGCATGGCCGTTCGAGCGCCGGGCCGCCGTCTTCCTCAAGGCCGCCGACCTGCTGGCGACGCGGTTGCGCGCGGTGGTGAACGCGGCCACGATGCTGGGCCAGTCCAAGACGGCTCACCAGGCGGAGATCGACGCGGCGTGCGAGCTGGTCGATTTCTGGCGCTTCAACGTCCACTACGCCGGGCGCATCCTCGCCGAGCAGCCGCTCTCCGCCCCGGGCGCCTGGAACCAGCTGGACCACCGCCCGCTCGAAGGGTTCGTGTACGCCATCACGCCATTCAATTTCACCTCGATCGGCGGCAATCTGCCGACCGCGCCTGCGATCATGGGGTGCACCGTCGTGTGGAAACCGGCGGCGACCGCGGTCTACTCCAACTATTACGTGCTGAAGGTGCTCGAGGCCGCGGGCCTGCCGCCCGGGGTCGTGAACTTCGTTCCCGGCCCGTCGGCACAGATCAGCGAGCGCCTCCTGGCCGACCGCCACCTGGGCGGCATTCACTTCACCGGCTCGACGGACGTGTTCCAGTCTCTCTGGAAGCAGGTGGCGCAGAACCTGACGGGCTACGCGGACTACCCGCGACTGGTTGGGGAGACGGGCGGCAAGGACTTCATCGTCGCGCACCTGAGCGCCGACGCCGACGCGCTCGCCACCGCGCTCGTCCGCGGCGCCTACGAGTACCAGGGCCAGAAGTGCAGCGCCGCGTCGCGCGCCTACGTGCCGGACACCCTGTGGCCGAAGGTGCGCGACCGCGTGCTGGGGATGCTGCGGGAAATCCGTGTGGGCGACCCGTGCGACTTCCGGAACTTCATGGGCGCGGTGATCGACCGGAAGGCGTTCGACAAGATCAAGGGTTACGTCGAGGGGGCGAAGGCGGACCCCAAGGTCAAGATCCTGTTCGGCGGCGGGTGCAACGACACGGACGGTTATTTCGTGCAGCCCACGCTGATCCAGGTGGAGGATCCGACCTACCGGACGATGTGCGAGGAGATTTTCGGCCCGGTGCTGTCGCTCTACGTCTATCCCGCCAAGCAGTGGGCCGAGACGCTGCGGCTCGTGGATCGCACGTCGCCCTACGCGCTCACCGGCGCGGTGTTCGCGCAGGACGCGCACGCGGTGGCCGAGGCGCACGCGGCGCTGCGCTACGCGGCGGGCAACTTCTACGTGAATGACAAGCCGACCGGCGCCGTGGTAGGCCAGCAGCCGTTCGGCGGCGCGCGCGCCAGCGGCACCAATGACAAGGCCGGCTCGCTCGTCAACCTGCTGCGCTGGGTGTCGCCGCGCACGGTGAAGGAGACGTTCACCCCGCCGCGGGACTTCACCTATCCGTTCATGGCCGAGCAGTGAACGCCCGGCGGGGCGGTGCCCGCCCGCCGCTGCTGGTGCTCCTGCTCGGCGCCGCGTTCCTGCTGCTGGTCGCGGCCCTGCTCATCGGCTCGTTCACCAGACCGGAGTTCCCCCCCTACCGACTCTCGGTGCCGCTTCCGACTCGCGTGGGGGACTCCCTCGTCGGGCCGGCCACCTACACCCTCGACGCCTCCGCGACCGACCGCTGGCGCACGTTCGCCTTCGCGCGCAACGCGGTGGTGGAGCCACCGGGAGCGTGGGACATCGCCTTCCGGCGCTTTCATCTCATTGCGGCTGACGGGGCGGGGATCCTGGACCTGGGGCCAGTCCCATTCGATTCGGTGCGCGAGCTTCCCCCCCCCGCCGCGGGCTACCGCGGCAACACGGTGGCAGGCGAGGACACCACCAATCCGGGAGTCGGCAAGTGGTACCAGTACAGCATGCTCAGCCACCTGCTCACCTCGAAGCACCACGTGTACGGCGTGCGCACCGCGGACGGGCACTACGCCAAGCTCGAGCTGCTCGCCTACTATTGCGCCGACGCCGGCACCGCCTGTATCACCTTTCGGTACGTCTACCAAGGGGGCGGAGACCGCAGCCGCCGGGTGGCGCGCTGAGCCAAACGAAAACCCCCGGCCGCTCGGCCGGGGGCTGAATGTCTTTCGCGATGTCGACGACTCACTTCGACGGCGGCAGGATCTTGAACATCCCCGTCCCGCAGACCGGGCACACGCCCTTCAAGGCCGGGCGACCGTTCGCCATCTTCACCTGCTGCGCGTTCGAGATCTTCCGCTTCGCCTTGCACTTCACGCAGTAGCCTTCGTCAGCAGCCATCGGAGCCTTGCCAGCCTTCGCCATGTCGCTCCTCCGTTGGGGGGCAGGGGCAGGACGCCCGTGCCGGGGCGCCCAAAACCGGCCTCCAACATAATACGCCCCGCTCAGTTCGTGGGAGCGGGGGCGTCCGTGAAGCCGTTGCGCTTGTGAGTGCCGTCACAGAACGGCTTGTTGGCCGACCCTCCACAGCGGCACAGGACAACGACTTGCGCGGGCGAGCCGTCCTTGCGGGGGGGGACCGGGATCTCCGTCCCGTCGGCCCGCAGGATTCGTACGGGCCCCTCCACAATCAGCGGCCCATTGGCTTTGGGGGTGATGGTCGTGGCGCTCATGCGGCGAATCATAACACGCCGCCGGGCGCGGCGGTGAAGGGGGGAACGGCGGACCGTCCCCCAGGGTATCTTGGGGCGGCATTCATGCGCACCTGGTCGGTCCTCCCCCTCTCTCTGTTCACCATCGCCTGCGTCTCGGAGCGCGGACCGCTGACGAACCGGATGGCCCAGTCAACCACCCGATACCTCGCGCGCGCCGCGCGGCAGCCGGTCGGCTGGCAGCCGTGGGGGCGGGAGGCGTTCGCGCTGGCGAGCCGGCTCGACCGGCCGGTCCTGCTCTACATCGGAGCGGACGAGTGCCGCCGGTGCCTGCAGATGGACCGCGAGGTCTACGCCGATCCCGCCCTCGGCGCGCTGATCGATTCCTTCTTCGTGCCGGTGCGCGTGGACCGCGACGAGCGGCCCGACGTGGCCGAGCACTATCAGGCCGCCGTGCAGGCGCTCGCCGGGCTGCACGGCTATCCCCTCACGGTGTTCCTCACCCCTGAAGGCGCCGCCTTCTTCGGGGGCACCTATTTCCCGGCGGACGACCCGGTCACCGGCCGGGGCCTGAAGCAGATCGTTCCCGAAATCGCGCGCAGTTATCGGGACCAGCGGGCGTCCATCGTGCAGCACGCGGCGCTCGTGCGGCAGCTGGCGCTCGGCCAGACCGGCCTGGCGCACGGTGTGCTGCAGCCGCAGGCGCTGCGCCGCGAGGTCGGCAACGTGCGCGCCGCGCTCCAGGTGCTGCTCCAGGCGAACCAGGGGCTGGGCGCCTTCACCCACACGCAGGCCGTGTGGCTGCTGCTCGCCGAATTCGCCCGCACGGGGGACTCCGCATCGCTCGCTGTCGCGCGCGCTGCGGTGGACGTGCTGCTGGACTCCGGCGCCGTCGCGGCCGCGCTCGACGACCCGCTCGCCGTCGTGCGGGCGGGGCTGGCGCGCGACCTCGCGCTTGCCTGGGTGCTCACCGCCGACCCGCGCTACCGCGAGACGGCGGAGCGCGAGCTGCATGCGCTGGCGCGCGGCCTCGACGCCGCCGGAGAAGACGATCGGCCGCTGTTCGCCGACCGCGAGGCCTACGTGATCGGCTCGATGCTCGAGGCGGCCGGCGCGGTCGCCGACTCGCTCGTCGAGCGCCGCGGCGTCGCTGCGCTCGATACCCTGCTGCGGCGGGTGTACGCGCGGGGCTTCGGCGTGCGGCACTCGGCGACGCGGGGGGGAGGCGGGGGAGCGGGCGTGCACGGCCTGCTGCAGGACCAGGTGCAAGTGGCCGCCGCATCACTCACGGCGTTCGCGATCACCGGGCGGGTCCGCTACCTGGAGGTCGCCGAAAACCTCGCCGCCGTGCTGGACCGCGACTTCGCCGACCCGCAGGGTGGCTACTTCGACGCCGCGACCGCCGACCCGCCGCCGGCGGTGCCGGGCGACCGCACGAAGCCGGTGTTCGACGACCTGCTCCCGGGCGCCAACCCGTGGGTCGCGCGCGTGTTCCTCCAGCTGGCCGCGTGCACGGGCGACGCGCGCTACCGCCGCCGTGCGCAAGCCACCCTCGAGGCATTCGCCGGCGCGATCGGCGGGGAAGGTCTGCGAGCGGCCAGCTACCTGGCGGTGGCCCGCGACGCCGTATCGGCCGCTCCCCACTAGCGCCGTCGCAGAGTGCGACTGGTGTTGTGCCTCCGTCCGCATTAGCGTGACCGCCCCTCCCAAGCTCAGGTCATACGTGCAGGCGCCTGAAGAACCGCCGGACGCCACCGTCGTCGCGCGCGTGCTGAGCGGCGACGCAGAGGCGTTCGGGATCCTCATCCGCCGCTACGAGCCCGCGCTGCATCGCTTCGCCACGCGGATGCTCGGGAGCGCCGACGCCGCCGCCGACGCGGTGGCCGAAGGCTTGGTGCGAGCGTACCGGCACCTGCGGAGTTGCCGGGAGCCCGCCCGGTTTCGGACGTGGGTGTATCGCATCGTGGCGAACCGGTGCAAGAGCCATCTGGCCCGGCGACCGTCGAGCGACCTGTCCCTCGACGACCTGCCGCCGCTGCCCGATCCCGCGGACAACGCGACGGCGCTGGAGCGGGCCGAGCAGCTGATGCTGGTGACGCGAGCGCTGGGAGGGCTCTCCGCGGAGAAGCGAGAGGCGTTCGTGTTGAAGCACGTCGAGGGTCTGAGTTATGAGGAGATGGCCGCCGTCACCGGCGCTCGGATCCCGACGTTGAAGATGCGCGTCCACCGCGCGCGCGAAGCGCTGCTGGACACGCTGAAGGAGTACCAATGAGTCTCATCGATCCCCGGATTCACCAGGTGCTGGACGGCGAGCTGTCGCGCCAGTCGCTACCGTCCGAGCTGCGGCCCGCGCTGGAGCGGCTCGAGGCAGCCGCCGGAGTCTTGCGCTCGGCGATGGCCCGGCGCAGCGTGGCCGCCTGGGTGCTGGCCGAGATCCGCCGGCCGCGCCCGGGGCCCATGGCCCGGCTAGCGCGCTGGCTCATCGAGCGCCACGCCATCACCGTCAGCCTGCGCCCGACCTGGAGCTTTGCGGTCGCCGTACTGGTCGCGGCGGTCGTGCTGGTGCCCTCGCACGGCACCGAGGGCCCGATCCTCTCGGCTCAGGAGGGCATCGCCCAGTTCGTGGGGCGCTTCCCCGGCGCGCGCTCCGTCGAGGTCGTCGGGTCGTTTACGGACTGGCGCTCAGGGGCCATTCCCCTCCAGGACGACGACCACGACGGCGTGTGGCAGACGGAGGTCGTCCTCCCCGCGGGCGAGCACGAGTACATGTTCGTGGTGGATGGGGAGCGGTGGGTGGCCGATCCGTTGGCGGGCCGCTACGTGGACGACGGGTTCGGCCGCCAGAACGCCATCATCATCGTCCGGCCGGGCGACCGGTGAGGCCGAGCCTGGTGCTGCTACTCGCCGCGGCGGTCGCCCCGCTCGCCGCGCAATCGATGCGGGCGCGGCTCGCCGGCCGGGTCCCGGCCGCCGCGGTCGCGCCGGTCGACTCGATCGTGCGCGTGGCCGAGGTCGACGGCCTGCCGACGGATCCGCTCGTGAGAAAGGCGCTGGAGGGCGGCGCCAAGCAAGCCTCCCCCGACCAGATTGTCGCCGCCGTGGCGCAGGTCGCGAGCGAGTTGCGCGAGGCGCGCGCGCTGCTCCTGCGCGGCGGGGGCGGCGGACCGGTACCGCCCGCCGAGGTCATGGCCGTTTCCGCCGCGCTGGTGCGGGGGCTCCCGGTCCCGCTGGTGCAGCGGCTCGTCGCCGTTCTCCCCGGCGAGCCGACCGGCCCCGCGTTGCACGCGGTCGCCGACATGGTCGGACACGGGTTCGCGCAGGACTCGGCTGTGGGCTTGGTGGTGGAGGCAGTGGGGCAGGGCCTGCGCGGGCTGCGCCTGCTCGACGTGGCCACGTCTGCCGTGCACGAGCTCCAGCGCGGCCGCACCCACGCCCTGGCGCTTGCGGAAGTGCGACGGCGGCTGCCCGACGTGCCGACGCCTCCCACCCCGCCGCCGGCCGCCGTCACCCGCGCGCGCCGGCCCGTGGCGGATACCACCCAGCCCTAGTGCCGTTCCAGCTTGTGGGGAAACGGCAATCGGGTGCCGTTGCAGGGAAAAGTCCAGTTGGAGCGCTACTAGCTCAGGACGTGTAGTCGGCGTTGATCCGGACGTACTCCGGGCTCAGGTCGCACGTCCATACCACCGCCTCCGCCCGGCCCAACCCCAGGTCCAAATGGAGGCGGAGGCGCTTCTGCTGGAAGGTCGCGCGCGCGCGCGCCGGGTCGGCGTGCGCGGTGGCGCCGCCCTGCGCCAGGGTGATCCACTCTGATTCGCTCCCGCCCCCGCCGGCTTCCTCCCTCCCCCCCCCTGCTTCCCCATCGGCGGCGGCCGCCAGGCTCAGCTTGTCGGGGTTGATCCCCACGCCGGCGGCGCCGGCCGCCGCCAGGATCCGCCCCCAGTTCGGATCCGCCCCGTACACCGCCGTCTTCACCAACGCCGAGCGGGCGATCGCGCGGCCCACCTCGCGGGCCGCCGTTTCGGTCGGGGCGCCGGTCACGTGGATCTCGACGAACTTGGTCGCGCCCTCACCGTCCGCGACGATCGCGAGCGCCAGCGTGCGCGCCACCTGCTGGACCGCATCCTCGAACACCTGTGCCAACGCCCCGTCATGGGAGGGATCGATCCCGGCGGCGCCGTTGGCGAGCAGCAGCACGGTGTCGTTGGTGCTGGTGTCGCCGTCCACCGAGATCGCGTTGAAGGTCCGGTCCGCGACGCGCCGCAGCATCGGCGCCAGGATCGCCGCCTCGCCTGCGGCGTCCGTCGTCAGCACACCGAGCAGGGTGGCGAGGTCGGGGTGAATCATTCCCGCGCCCTTGGCGATCCCGCCGACGAGGATCGCCCCGGCGGGTGTGTCGATTCGCACGGCGCAATGTTTGGGCCGGGTGTCGGTCGTCATGATCGCCCGAGCCACGTCCGGGCCGCCGTCGGCGGAGAGCCGGGCGGCGGCCGCTCGTAGCCCCGCGGCGATCTGGTCTACCGGGAGCGGGACGCCGATCACCCCGGTGGACAACACCAGGGCGGTGCGCGGCGGGAGCCCTGCCGCTTGCTCGGCGGCCTGGGCCATGGCGCGGGCGGCGGCGAGTCCTTCCGCGCCGGTGCAGGCGTTGGCCACCCGGGCGTTCATCGCCACGGCGCGAATGCGGCCGGGCCGCTCACTCAACAAATCGGAGTCGTACAGCACCGGCGCGGCGCGAACGGCGTTCCGGGTGAAAAGGCCGGCGGTGGCGCAGCTGGTCGCGCTCACGAGCAGCGCGACGTCGCTCACCCCGCCAGCCTTGAGCCCGGCGTGCGCGGCGGCGGCGGTGAAGCCCAGCGGCGAAGTGACGGAGCCGCCCTCGAGTGGGGCGATGGTCGCGGTCATGGACGGTCAAGATACTGGGCGGCGCGCGCTTGTGTAACCGCCCGCTGTTTCTTATCATAGCACAACTTTCCCGGGGGTCCCGTTCGATGTCGGATCCGTTCCTCAGCTCCGACGACTACGACGAACGCGCTCATCAGCTCTACAACGAAGGACAGTACGACGACGCCATCGACGCCCTGCGCGAAGGCCTGGGACTCTATCCCCACGCCGTCGAACTGCACGTCGGCATGGGCTACGCCCGCCTGGCGCGGGAGGAGTATGCCTGGGCGCGGCGTGCCTTCGAGGAGGCCGTCGCCCTCGATCCCGACCACGAGGACGCCCTCGCGGGACTGGGCGAGGTGCTGCTCAAGTGCGGCGAGCGTCCGCGTGCCGTGGGGTGCTACGAGCGCATCCTGTCGCTCGGCTTCCGCGACGACCACGACCTGATGCTGCAGATCGGCCGGGCGCTGTTCCGCGAGAGCGTGCTCGACCAGGCGCGGCGGTTCTTCGAGCTGGCGATCACCGCGCACCCCGATTCCGCCGAAGCGGCCGCCTGCTCGGGATACGCGGCGCATCGGTTGGGTGACGAAGGCGGCTCCCTCTGCTGGCTGCGGCGGGCCCTGGAGCTCGACCCGGCTCACGGCGAGGCGCGCATCTACCTGGCCAACCTGCTCTATGACCGCGGCGAGTATGAGGCGTCGCTGTTTCACCTCGAGCGCACCGACCCCGAGGAGCACTTCGACGGCTTGGCGATCTGGCGGCTGCTGGAGCTGAAGAAGAGCGTCTACCGGCTGCCGGAGGACGACCCCGAGCTCATCCCCTGGCACCGCCGTCTGAGCGAGCTGGCTGGTGAGGCGAGCCCGGACGACCTCTTCCTCGCCGAGATCGAAGCGATGGGGCCGGACGGCCAGGTGCGCGACCCGCGGCAGCTCGAGCTCTTCGGGACGCTGCTGACCGAGTTGCAAGGGATGAAGAACCGCGGGGGCGTCTCGGCGGGCGCCGGGGTCGGAGGGGGAGGGGGGGGGATTGGCGAGCCGCACCGCGTGACGATGCCGTCCGGGGTGATTTACATCGGCACGTGGGAGCAGATCGTGCGTCAGATGAAGGACGCCGCCGCCGAGTGGGCCGGCGGGTCGATCGAGGAGTACATGGCCGCGAGCGCCCAGCGGAGCCGCCGGCAGACCGGCGTCGCGATCCCGACGACGGACGCGGAAAGCTTCATCCGGGGCAGCGCGGACGCCGGACTGCTACGCATCCTTCACTGACGACGCTTCCCCTCGACGTCGTTTGGTTATTGCCCCTTCTTGAAGTAAATCCCCACCGAGAGCGGCCCGTCGCCGAGCGCCACGAGCGCCAGTGCGCCCGCGAGCAGCAGGCCTTCCAGCTCGGGCGTATGGCCGCCGGGAAGTACCACGGCGAGGATGGCGACCACCATGTTCACGACCATGAGCGCCGCCACCGGCCGCGTGAGGATGCCGAGCACCACGCACACTGCACCGATGGTTTCGACGGCGATCAGGTACGCGGCGGTGGGCGTGGCGAACGGGATGCCGGCGCCGTGCAAGAAGGCGGCGACTCCGGCAACGCCGGTGTGGAACTTCTGCAGGCCGTGCCGCAGAAACACGCCGCCGACGGCTAGGCGCAGCACGAAGGTGGCGTACGGCGCGTACTGGTTCACGAGGCCTCCTCGGAACGGATGGGGTTCGGGGGTGGGAGAACAGGCCCGCGGCGGCGCGCATCGGTGCGCACTTGGCGGGCGCCCAGGCGCTTGATGATGACGTCGAGCCCGCGCTGCGGGTGCGCCGCGGCAATGCCGGCGACGTCCGCGAAGCACAGCCCCGCCGCCGGGACGGCGTGCAGCGCCACGTGCCCGCCGTGGCACACCAGGACCGCGGCGACGCCCTGGGGCCCCGTTAGCACGGTCGGCGGCCCCGCCGCGTTCATGCCGGCCGCGTTGGCGGCCGAGAGCAGCAGGCCGGAGAGCGCCTGCGGATCGGCGAGCCGGCCGGTCGGAATGCCACCCAGATCAGCGAAGACATGCTCGAAGGTCACGATGTGCAGGGCGAGGTGTCGGTGATCAGGGGAGCGACGAACGTGCCGCGGATCGGCAAGACGCCGAGCGGGTCGTAGTACTCGTCGGTGCGCTGGGCGGAGAAGAAGTACCGACCGCTGATCGCCTGTCCGTTCGCCACCGGGACGACCTGTGTGATGCTGACGGTGCCGCCGTAACGCGACAGGCCGCTGAGTGTCACGCCGTTACTCAGCAGCCGTGACCAGACGCCCCAGTTGCGGAGCGGTTGGCAGATCGGATCGTAGCCGTAATTGCGGCCGTAGGCCTCGAGCGGCGAGAGCGAGTCGATAATGAAGGGGCTCGCGCTGGCTCCGAGCACCGGCTGTCGGACGGTGAGCACGACCGCTTCGATGGTGGTCGATCCGCTCGAGAGAAACGTGCGCAGCCGGAAGGTGGCGGTGTCGCCGCGGCGCAGGTAGTTGAGGCCGCGAGCGGCGACGCTGCGGTGGGCGATGTAGGTGCCGAGGATGGTGTAGTAGGCCTTGCCACCAGTAGTGTCCGAGAGGGTCACGACTGTCACGGCGCCTGTGTCGACGAGCGAGTCCGCGTGGGCGAAGAAGGGTAGGGGCCCGCCCTCGGCCGTAGCCGTGATGAGTCCCGTCGCCGAATCGATGGTGAAGACCGCATTGCTGGGGACGGTCTTGAACCAGGCAGGCGGCGCGCTTCCGCCCTTCCTCTTGACGTCCACCGGCACGGTGAAGGTGTCGCCCGGCATCAGGTAAACCGTATCGAGCAGCAGCTGCAGGTCGAGGGTCTTCGCGACCACGACCAGCGCCTGGCCCACGGTGCTGCCGATCTGAGCTGAGAGCACGGCGGCTCCCGGGCCGACGGCCGTCAACGCACCGGTGCTGTTGTTCGCCTGGACGACGGCAGGTTGAGAGCTGGTCCAGCGCACGCCCACAGGGGCGACGGTGTCGCCGCGATCGTTGATGTAGATGAGGTTGCGCGCGGGAGCGTTGTCCCCGACGAACAGCGAGTCGAGAATCGGGTACACGATGAGGTTGGCGAAGCCAACGTTCGTGCTATCCTGGCAGGCGGCGAGCACGGCGGCGAGGGCGCCCAGACGACACAGACGTCGCATACGTGGCATTAAGTGTAAAACCTCTTAGGTTAGCGCAGCCAGAGCGCCGTGATAGCCTTCGGGGACGCCCACGTCGTGACAGGCGACCGGCCCCGCGCTCGCCCTTCCCGGCCAGCGCGATGATCTGGAGCAAGCCCTCGGCCCCCGGCTCGTGCACCCGACGCACGCGGCCGCGTCCTCCGAAGCATTGGCACGACGGATTGGAACGGCCCTAGAACATGGACATGGCGAGGAACGACCGCAGGTTGTCGTTCGTCACCCGGAGCCGGGCCGAGAGCAGGCGCACGACCGACCAGAGGACCTTGTAGGCGATGTCGCGGTTGAAATCGAGCAGCAACTCGAAGTCGGACCGCGAGATGGTGGTGAGCGTGCAGGAGGTGTTGGCGATCGCGTCCGTGGAGCGCTCGGAGCGGTCGAAGATGGACATCTCGCCGAAGCAGGCCCCGGGCTTGAGGACGGCCAGCGCCTCTTCCCCGGAGCCGGGAATGGTCCGCGAGATGCGGACCTCCCCATCAGAAATGATGAATAGCCGATTGCCGGGCTCGCCTTCCTTGAAGACGTACTGCCCGACCGTGTGTTTCTGCTCTCGGCAGACCTCCGCGACGCGGGCGAGCTCGCCGTCGTCGAGGTCTTGAAAGATCGCGGCCTGCTTCAGCAGCTTGAGATCCACGCGGTGAAGCTACGCGGCCCGCGAAGGGGGCACAAGTGAAACCGTGGGTGACACCGGCCGATGTGCTTACGTCACTTCGGGTTCCCCTGGCGATTGTGTTTCCGTTCGTACACGCGCCCGCCTGGCAGCTCGCGATCGTGGGCGTGGCCGCCGCGTCGGATTTTTTCGACGGCATGCTGGCGCGCCGCTTCGGCGCTTCGCGGACCGGGGCAATTCTCGATCCGCTGGCCGACAAGCTGTTCATGGCCTCGGCGTTCCTCACCGTGGTGCGCGGCGGGCGGCTGCACCCCCTGGAGGTGGTCGGGGTACTCTTGCGGGATATCGTCGCCGCACTCGGCTTCGCCGGCTCCTGGCTGCTGCGGCGGCCGGTCGCCCTCCCGGCCCGGGCGGGCGGCAAGGCCGTGACCGTCGGTCAGGTGCTCACGCTGGTGGCGTTCATCGCGGAGTCGCCGCTGGTGCGGCCGCTCGCCTGGGCCACCGCGGCGGTCGCCTGCTACGCGATCTGGGACTACGGTCGGGCGGCGGCGCGGGTCACCGCGCAGGCGCCACCCCCCCCTCCCCCCCCCTCCCACAAGGAGAGTTGATGCGAGGCGCGTGGATGACGGTGGGGACGGCGCTGCTCGCGGCGCAGCTCGGGGCCCAGGAGTTCAAGCCGCCGCGCGTGAGCGGCACCCCGTCGGGCACTCGGATCGGATTGTTCGGCTTCGGGGTGCGCGGCGGCGTCGACCTGGGCAACGGCCAGCTCCTGGTCGGCACCGCGCTCGATCTCGGCGACCTCTTCACGGCGCGCGTGCGGCTGCGCCCCTCGGGGGAGATCGGGGCGTTCAGCGGCGGCAACAACTCCTATGTGGCGAGCCTCGAAACGCTGTACCGCTTCACCGACGACGATCAGGTGGCCATCCCGTACGTCGGCACCGGGCTCTCGATCGCCGGCCATGATCACTGCGGGGTGGACCCCGACTGCCCGGCGGTGTGGGTCAACCTGGTGTTCGGCTTCGAGCTTCACTACAAGTCGACCTTCAACTGGCTGGTGGAGTACCACGGCATGGACGCGATGCGGCGACATCGGCTGTACGTCGGTCTCACCACCCGGCGGGGGAATTGACGTGGCGCCGACGGCCGCCGTCTCGCTGCGCTGGCGCGAGGGAAGGGGGGGGGGGGAAGCGGGGGGGCTCGTCTTCGAGGGCGGTGGAGCCGGACGGCCACCGATGGTCGTGGACGGCGGTCGAGCTGCTGCTGCTCGCCGCCGGCACTTGCACGGCCTCGGACGTGGTCCTGATTCTGCAGAAGCAGCGCGTCAAGCTGCGCGCGCTCGAGGTCGCGGTGGAAGGGACGCGCCGCGAGGAGCAGCCGCGCCGCTACACCGCGATCCACTTCCGCTTCACGGTGACGGGCGTGGGTGCCGACGAGGCCAAGGCGCGCCGCGCCATCGACCTCTCGCTCCAGAAATACTGCTCCGTGGTCGCCTCCCTGGCCTCCGACATCACGATCACCTACGACGTCACCATCGCGTAGCACGGCGTTGCTGCTCGGTGTGCTCGCCGCGGCGCCTCCCACGGGCGTGGCGGGCGCGCAGTCGCCCGCGCTGGGCGAGACCTCCCTGGGTGCGGTGTGCCTGCTCGCCCGCGCGGGTTTCTGGGGTGCTGAGGCTGGCCTCGCCCGCCGCGCGGGGCAGGGCCGCGTGGCAGTGACGGGCGCCGGCGGATGGCAGGACGGCGCCATGGCGCTCCGTACGGAGGCGCGGGCGCAGTTTCTCCTGCTGCCGGCGACGCGGCCTGGGCCTCGCGTTCGCCGGTGCGGAGCGGCGGCACGGCGCCGCTTATCTCACGGCTGTAATCGGCGTCGAGACGGCGGCTTGGCGAGCGCGGGGAGTGTACGCCGAGGTGGGGCTCGGCGGCGGGGTGCGGGTGGCGGCGGGACTGCGGTGGCGGCGCGTGCCGGCGTGGTGGCCCTGAAAAACGCTGCTCAGGCGCTCGCGCCGACGGGAACGTGCCGCGCGACCGGCTGGCAATAGCGCTCACCCAGAACGCGCAGCTGCGTGATCTCGTCCTCGCTCAGGTCTGCGAACCGGTCCCCCAAATACAGCATTGTGTCGTCGAACCACTCCTTCTGGTGCTCGGGGCTGGCTTCGAGGACGCCGCAGCGGAGGATGTGGGAAAACAGCTCGTCGCGTGCCTGCTCAAAGGTCGTGGGGGTCTGCGTTTTGCGGGGCTCGCTACGTTTCTTGGCCATGCGGGGCGGCTCCTCTCCTGGGCTGGGGCACTGGGAAATCGGCCGCGCAATCTAACAGCGCCGCGCTCCGGAGGCAAACCGGAGCCCGGTTGGGCGCGATCGTAGTATAATCATGGGGTCCTCATGAGCGACGAAACCTACGGTCCGGAGCGTGCCGAGCGGCTGGTCGCGCTGCTGCGCGCCCTAGCCGAGCGGATTCAGGAGCTGGACCGCGCCGGGGGAGGGCGGTTGCTCGACGCCGCCCCGGAGCTGCAGAAGCTGTTCGGCAACGCCCGGAGCGAGCTGTTCCATTACGAGGTCCGGCAGACCTACGACACGCCGGAGATCGCCGAGAGCCGCCGCATCGTCGAGGAAGCGGAGCGCCGCTTCCGCGAGCTGGACCTTGACGAGCCCGGCGACGACGAGGGGCCCTGGCGCAAGGACCCGGACGCATGAAGCCCTTCTATGCGCTGCTCGGCGTCGTGGTCGTTGTTGGCGGCGGTTGGCTGGTGTGGGCGTCGCGCACGACACCGGCCCCCGCGCCGGCCGCGAGCCGCCCGGTGCCAGCGGCGGCGGACGGCTTTCGGGGGTACACGCTGGGCAGCGAGGCGGCGCCGGTCGAGGTGGTCGAGTACGCCGACTTCCAGTGCCCGCACTGCGGCGAATTCGCGGTGCTGCAGCTGCCGACCATCCGCGAACAACTTATCGCGACCGGAAAGGTACGGTGGCGGCTGCGCGACTTCCCTCTCGGAGGGTTTCCGTGGTCGCGCGTTTCGGCCCTGGCGGCGCAGTGCGCCGGCGAGCAAGGGAAGTTCTGGCCCATGGCGGACACGCTCTTCCTCACGCAGAGCGAGTGGGGTCGGAGCTCGCGCAACCCCTCCGGCTTCTTCCGTGACCTCGCCCGCGGGCTCGGCCTGGATCGGGACAAGTACGACGCTTGCGTGGCGAGCCAGCGTTACGCCGGCCGGATCGAGGCCAGCTACCAGGAGGGCATCGCCCTGGGGGTCCAGGGAACGCCGACGTTCTTCGTGAACGGCCGGCTTAAGACGGACAACAACGCCAGCTCGGACCGCTTCAAGCAGGTCGTGGACAGCGTCATCGCGGCTCAGCACAAGCGCTGAGATGCGTCACCGGCAGGCGATCGCGCTGCTCGCGCTGATCGGCTTCTTCATCGCGTTGTACCTCTGGCTCTACAAGATCGGGGCTATCGGCGAGCTGAAGTGCGGCACCGGCGCCTGTGAGGCTGTGCAGACGAGCCGCTGGGCCGTGTGGTTCGGCGTGCCGGTCGCCTTCTACGGCGTCGTGGGCTACGCGGCGCTGTTCCTCGTCGCGCTCGTGGGGGTCCAGCCCGCGTTCGCGATGCGTCGCGCCCCGACGCTCCTCCTCACCGCGCTCGCGAGCGGTGGTCTGCTGTTCACGCTGTACCTCACCTACCTCGAGGTGTTCGTCATCCACGCCATCTGCCGGTGGTGCGTGGGGAGCGCGGTGGTCATCACCGTGATCTGGGTGGTGTCGATGATCGGACTGAAAACGTGGGGAGAGGGCAGTGGGGAGTGGTTCGATGCTGGAGTTGGGAGCTCCCCACCTTGACGATGAGTACCACTCCCCACTCCCCACGCCGGCCTATCGCGTTGCGTGGTGAGCGCTTCCACGTCGGCGTTGCACGAGCGGACCGCCTCCCTGTATCGTTACCGCCGCCATGACCTCACGAGCGGAACCTGTGGCTTCTCCGCGCGGCCGCTACCTCGCGACGCTCGCCCTGGCCGCTCTGGGCGTGGTGTATGGTGACATCGGGACGAGCCCCCTGTACGCGATCCGCGAATCCTTCTATGGGACCCACGGGATCGCCGTCAGTCCCGGCAACGTGCTCGGCGTCCTCTCGCTCGTGTTTTGGTCGTTGATCCTCGTTGTGACGATCAAGTACCACGTCGTGATCATCCGCGCAGACAACAAAGGAGAAGGGGGTGTGCTGGCCCTGATGGCGCTCGTCAACGGCACCCGCCTCGCCCGGGGGCTTTCGCCCCGCCGCCTCATGATCGTGCTGGGCATCTTCGGGTCGGCGCTGCTGTACGCGGACGGCGCCCTGACGCCTGCCGTCACGGTCATGAGCGCGGTCGAGGGCCTCGAGATCGCGACGCCGGCGCTCGCGACGTGGGTGATTCCGGTGACGCTGATGATTCTGGTCGGCCTGTTCTTGTTGCAGAGTCGCGGGACGGCGCGCATCGGCGCGCTCTTCGGACCGGTGATGCTGGCCTGGTTCGCCACCATCGGCGTGCTGGGGTTGAGTGAGATCGTCCGCCAACCCGGAGTGCTGGCGGCGGTTTCCCCCTACCACGCCGTGCTCTTCTTCGGCGAAAACCTGCGGCGCGGGTTCGTGGTGCTGGGCGCCGTCTTCCTCGTCGTCACGGGCGGCGAGGCGCTGTACGCGGACCTCGGCCACTTCGGGCATCGCGCGATCCAGATCGCCTGGTTCAGCATCCCGCTGCCCTGCCTGTTGCTCAACTACTTCGGGCAGGGAGCGCTGCTGCTGCGGACCCCGGCTGCGGCCGAAAACCCCTTCTATCACCTCGCCCCGCACTGGGCCCTGTACCCCCTGATTGTGCTTGCCACGGCGGCGTCGGTCATCGCCTCGCAGGCCGTTATCTCGGGCGCCTTCTCCCTCACCCGCCAGGCGGTACAGCTCGGCTACAGCCCGCGGCTCAACATCGAGCACACCTCCTCGCGTGAGATCGGTCAGATCTATGTCCCGTCGGTCAACTGGGGCCTGATGCTGCTCACGTGCATGCTGGTGCTCGGCTTCCAGACGTCGAGCAACATCGCCGGTGCCTACGGCGTGGCTCTGTCGACGCTGATGCTCATAACGACGCTCATGTTCTACGTGATGAGCCGCGAGGTGTGGCGCTGGAGCATCCCGCGGGCGGCGCTCGTCGTGGGACTCTTTCTCTTGATGGACGTCCCGTTCTTCGCGGCCAACATGCTGAAGATCCGTTATGGCGGCTGGGTCCCCCTAGTCATCGCCGCGGCGGTCTACGCGCTGATGAGCACGTGGAAGCGCGGCCGGGAGGTCCTCGCCAAGCGCATGCTGGAAAAGACCGTGCCGCTCAAGATGCTGCTCGCCGATTTGGCGGCGGAGCCGCCGGTCCGCGTGCCCGGCACGGCGGTTTTCATGTACGGCACCGCCGACGGCACGCCTCCGGCGCTCGTGCACAATCTGGCCCACAACAAGGTATTGCACGAGAGGATCGTGTTCCTGAACGTGGTGACGCTCGACATCCCTCACGTCCCGCCTGCAGAGCGGGTGACGGTGAAGCGCATCGGCAAGGGGTTTCACAGCGTGGTCGCCCGCTACGGATTCATGGACGATCCCCACATCGAGGACGTCCTGGCAGCCTGCCGGGCGAAATCCCTCGACATTCGGATCGAGGGAACGACATTCTTCCTGGGTCGTGAGACCCTCGTCGCCTCCGAGCGGCCCGGCATCGCCGAGTGGCGCGCGAAACTGTTCGCGTTCATGTCGCGCAATGCCCTGCGGGCGACTGCCTTCTTCAAGATCCCGCCGAACCAGGTGTTCGAAGTCGGAGCCCAGGTCGAGCTGTAGAGTAACACATCGAACTCATGCGGCGAGGGCTTCTCCGACTGTTCGACTGTCCGACAGTCAGACCACGGGATATGTTCTAGCTGGGAGGCAAATCACATGGCAAGGCCGATCAAGTCGGACGAGCTAACCGAGGTCAGCGAAGCGCAGATCGCCGTGCATTGGAAGGAAGAGGGGTACTATCATCCTTCCGAGAAATTCACAGCACAAGCAAACATGCGAGACCCGCACATCCTAGACAAGTTCGGCCTCGACAAGTTCCCCGACTGCTTCAGAGAATATGCGGATATGCTGACCTGGTTCGAGCCCTATCGCACTGTTCTCGATACCAGCGACGCACCGTTCTGGAAATGGTTCGTCGGCGGCAAGATCAATGCGTCGTACAACTGCGTGGACCGCCATCTGGCCAAGTACGCCAACAAAGCCGCTTTCATCTTCGTGCCCGAACCGGAAGGCGAGCCGGACGTGGCAATCAAGTATCAGGAGCTGTATACCCGCGTGAATGAATTGGCGGCGCTGCTCCACGGCTTGGGACTCAAGGCAGGAGACCGCGTCACGTTCCACATGCCGATGGTCCCGGAACTGCCGATCACGATGCTGGCCTGTGCGCGACTAGGAATCATCCACTCGCAAGTCTTTGGTGGGTTCAGCGGTCAGGCGTGCGGCTCGCGCATTCAGGATTCGGGCAGTCGTGTGCTGATTACGATGGACGGCTACTGGCGGAGTGGCACGCTGATCGATCACAAGGCGAATGCCGACATCGCGGTGCGGGCGGCGAAAGACTTGGGGCAGGATGTAGATAAGGTCTTGGTGTGGCAGCGGTATCCCGGAAAATATTCTGCTCAAACGCCGATGGTTCCGGGTCGCGATTTCTTCATGAACGACCTGCTCAAGGATTACAGAGGACGGAACGTGGACCCGGTTGCCCTGCCGTCGGAGGGGCCACTGTTCCTGATGTACTCCAGCGGCACGACGGGCAAGCCCAAGGGCGCACAACACAGTATCGCGGGCTATTTGTCCTACGTCACCGCCACGTCCAAGTGGATTCTCGACATTCATCCAGAGGATACCTATTGGTGCATGGCGGACATCGGCTGGATCACTGGGCATTCCTACATCGTCTATGGTCCCCTCGCGAACGCGGCGACGAGCGTGCTGTACGAAGGCGTGCCGACGTTTCCCGACGCGGGGCGGCCCTGGCGCATTGCCGAGCGTTTGGGCGTGAACATTTTCCATACCGCGCCGACGGCGATTCGGATGCTGCGCAAACTCGGTCCCCAAGAACCGCGCAAGTACAACTACCATTTCAAGTCGATGACGACGGTGGGCGAGCCGATCGAGCCGGAGGCGTGGCGCTGGTATTACGACGAGGTCGGCAAACGCGAAGCCGTGATCACCGATACGTGGTGGCTGACCGAGACAGGCGGCTTTCTCGGCACCACCGTTCCGGCGATTCATGCGATGAAGCCGGGCAGCTGCGGTCCCGGCGCGCCGGGGATTCATCCGGTCATTTACGACGAGACCGGCGCAGAACTTCCCAAAGGTTCCGGCAAGGCGGGCAACATCTGCATCCGCAATCCGTGGCCTGGCCTCATGCAGACGCTGTGGGGCGACCGCGACCGCTATATCAAGACCTATTTCGCCAAGTACAACAAGCATCCCCGCAGCAAGGACTGGCGCGACTGGCCTTTCATGTGCGGTGATGGCGCGGTGCAGGCGGCGGATGGCTATTACCGCATCCTCGGCCGCATTGACGACGTGATCAATGTTGCCGGTCACCGCCTCGGCACGAAGGAGATCGAGTCCGCCTGTCTCACGGTCCCGGAAGTTGCTGAGGCCGCCGTCGTCCCCGTCCAAGATGAGGTCAAGGGACGCGTACCCGAAGTGTACATCGCCGTCAAGCCCGGCGTGCACCCAAGCCAGGACGTCATCGACCGCGTGATCAGGGCAAACGAAGAAGTGATTGGCAAGATCGCACGACCCAAGCACGTGTATATCGTGCCCGATATGCCCAAGACGCGCTCCGGGAAGATCATGCGCCGCGTGCTCGCGGCGATCTCGAATCGCCGGGATGTCGGTGACGTGACGACACTCGCGAACCCGGACGTGGTCGAGCAGATCCGCGCGTTGGTGCAAGGCAAGGAAGCAATAGCAACCAAGCAAGAATTGCCGGAAGACATCGCGAAGTTCGGCGAAGCTGAATGAGGCAACTCACGAGAACCTTCGCGCCCGCCTGCCAGTCGCCGTCGCGGTCCTTCCGCTTCTGAGCCTCTGTGTTCCTCGGTGCCGCAGTTTGCGCCGCTCCCTTCGGCCTGCGGCGGCGCGTCACGTGAGGATCGTCACACGCTTTTGACAAGCACTTGATTTGGTTGACCTTAGGTACATGGCACCAAAGTGGCATTGGGACGGGCGGCGCAACTGGAGCCGCACATGGAGGAGTCGTTCCTGATGTCCACGCCGCAGACGGAAAAGGTGCTGGGCGCCCCTGAGGCGCTCGGCCTGGAGACCCGCACGGCCTTCCGCCGCGCCGCCACGGAGCTGCTGGAGCAGCTCGCTGAGGGCGCGGGACGCCTAGTCATCGACCTGAGCGCCACCCGGCAGGTGGATAGTGCCGGGCTGGGGGCCCTGATGCTGATCCAGCGCAAGGCGGCCGAGCGTCGCCAGATCGTGTGCTTGCGCGGCGCGAACGAGGAGCTCCGCTTCCTGCTGGTGCTCACCAAGCTGGACGACCTCTTCGAACTGGAGAGCGCGGACGCCTAGGATATATTAGTTCCATCATGCCGGACCAGCCGCCGCGACGGAAAGTACTCTTCGTCGAAGACGAGCAGGCGCTCGTGGCGTCCTACGAGCGCTACTTCGACACCCGCTACGAGATGGCGTTCGCGCGCACCGGGGCCGAGGCGCTGAAGCTACTCGTTGCCTTCCACCCCGACGTGCTCGTGCTCGACCTCCGGCTCCCGGACACCGACGGGATCGCGTTGCTGCAGCAGATCCGGCAGGGCCACCGCGACCTGCCCGTCGTGGTGACGACCGCTTACGTCAGCATGGAGCCGCTCATGAGCGTCCTGGATCTCGGGCATAGCGGCTATCTGGTCAAGCCGTTCGACCTGAGCGAGCTCGGCGCGCGGATCGATGCTGTCGGCTGAAGGCCTGACCCACGCCTTCGGCTCCCCCCCTGTCCGCGCCCTCGACGGCATCTCCTTCCGGCTCGAGTCCGGTCGCACCCTCGCCGTCTTCGGCCCGAACGGGGCCGGGAAGACCACCCTCCTGAAGGTGCTCGCCGGTCTGATCCGCCCCCAGGCCGGGCACGCTCACGTGCAGGGCGGTCGCCGCGCCATCGGCTGGATTGGCCACCAGTCGCACCTGTACTCCCATCTCACCGTGCGCGAGAACCTGCTCTTCTGGGCGTCGCTGTACGGTGTGCCGGAGCCGCAGCGCGGCGCCCGCGCCGACGACCTGATGCAGCGGCTCGGCCTCGGCGACCGCGCGACACAGCCAGTGGCCGCCCTGTCGCGTGGCTTGGTGCAGCGCGCCGCCATCGCGCGCGCCCTAGTGCACGAGCCGGGGGTGCTGCTGCTCGACGAGCCGTTCACCGGGCTCGACCTCGCCGCGGCGGGCGAGTTTCGCCGGCTGATCGCCGAGCTCGCGCGCGGGGGCCGCGCCGTCGTGCTCGCGACCCACAACGTCGACGAGGGGGTGGAGCTCGCAACCGAGATCGCCTTCCTGCACCGCGGCCGCTTCGTGGAGGTCGCGCCGCGCGGCGCGCGCGGGCCGGCCGAGATCGCCGCAGCCTATCGTCGGGCGGTGGCCGGTGGCTGAGCTGCTGCGGCACGCGTGGGCCATCGCCCGTAAGGACCTGCTGCTCGAGTTCCGCACGCGCACCGCGATCCTGTCCGCCGCGGTGTTCACAGCCCTGGTCCTCGTGGTCTTCAACTTCGGCCGCGATCCGACTGCCGTGCCCACACTGACGATCGCGCCCAGCATCCTGTGGGTGACCTTCAGCTTCGCCGGCATGGTGGCGCTGAACCGCGCCTTTCAGCTCGAGCTCGAGAACCAGGCGCTCGACGGCCTACTACTGGCGCCGATGAGTCGGTACAGCCTCTACCTGGGCAAGCTGGCGGCGAACCTTGTCTTCGTCGCGGCGGTGGAGACGATCGGCCTATTCTTGTTCGCGCTGTTCTTCGACGTCCCGATCTGGCGCGTCCTGGAGCCGCTGGTCGGGGTGATCGCGCTGGCGACCGTGGGGTTCATCGCCGTGGGCACGCTGTTCAGCGCCATGGTGATCCGAACGCGCTTCGCCGAGCTGATGCTGCCGGTGCTGCTCTTGCCGTTCCTGATCCCGCCGCTCGTGTGGGCGGTGCAGGCCACCGGCGCCCTGCTCGCCGCGCGTCCCTTGAGCGAGGTGACGGGGTCCCTTAAGTTGCTAGCGGCCTACGACATCGTCTTCGTGGCGCTGGCGACGTTCCTCTTTCCCGCGACGGTGGAGCAATGACCCTCGCGCAGCGCGGGCGGCGGGTAACCCTGGTCGGCCTAGCCCTGCTGGCGGGCGTATACGTGCGCGCCCTCGTGTACACTCCGGTGGAGCTGCACCAGGGCCCGGCCCAAAAAATCTTCTACGTGCACGTGCCGGCCGCCTGGTCCGCGATGCTCGCCATGGGTCTGGTCGGCCTGACCAGTATCCTCTACCTGTTGGTCAAGGACCCGCGCTACGACCGCTTCGCCGCGGCGAGCGCCGAAGTCGGCACCGCGTTCTCCCTTGTGATGCTCACGACCGGCCCGATCTGGGCGAAGCCGATCTGGGGCACCTGGTGGACCTGGGATGCCCGGCTGACCCTGACCCTCTTCCTGTTCTTCATCTTCCTCGGGTACCTGCTGCTGCGGGGTGCCGTGGGGGAGGCGGGGCTGCGGGCCCGGTACTCGGCCGTGCTCGGCATCTGCGGACTGGTGCTGCTGCCTTTCATTCATCTCAGCGTCTACCTGTTCCGCACGCTGCACCCACAACCGATCGTGCTGAAGCCGAGCGCGCCGTCGCTCCCCGGCTCCATGCTAGCGACGCTGCTGCTCTCGTTCGGCGTGTTCACCGTACTCTACCTGGGGTTCGTGATGCAGCGCTACGCCATCGGGGATGGGGGGGGCGGGGGGGGGGACGCCGGCAGTGCCTGAGACCGTTCCTCAGAACGCGCCCTACATGGTGGCGGCCTACACCGTGGCCGCGACGATCCTGCTGCTTTACACCGTCACCCTTTGGCGCCGGGGCCGGAAGCCCCCCCCCTCCCCCCCCCCCCCCCCCCCCCCCCCCCCCCCCCCCCCCCCCCCCCCCCCATCCCGTCCGGCACCTGGGTGGCCCACAGGGCGAGCGCATCGTCCGCAGCGTGATGGTCGCCGGCCTGGAACAGCGCCTGCGCGTTCTCCCACAGGGCGCTGGCGCCGCCACCCGCGGCGTACGCTCGCGCGAACCGCGCTGCTGCCTCGGCCGCTTGGCCGGCACGCCGATACAGCTGGCCCGCGGCCATCGCCGCGTCGGCGCGATCCTCCAGCGCCAGCACCTGCTCGTAGGCGTGCAGCGCCTCCTTCTGCTTGAACACCATGAGGTAGGCGTCCCCCAGCAGCATCCACGCGTCGGGGTTCCCGGGGAATCGCACCGCCCCCTCCTGTGCCGCGGCCAGCGCGCCGAACCGGTCCTCGAGCGTGCGGCTCAGCGCCACGAGGGCGGGATAGGACTCGGCGAAGGAGGGCGTGAGGCTGCAGGCGAGCCGCAGCCACCGCGCGGCGCGACGCGGGGCGTGGCCCTGACAAGCGGACGCGCGCCGCACCGCGAACCGGGCGAGCGCGGCGCGGAAGGATCGCCACATTGCTTGATTATGGTTTTGCGGCCGGTGAGATTGCAACCTCGTCATGGCTAGAGGGGGTTGGGGCGAACCGTTTCGGTCGCCGCTTGCCGGGCGGCGCATCGTGGTCACCCGCGCGCGCGAGCAAGGGGGCGACCTGGTGCGCGCGCTGCAGGCCCTCGGCGCCGACGTCCTCCACGCGCCGACGATCCGCATCGAGCCCCTGGCTGACCTGGAGCCCCTGCGCCGCGCGCTGTCTCGCCTTGCGGAATACCGCTGGACCGTCTTCACCAGCCAGACCAGCGTCCAGGTCGTCTTCGAGCACCTGCCAATCTGGGGACTCTCCGCCGTTCACTTCGCCAAGACGCGCATCGCGGCCATCGGTCCGGCGACGGCGGCTTCCCTCACTGCGCGCGGCGTGCGCGTGGAGGTGCTCCCCGACGGCTTCGTCGCGGAATCGCTGGTCGACGCGATCGCGTCCCAGGGCGATCTCCAGGGGGCGCGCATCCTGCTCCCCCGTGCCGAAGCCGCGCGCGACGCGCTGCCCGAAGGACTGAGCGCCCTGGGAGCCGAGGTCGAGGTCGTCCCCGTGTATCGAACGGTCTCCGCGCTGGAGGGACGGGATGGCGAGGCGCTCGCGGCAGAGATCCTCGCCGGCCGGATCGACGTCATCACCTTCACGTCATCGTCCACGGTCCACCACTTCGTGCAGGCCGTCGGCGCGGGGACGGCATGCTCCGGACGGTTCGGCGCGGCGGTCATCGGCCCGATCACGGCGGCCACGGCACGGCGTTACGGCCTGCCGGTGAAGATCGAGGCGGCCGAATTCACTACCGCCGGCCTCGTGGACGCCCTGGTCGGATACTTCGGTCGGGAATCGGGAAGCGGGAAGCGGGAGACGTGAGGAGCCTGAGGCTCGGAGCCCGGGGCAGCCGGCTCGCGCGGTGGCAAGCGGAATGGGTGCAAGGCCGGCTCGCCGCGCACGGCGTACCGAGCGAAATCGTGATCATCAAGACGCGCGGCGACGCCGAAGTGGACCGGCCGCTGCAGCAGCTGGAGGGCAAGGGGTTCTTCACCAAAGAGATCGAGGAGGCGCTGCTCGAGGATCGCATTGACGCCGCGGTACACTCGATGAAGGACCTGCCCACCACCCTGCCGGCCGGGCTGGAGCTGGGGGCCGTGCCCGAGCGCGCCGATTGCAATGACGTGCTCGTAGTGCGGGCGGCGGAAGTGACGAGCCTGGCGCAGCTGCCGGCGCACGCGCGGCTCGGCACCTCCAGCCTGCGGCGCGTGGCCCAGGTAAAGTACCTGCGGCCCGATCTCGAGTTGGTCTCCCTCCGTGGCAACGTGCCGACGCGAGTGGAGAAAGTGAAAGCGGGCGGGGCGCTCGATGCCGCCCTGCTCGCCTTCGCAGGGCTCAGCCGGCTGGGGCTCGGGGAAGCGATCGCGGCAAAGCTCGATCCCCTCGAGGTGATGCCGGCGCCGGGGCAGGGGGCGCTGGGGCTGGAGCTGCGCGCCGGGGACCGGGCCGTGCGGGATGCCCTGCGGCCGCTCGAGCACGCCCCGAGCGCGCAGGCGGTCGCGGCCGAGCGGGCCATGCTCGCGGCGCTGGGAGGCGGCTGCCAGGCGGCGATCGCGGCGTATGTGGGCCCACGGAGAACGGAAGACGGACAACGTCTCTATGGGCGGGTCATGGCTCCGGATGGGACGGTCCAGCTCACCGCCTCGGCGGACATCGATCCGGCCCGCCCCGCGGAGGCCGGCGAAGCGGTCGCCCGCTTGCTGGAGACACTCGGGGCGCTAGAGTTACTCGCGCGATGAGCCCCCCCCCCCCCCCTCAGTTCCCGATCGTCCGGA
>QHUY01000065.1:47438-82768 GCA_003223415.1 Gemmatimonadota bacterium
GTGCCCGCGCTGCTCGTGATCGGGGACGTCTGTCTGTGCGAGTATACCGACCACGGCCACTGCGGCGTGATCCAGGAGGGCGAGGTCGACAACGATGCCTCGGTCTACCTGCTCGGCAAGGTCGCGGTCGCCCAGGCGCGCGCCGGCGTGGACATCGTCGCGCCCAGCGACATGATGGACGGCCGGGTGGCGGGGATCCGCAGGGCGCTCGACGCGGCCGGATTCTCCCATATGCCGATCATGTCCTACGCGGCGAAGATGGCGTCAGCGTTCTACGGACCGTTCCGCGAGGCGGCGGGCTCGGCGCCGCAGTTCGGCGACCGCCGGAGCTACCAGATGCCGGGCACGAACGCCGACGAAGCGATGAAGGAGATCCGGCTCGACGTCGCCGAGGGAGCGGACATCATCCTGGTGAAGCCGGCGCTGCCCTGTCTCGATCTCATCCGCCGCGCCAAGGACGAGGTCGGCTCGCCGCTCGCGGCCTACCAGGTGAGCGGGGAGTACGCGATGATCAAGGCCGCGGGGGAGCGCGGCATGGTCGACGAGGAGCGGGCGATGTGGGAGACGCTGTATGCCATCCGGCGCGCGGGGGCGGATATCATTCTTTCCTATTTCGCACCTACTGCCGCAGAACAGCTGTAACGGCGTAGGGAGAGCGGCGTAGGGCAAAAGGCGTAGGGAGAAGCGCGTGACGCCTCTTCCCTACGCCATTTCACCCCTACGCTTTTTCCTAACGCCGTTAGATCTTGGCCGGATCCTTCGGCAGCAGAATGGTCTTCCAGACCAGCCCTGCGAGACCACCTCCAATGAGGGGCCCGATCCAGTACACCGCCTGCCCGTTCCACTGCCACGCGATCACCGCCGGGCCGAACGCGCGGCCGGGGTTCATCGCGGCGCCGGTGAAGGGGCCGCCGACCACGACGCCCACGAAGATCGCCAGCCCGATGCCGAAGCCGCCGATCTTGGGCGCTTCCGGGGAGACCGCCGTGCCGAACACCGCGCTCACCAGGAAGAAGGTGAGCATCGCCTCGATCAGGATGCCTTGTAGGAACGTGATGGTGGACGACAGCATCGGCGTGCCGGCGGAGGTCGCGTGCACGGCGCCCCAGGGGAGCACCGCCTTCAGCAGGGCGGCGCCCAGGATCGCGCCGACCAGCTGTGCGCCCCAATACCGGCCGAGGGTGCCTGCGTCCACCTTGCCTGCGACGAACAGCCCGAAGGTCACCGCCGGGTTGATGTGGCCGCCGGAGATGTTCATCGTCGCCGAGACGATGACCGCCATCCCGACGCCGTGGGCGAGCGCGACCATCAGCGCGTTCGACGCTCCGGTCTGCGCGGCCGCCATGCCTGCGGCGACGCTACCCGCGCCCACGAAGACGAACAGCGCCATTCCGATCAACTCGGCCGCGAGGGGCCGCAGGGTCTTGGGATTCACGAAGGCATCCTTGATGGGAGTGAAGGCGGCGCCAATCTACGCGCGCGCCTACGCGCGCCGCAACACCAGCGTGGCATTGATCCCCCCGAAGCCGAAGGAATTGGTCACGACGACCTCCGGGCGCGCCGGGCGCCCCTCCCGGGGCAGGCAGTCGAGGTCGCAGGCGGGGTCGGGCTGCTGCAGGTTGATGGTGGGGGGCAGCCAGCCGCGCGCCAGCGCCAGCGCGCAGATCGCCGCTTCGATCGCGCCGCTCGCGCCCAAGGCGTGACCGTAGTAGCCCTTGGTGCCGCTCACCGCGAGACGGTAGGCGTGCTCGCCGAAGACCTGCTTGAGCGCCGCCGTCTCGGTGCTGTCGTTGAGCGGCGTGGAGGAGCCGTGGGCGTTCACGTAGCCCACCTCGTGAGGCGCGACGCCGGCATCCTCCAGGGCGAGCCGCATGGCGCGGGCCGCCTGACGCCCGTCGGGCCGCGGCGCGGTCATGTGGTAGGCGTCGTTGTTGTAGGCGTGGCCCACGATCTCGGCGTACACCTTCGCCCCGCGGGCCACCGCCCGCTCCCGCTCCTCCAGCACGAGCACCGCCGCTCCCTCGCCCATCACGAACCCGTCCCGCCCGGCGTCGAACGGGCGCGAGGCGGTCCCCGGATCGTCGTTGCGGGTGCTCATCGCCCGGATGTTGCTGAAGGCCGCGAAGGTGAGCGGCGCGAGCGGCGCCTCCGCGCCCCCGGCCAGCATCACGTCGGCGCGGCCGTCGCGCACCACGTGGAACGCCTCACCGACCGCGATCGTCCCCGAGGCGCAACTCATCGCGTTGGTGGCGTTCGGCCCTGTGAAGCCGAACTCGATGGCGATGTTGCAACTCGCCGCCCCGGGGAAGACCGCGAGCGCAAGCGACGCGTCGAGCCCGCGCGGCCCCTCGGCGAGGAACTTCGGGACCTGCTGCTCCGCGAACGCCACGCCGCCCAACGCCGAGCCCATCATCGCCCCGATGCGGTCGGGATCCTCCCGCCCGGCCGCGAGCTCGGCGTCCGTGAGCGCCAGCCGCGCACTGGTGACGGCGAGCTGGGAGAAGCGGTCGAGCCGCTTGGCCCGCTTGGCGTCGAGATGGTCTTGCGGCCGGAAGTCGGGGATCTCCGCCGCGATGTGGCTCCGGAACGGCGACGGGTCGAACCGCGTCAGCGTCTGCACCGCCGAGCGGCGTGCCTGCAGTCCCCGCCATAACCCGTCGGCCGCCGTGCCGATCGGCGTGACTGCGCCTACGCCGGTGATGACGACCCGTCGCCGTCCGGTCATCACTGTGCCCCCTCCGCGAACCGTTTAATGCCCGCGAGCGTCCGGACGGCGATGCCGTGGACGAAGACCGGGCCGATCACGAGCGCGGCGGCCGCGCGCCCGATCAGCGGCCAGCCCGGGCCGTCCCAGGAGTGTACGATCTCCACTTCCACTGTGCCCACCGTGCCTCCGTGCCTCTGTGCCTCTATGCCTTCTGTGCCTCTGAGCCTCCAGATCACGTCCATGCCTCGCGTGATACCCTGCACGTGCCGGTAGCGGATCTCCCTGTGTGGGGGATCGACCGTCATCTCCGACACCCACCATGCAGGCCAGCGCAGCGGCCCTCCCCCTTCCGACCCCCCGAACGACCGCCAGGCAGCCATCTCCACCGTCCCGCCGTCCGCGCGGCGCTCGAGAAACCGCACCGAGCGGTAGTGAGGCAGGATCGCAGGCCAGCGCTCGACGTCACTAGCGGCGGTGAACACCCGATCGATCGGGGCTCGAATGGAGATGCGATCGACGGTCAGCATTCGGTTCGCGAGGCTGATGGCTCCCTCGGCTCCCAGGCCGCCACTATCCTGGCGACCGGAGCGTAGTAGGCTCGCGCCAGCACGCCGGCTTCTTGGAGCATCGAGTTAAACTCCGCGCGCGTATACCCGCGCCGCAGCGATACCACGGCGTCGCGCCGCGTCTGGGCGCGCAGGGCCAGGGGGAACGACACCGCCCACATGCCCGCCATGGCGAACCGCGAGCGCCGCAGGTCCGCCAGCACCACGGCGTGTCGCGCGATCCGATCGAGCGCCGCGATCCAGCGCACGCACGTCTCGCGTGCGAGGTGATGCAGCACCTGGCTGGCCAGCACGACGTCCACCGAGCGCGGGGCCAGGGGCAGAGCGTCGCCGTCGGCGAGGATCGTCGTGACGCCGGCCGCGCGAGCGAGCCCGGCGGCGGCGGGAATGCGCTCGATGCCCAGCAGGTCGAGCTCGATCCCATAGCGCCGAGCAATTCGCCGAACTGCGAGCGGGATGTCCCCGGCACCGGTGCCGACATCGAGCAGGGTCCAACGCATCCCGCATCCCGCATCCCGCCTCCCGACTCTGTCAAAGATCCTTTCGCAGGCGTTCACGACCGCTCTCGTTCCCCCAAACATCGCGTTGAGGCGTTGGATGTCCCGCAGCTCGGCCCGTACCAGTGCCGGGTCGGCGCGCGGGTCGTCGAGTAGCTCGGTCCCGAGCATCAGCCGCCCGCCAGGTTGGCGTAGCCGCCGCGGTAATAGAGGAGAGGGCGCCGGTCCGAAACCGCTCCGCCGATGACGAGCCCCAGAAACACCGTGTGGTCCCCGGCCGGCAGCGACGCCTGCTTGGTGCACTCGATGTGGGCCAGCACGCCCTCGAGCACGGGCAATCGCTGCTTGTTCTCATGATAGCCGAGGCCGTCGAAGCGGTCCTCCTCGTCCTCGGCGAAGCGGCGGGAGATCGCCTCCTGGTCCGCAGCGAGGACGTTGACGACGAACTCCGTCGCAGCGTGGAGGGCGTCGTGCATGTCGTGACCGTGATCGACGCACACGAGCAGCAGCGGTGGATCGAGGGACACTGAAGCGACCGAGCTCGCCGTCATACCGAGGGGGCTCCCGTCCGGCGCGCGCGTGGTCACGACGGTGACGCCGGTCGCGAACCGGCCGAGCAGCTGGCGGAATCGGGCGGGATCGACGCCGGGTGCGCTCACCAGAGGAGCCGGGCGAGGGTTCGGGGGGCGAGCACCGCGCGCACCGGCACGAAGTTGCCGGTCGCCCCCACCACAAGATCCCCGAGATCCGGACGCTGCGCCAGCCGCCCAATGACCCGGTTGGCGAGCGCCGGCCAGCCGACGCCCAGCCCGATGAGACGCTCGAGAACCCACTTGCCGGCGAACGCGCGGCGTCGCGCCTGCGCGTAGGGCTGCAGGTCCGCGCCTGGGAGTGGGCCACTGACCCCGCGCGCGAGCGCGGGGATGAGGCAGTCGGCTGCGAGCTCAGCGCCTCGTAAGGCGCTGTAGATCCCCTGGCCGGTGAACGGATCGAAGAAGTCCGCGGCGTCACCCACGAGGCAGGCGCCCCCCCCCCCCCCCCCCCCCCCCCGGCGAACGGTCCGGTTGCGAGCACCTCGCGCACCAACCGCGCCTCCGTAAACCGGTCCCGCAGCCCGGGGAATCGCTCCAGCTCCGCTAAGAATCGTGTACGGTGCGCGCGGCCGCGGCCCCACCTCCGCACGGCGGCGAGCGGCAGCACCAGCGCGACGGTCGTCTCCCCGTGCCCGATTGGGCCGAGGCCCACATAGCCCAGGCGGCTCACGTGCAGCTCCCCCTGCTCTTCGACGCCCGTGACCCCGGCCACGTGTGCCGCGAAGGCCAGGCGGCGGGGCAGGCCCGAGCGTCGCAACCCGAGTCGTCGCGCCACGACGGAATGCAGTCCGTCCGCCCCTACGACAACACGGCAGTGAAGCGTCGTCCGTTCTCCGTTGTCCGTTCTGACGATCACGCCGCCGACCGCTCCCCTCTCGTACAACAGGTCTTCCACCGCCGCCCCCTCCCATACCTGTGCGCCGGCGTGCTCGGCGGCCTGCCGCAGGATCGTATCTAGCACGGTACGGGGGAGTGCGAGTCCGTAGGGCCGGGGGCTAGGCCAGCGGTGACGGGCGGCGAACCGCCCGACCATCGCGGTGCCGTCGGGCGCGACCACTTTCATGCCGTAGAGCTTGGCTGGCGCGGCCCGTTCCACCTCTGGGAGCACGTCGGGCCCGAGACGCTCCAGGATCCGGGTGGTTTCGGGGCTCAGGTACTCCGAGCAGGGTTTGTCGCGTGGGAACCGGGCGCGGTCGAGCAGCAGCACGTCGGCGCCGGCACGGGCGAGCAGCAGCGCAGTCGCCGACCCGGCGGGCCCGGCGCCGACCACGATGGCGTCGAACCGGCTCACGCGGTGGTCAGCGAAGCAGCATCCAGCCGAGCGGGACCGCCGCCCCGGCCAGAGTCGCGGCCAGATTCACACCGTCGTTGTCCAGCCATCGCCGGCCTCTGACGAGCACGACTGGTTCGTGACACACGGTGCCGGTGTGCTCGGTCCGCGCGGCGCAGGAAGGACACTCGAACAACCCCTGGATGGTGGCGCCGAGGGCCGAGTCCGCGAACATCCCGGCCAGTCCCGCCACCGCCGTGAGGGCGGCTGACCCCAGGGCGACGCCCCGGGGTTGCACGAGGGCGGCCAACCACGCCATTACCACCGCTCCGGCGGCACCGCCCAGCGTGCCCAGCAGCGTGATACCCCCGGAGGTCCCCGCCGGCACGGAAGACCACGTCGTGACCAGCCGCGGCGGCCAAGGGGAAAAGGAACCGATCTCCGTCGCCCAGGTGTCGGCCGTCGCGGCAGCCAGAGCGGCAACCGCAACCGACCACTCCCCGAACAGGGCGGCACCCGCGGCCACGCCGCCGTTAGCGAGCACCTGACGCGCCGTGCGCTGACCGCCCGCCCCACCGGCAAGCTGTGTGAGCAGGCTCCCGGAGACAAAAAAGGCGAGGAGCACCAGCAGCCCTCGCCATCCCAGCCCCCAGCCGACCGCCGCGCCGACGCAGAGGGCAGCCACCAAGCCGCCCCGGGTCAGCCACTTCACTCGCCGAACAGCTCGTGCAGCAGCCGGCGTTTAAGCTCCGGTGGTGCACCCTCGGCGCGGCACCGGGTCCGCAGAAACCGCAGGAACATCCCTTCGAAGTCGAAGTGCTCCCCACAGGGCTCGCAATCGGCCAGGTGGTCCCGGATCTGCCGTTCCGTCTCCGGGGTCAGCTCCTTGTCCAGGAACTCGTACAGATGCTCTTCGCATTCGCGGCAGTTCATGCGGGACTTCCTTTGATGTAGCCCATGCTCACGGCGTACTGGTACAGCTTCCCCTGGAGCGCCTGCCGGGCGCGGAACAGCCGCGACTTCACCGTGCCTACCGGCACACCCAGGATCTTGCCGATCTCCTGGTAGCTCAGCCCCTCGACGTCGCTCAGGACCAGCGTCTCCCGGAACGCTTCCGGGAGCTCATCGATGGCCTTGAGCACCTCGTCGTCGACGATCCGGTCGAAGAAGGCCCCCTGGGGGTCGTCGTCCTGTACCTCTCCAAACACCGCGAACGGCTCGATGGTGTCCACGTCCACGGTTTCGGGGTGCCGGGTGCGGCGCCGGTATTCATTAATAAAGGAATTGCGCAGGATGGTGAGCAGCCATCCCTTCGCGTTGGTTCCTTTCTCGTACTGGTCCCAGGAGCGGTACGCCTTGAGCATGGTCTCCTGGACCAGGTCGTCGGCGTCGGCGGCGTTGCCGGTCAAGCGCAGGGCGACGCGGTAGAGGGTGTCGAGGTGGACCAGCGCCTCCTGCTCGAAGCTGGCCCGCTTCTGATCGACCGGGGTGGGGGTCGGAGTGGCCATACGTCCCTGAAGGCTGACGCGGGCTGCCGGGTTCCGCAATGGGGTGCCAGGGTGCTAGCCCCGTTCCACCGCCGCCCACACGGGGATGTCGAGGATCCCCCGCTCCCATTCCCAGGGCGTTGGAACGGGGCTAGGTTTCGCGCGCCGTGGTCCATAGCATCCTCCCCCTCGCCGTGCTCGAAGCGGTCCGCAACCTGGACACCCCGGTCGAGGACGGCCTCGCCGAATTCGCGGACGAGCTCCTCGTCAAGCGGCTCGGCCTCTCCAGCACCGTCGCCATGCAGCTCACCCAGTACGAGGCGCTGGTGCGCCGGGACGCAGGCGTCGACGCCGCGCACGTCGAGGCGCTGCTGCGCCTGGTGGGGCGGCGACCGGACGCGGACCTCGTGTTCGCCGACGCGGGGCGGCGCGCCGCGCGCCGTGCGGTGCGGCGGCTGTCCGGGCTCTCCCGGCTCGCGGCACAGCTGGCCCCCAACTCACTCGGCTACGTAGCGGCGCGGCGGGCCGCACGCGCCGTGCTGGGCGGCGACCTGCGCCGCGAGCAACAGGTGCCGGTGGCGCGCGTGGGCGACACCCTGGCCGTGAGCGCGACGCCCGACGGCGCCGCCTGCGGCGTGTACGGCGCCGCCTTCGCGGAGCTGCTCCGGCTGCTCGTCGGCTTCGAGGGCGCGATGCTGCACACCGCCTGTCGCACGGGCGGCGCCCCGCAGTGCGAGTGGCGCGCGGCTCCCCCCGACTCCAGACACCACTGAATGGCTGCTCCGCTCGAGGGGTTCGACTTCGCCGCTCTGCGCCAAGCCCTCGCCGACTTGGGCGCCGACGGCTGGCTGCTCTACGACTTCCGCGGCGTGAATCCCGTCGCGCCGCACGTGCTGGGCCTCCACGGGTTAGCGACCCGCCGGCTGTTCGTCCTGCTGCCGCGCGATGGCGCCCCCGTCGCGCTGGCGCACAAGATCGAGCTCGGGCCGTTCGCGGGCTTCCCAGGCGAGGTGCGCCCGTACGCAGCGTGGCGTGAGCTGCACGCCGGCCTACGCGCGCTCGTCGCTGGCAAGACGCTGGCGCTGGAAGTCTCGACCAACGACAACGTGCCCTACTTGGACCGCGTGCCGCACGGCGTCGTGCAGCTGCTCGAGTCGCTGGGTGCGCGCATCGTCTCTTCGGCACCGCTCGTCACGCGGTTCGCGGCGCGCTGGTCGGCCGCCGAGCTCGAGGGGCACCGTCGCGCCGCGGAGACGCTCGCCGACGTGGCGCAGGATGCCATCCGCTGGGCGGGTGCCGAGACCACGCGCGGGGCGGAGGTGCGGGAGACGGCGGTGCAGCGCCGCGTGCTCGAGGGGTTCGCGCGCGTCGGGCTCGTGACCGACCACCCGCCGATCGTCGGCTTCCAGGAGAACACGGCGAACCCCCACTACGAGCCGCACGAGGGGGAGGGGACCGACCGGCGACTCGTCGCGGGGCAAGTGATCCTGGTGGACCTGTGGGCCGGTCCGGCCCTGGGCAGCGTGTTCGCCGATCAGACATGGATGGGCTTCAGCGGCCGCGCGCCGGACGCCGAGGTACGGCGGGTCTGGGACGCGGTACGCGGTGCGCGGGACGCCGCAGTGGAGCTACTGCGCGCCCGATGGGCGGGGCATCGCCCCGTAACAGGCGCCGAGTTGGACGACGCGGCGCGCGGCGTGATCCGCGACGCCGGCTACGCCGCCCACTTCCCGCACCGCACCGGCCATTCGATCGACCGGGAGCTGCACGGCTCGGGGCCGCACCTCGATAACTTCGAGACCGCCGACGACCGAATCCTCGTGGCCGGGGTCGGGTTTTCCGTGGAGCCGGGGATCTACCTCGAGGGCCGCTTCGGCATGCGCACCGAAATCAACGTGTTTCTGGGGGAAACCGGTCCCGAGGTGACACCCCACGCTCCGCAGCGCGAGCTGCTGCTCGTGTGACCGGCCCCCGGGGGATTCGGGCCCGCGGGGGTCTTGCGGACGGCTCGGGGGGGCGACATGTTCGCGCCCCCGGAATGTCACTTTCCGGGGACACGACTTGCCTTGACGCCCTTGTGGCGGCGGGTCAGTTTACGGGCTAGATGCAGTCCCGCAGCTCGTCGCTCGTTCTCACCAGCACCGGAATGGAGGTGACGTGGCCCCCGCACGTTTTCTGTCCGGTAGTCCACACGCATTTACGACTCTGGAGGACGATTCCATGACGCATCGTGTGCGAAGCGCTTTCGGCCGATTCTGCCCGTCGTTCGTGGCCGTCGGGATCGCCGCGCTCCTCGCGCTGGCGCCCCCCCCCCTAGCGGCGCAGCAGACGACCGGCAAGGTCGAAGGTACGGTGACGGACCAGGCCGGCGTTCCCATTGCCAACGCGCAGGTCTTCATCGCCGGGACCTCGTTCGGCGCGGTCACCAACGACAAGGGCTACTACTTCATCAACAACGTGCCGGTCGGCACGTACACGTTGCGCGCGCAGTTCATCGGCTACCAGCCGACCGAGGTGACCAACGCGCGCGTGTTCGGCGGGCAGACAGTCGAGTTCCGCATCAAGATGACGGCCTCGGCCGTGCAGGTGGGCACCATCAACGTGACCGCCGCGGCGAACCCGATCGTGCCACGCGATGAAGTGAGCTCCAAAGTCATCATCACCGGCGTCCACAATCTCCCGGTTGATGACGTGCGCAACGTGATCTCGCTGACCCCCGGCGTGGTCGAGTCCGGCGCGGGCGCCGGCTTGATCATTCGCGGCGGCCGTCCCGGCGAGGCGAATGTGTACATCGACGGCGCGCCCGTGCGTAGCGTGAACGGGCGTATCGCCGACCTGAACACCGCCTCTCAGGCGATCACCGTCGGCACCAACGCGGTCGAAGAGGCGTCGGTGACGACCGGCGCGATCGGCGTCGAGTTCGGCGACGCGCAGGCGGGCATCATCTCCTACACCACCCGCTCGGGTGGCGCGAAGCTCGCCGGCTCCCTCAACGCCGCGACGGACGAGCCGTTCGGCAACGCGGTCTCGGTCGGCTTCAACCGCTTCGAAGGCTCCATCGGCGGGCCGATCCCCAACGTCAGCAACCTGCGCTTCTTCGCCTCCGGCGTCCTCCAGGGGCAGGTGTCGGCGTTCCGCGGTACGGGGTGGGAGGACGTCCCCCGCTACGTCGTGGCCGGCGTGGACACGAGCGTAGTGGTCAACACCTCGACAACGAGCCAGACGGTCGTGATCCCGCGGTTCGCCCAGTTCACCGGCACGTGCGACGCTTCCAAGAACTTCGGCTTCGATTGCCAGGGCCGCCGCTTCCCGATGGACTGGAATTCGACGGTCCAGCTGCAAGGCAAGCTCTCCTACTCGTACGGCAGCGGCTCGAACATCTCGCTCACGGGAATCGCGTCCGGCAACCAGTTCCGCAACCAGCCGGGCACGAACATCGGCGACCCCCAGCTGTTCAGCGGCGGCCACACCTGGGACCGCCTGGCGGTGCTCAACTGGAGCCATTCGGTCTTCAAGAGCGCCGAGCGCGAGCTGGCGATCAACGCCAACTTCAGCTGGGCGCTGGATCGGGGCATTCGCGGGCCGCTCGATCCGGCCAGCGAGCTGTCCACGCGCAGCCCCAAGATGGGCATCGAGCTGTCGACCATGAATTACGCCGGCTTCGGCAGCTTCCCGTTCCCCATCACCGATCAGATCATTCGGAACATCCGCACCAACACGGGGCTGCGCACGCCGCTGCTCAACCGCACCGACCTGCGTAACAGCCAGCCCTACCGCATGAATCCCTACGGGCTGCAGTCGGGTAGCTGGGTCACGAACGGCCTGGACGCCGGCGGCACGTTCAGCAGCGAAAAGCGCCTGACCGGCCGGGTGCAGGTGGACTGGCAGGCCAACCGCTACCACCGGTTCAACTTCGGCGGGGAGGGCCGGCACACCACGCTGGCGTACTGGAACAGCAGCTTTATCACCCAGATCTTCATGGACGCCTACGTCGTGCATCCCGTGACGTACGCGGCTTGGGCGGCCGACCGCCTCGATCTGGGCGACGTGGTGCTGGAGCTGGGCGCGCGCTACGACTACATGAACGCCAAGGCGCTGTTCTCGAACGTCCCGGGGCGGATCTTCTCGAACCCGGCTTGGCAAAACGCCGCCGCCACGAGCGACGCGGCCTACGCCCAGTCGCTCGCCGCGGTGTTCACGGGCGCCCAGACGCACCACACGATCTCGCCGCGGCTGCGGGTCTCGTTCCCGATCACGGAGTCGACCGACTTCCGGCTGTCCTACTCGCATCAGGTGCAGACCCCGGACTTCAACACCTTCTTGTCCGGCTCGAACAACGACCTGTCCTTCACGAACACCAATGACCAGTTCGGCCGGGACATCACCTTCGGCAAGTCGATTCAGTTCGAGTTCGGCGTGCGGCACGCCTTCAACCCCGACCTCGTGCTCGACATCGCCGCCTACAACAAGGACAAGGTCTCCGACCTGGCCTACCGGATCAAGCCGTACGACGATCCCGGCAATCCGGGCCGGACGCTCAACGTGAACGTCCTGACCAACGCGGACTTCGGTTACGCCCGCGGCCTCGACTTCAAGCTCGATCGCCGCGTGGGCAACTGGTTCAACACCTCGCTCGCCTACACCTTCCAGATCGCGCGCAACACCGGCTCGGATCCGTTCTCGTACCTGAACACCTCTTCCCGCCAGATCTCGCAGGTCACGGGCGACCGGGTGCCGCCGCCGGAGCAGCCGCTGCCGGTGGACGACCAGCGCCAGCACAACATCGTGGGCGCGGTCTCCCTCACCATCCCGAGCGATTGGGAGAAGAACACGACGTGGGGGAAGGTGCTCAGCAACGTGAGCGTGTTCGCGACCTTGCGGGCATTCAGCGGGCTGCCCTACACCCGGGTCGCCAACTCCGGGGCCGGGTCGACCGCACCGCGGGTAGGGTTCGGCCTCGAGGCCAATTCGCTGGAGCCGATCAACAGCTCGACGATGCCCTGGAACAAGAACCTCGACATGCGCATCAACAAGGGCTTCAAGCTCGGGCGGGCCGACGTCACGGTGTTCGCTGACCTGCGCAACGTGTTCAACTTCAAGAACATCGTTCGGATCTTCAACGAGACTGACGACGTCGTCAACGCCCTGGAGCGGCAGAGCAAGTTGAGCCCGGAGTTCTCGAACCTGGCGATCGAAGCCGGCTTGCAGCCGGTCAGCAAGCTGGGGTCGGACGGCTCGCTCGACCTCGCCGACTGCACGCAATGGACCGGCACTTCAGCCTCGCCGGTCGACTGCGTGATGTTGCAGCGAGCCGAGGCACGGTTCGGCAACGGCGACAAGACCTATTCGTTGGCCGAGCAGACCAAGGCACTGAACGCCTATTACGACAATTACGTCAACGGCGTGCAGAACTTCTACGGCGCACCCCGGAATATTCGCCTGGGCTTCGAGCTGACCTTCTAGACGGATGACGCTGGGCGGCGCTCGCTCTTGGGGCGCCGCCCGCTGGCCTTTCTTCCTCGAGGGATGATATGCGTTCAACTTGGTTGATTCGCGCAGCCCGCTCGGCGGTAGCCGGGGCGCTGCTGGCGGCGACGGTCGGCGCCTCCGTGGCCACGGCCGGGCCGGCGCCGAACCGCGGAGCCAGGCGCCGCGGCGCCAATCTCTTCGCGTTGGTGTTCGGCGTCATGAACGTCAACCGCTGGTTCTGCGGCATCAACAACATCGGCGAGCTGTGCGTGGACCCGACCAACTCGCCCGTGGTCGGCGGCGGCTTCTGGCCCAAGGGCACGCCCGACCAGTACATCTTCAACTCCGGCCTGCAGCTGGCCGGCACGATTCCGTCCACCGCCGCGTTCGCCTGGGCGGGGGACACGGTCGGCGCCTTCTTCATGGACCCGCGCGGCGACCAGTCCGCGGGCGACCCGGTGACTCTCGTCTACAACTCGCTCGACGCTGGGGACGCCGCCAGCTGGCCGAACGGCGGCATCGTGCGGGACACCGCGATCTACGCCAGCGTGCTGCAGGGCCGCCAGAGCGTGTCGCAGGAGGACCTCTGGGTGCGGACCTGGGAGGGCAATCCGTCCTTCCTGGCGGGGCGCACCCACCCGATGGGGATCCTCGTCGAAGAGCGCGGCATGGCGTGGAACTTCCCGACGGGCAACGAAGACATCATCTACTTCGTCTTCAAGTTTACGAACGTGACCGCCAAGGATCCGTTGGTCTACCAAAACCCGACCAACGACCCGGCCATCTGGTCGGAGCTGGCCGCCATCGGCGCCGACTTCCAGGCCCGCAACGAGGCGCGCTTCAACGTCAACATCCCCGACGGCGGCTACCCCTTCACCAACCTGTTCGCCGCCTTCTTCGCGGACGAGGACGTGGGCGACGCCAGCAAGAACTACTCCACCGCCGTCATCCCGTTCGACATGATGGTGGCCTACAAGTCGGACTTCCTGGAGAAGAACTGGACGTTCCCGCCAGACATCTTCGGGCCGCCGTTCGTCGCGTCGCCCGGGTTCGTGGGCCTCAAATTCTTGAAGTCCCCGGTCGGCCTCACGATCTTCTCCAACACGCTGAACGCGGCCACCGGCTACCCCGATCCAGTGGGCGTGAAGCAGCTGTATCGCTACCTGTCCGGCACGTCCAATCCGGCGGCGGGCGACTTCCCCTGCACGTTCCAAGGTCAGCAGCTGCAGAAGCACTTCTGTTTCCAGGCGCAGAACTTCGCCGACACGCGGTCCTTCCAGTCCTCCGGCCCGTTCACCCTTAACCCCGGTGAAACGAAGACCATCGTCGAGGCCTACATCCAGGCCGCGCCGACCGCGCTGCCGGCCGGCGCCGTCGGTGGTGACGTTAAGCCGGGAATTCCGGTCACGGGGGACTCCATCTTCAAGAACCCCGGCGCCGTGCGGCCGATCGAGCGCGCGATGGGGTGGGTCACCCAGGCCGACGACGGGAAGGGTGCGGAGAACGGGGACGGCATCATCGAGCAGGACGAAGTGCGGTCGGTGCCGCGCTCGCTGCTCGACAAGGCGCTGGTCGCGCAAGCGGTCTTCGCCAACAAGTTCCTGCTGCCGTTCGCCCCCGATGCGCCCCCGTTCTTCCTGATCCCGGGCGACAACAAGGTGACGGTGGTGTGGCAGAAGAGTAAGACGGAGACGACCGGCGATCCGTTCTTCGCGGTCGCTTCCGATGCGACCTCGCCGCTGTACGATCCGAACTTCCGGCAGTTCGACGTCGAGGGCTACCGCATCTACCGCGGCCGAACGACGAGCGCCCTGTCGCTGGTGGCGCAGTTCGACTACGCCGGCACGAGCATTACGGACTTCACCGGCGGCTTCGCCTACACCACGGACTTGAACGGCAACGGCAAGAGCGAGTGCGCCCCCGAATTGGGCGTGTTCGACGATTGCCCGGTGCGCTTCCAGACGGCGCAGCCGTTTATCAATAGCGTGGACCACGACATCTCCGGTAACCTGATCCAGATCCCCGCCGGCGGCCGGGTCCCGCTCGCCGACGGCAGCGTCCTGATCATCAAGGCGGACACCGCGGTCACGGGCGAGAAGTCGGGCTACCCGGCCCTGAGCAACAGCGGCGTCAACTTCGCCTATGTAGACCTCGGGGTGCGGAACTCGTTCGCCTATTACTATGCAGTCACCGCGTTCGACGTGAACTCCCTGAAATCGGGGCCGAGCTCGCTCGAGTCGCCCCGGATCACCAAGCTGGTCACGCCGCGGGCGCCGTCGGCCCAGGTGGTCAGTGGCGCGTTGGCGCCGCTGCAGCTCCTCGGCCAGGACAACGCGGTACTCAATCCCAACGCGCCGCTGCCGACGCTCGACGCGGCCACCGGCGAGTTCTCCGGGCCGATGCCGCCGACCAACGGCATCGCCCTTGGGCTGGCGGCGTTCCTGCCGGAGGTGCTGGACACCGGGACCCTGCTGCTCACCATCAACAGCGTGTCACCCGGCGCGACGCTCGACGCGCGCTCGGTGACTTACTCGATCTCGTTCGGTTCGCAGACGTTCAGCGTGCCGATCGCGCAGGATGCGTTCAGCGGTGAGGTGCCCGGGTCGGTGGGATTCTCCGCCTTGAACGCCGTCCAGAAGAAGGCGGTGGTCTTCGGCGGCGACTCGACGTTCCCGATCTACGGGAGCGCGACCATGACCTTGCCTGGCGGCTACCGCGTGGCCTCGTGGGGCCGTGGCGACATCAATGGCGATCCCTCCAACTCGG
Source organism: Gemmatimonadota bacterium (assembly GCA_003223415.1). GTDB lineage: Bacteria > Gemmatimonadota > Gemmatimonadetes > Gemmatimonadales > GWC2-71-9 > 13-1-40CM-70-15. The sequence continues at coordinate 62,794 of QHUY01000065.1, forward strand.
TGCAGGCAGGCCCGCGCTGGTGGGCGGGCGCCGCCAACGAGAACACGCCGAAGCCGAACGAGCTCGTGTGCACGCCGGCCTCCGGTGGGTGCGTCCAGAAGGACCTGAGCCGCAACGCCGGGGCACTGCCTGGTGTGACCACCATCTTCCATCTGCAGTCCTACGCCACGGTGCCCAACGCGCCGATGCGCAACCTGGAAGGCATTGGGGCCGGCCTCGCGCGGGCGGCGGACTTCCAGGTGTTCTGGGGTGCCGCCGGCAAGATCGACTCGGTGCACGACGTGACCCACCACGTCACCGTGCCGTTCAGCAGTTCGATGGGGACGTCGTGGGGACTCATCACCGACCAGTCCTTTGTGGCTCCGTTCGGTGGCACCCCCCCGGACGGCAGTAATACACTCCTCACGTGGACCGACGCGTTCTGCGTCGCTCCGGCGCGCGCGTTCCTGGCTCACTGCGGCAGCGGGCCGAGCGCCGCGATGAAGAACACCGCGACCCTTGGCGATGTGGCTGCAACGGCTTCCGGCGTTTCCGGAGATGGCCTCAGTGGAGCGGCGGCGCTGGCCAAGACCGGCACCGGGTTCATCTTTTACCTCAACGGGCACTTCTTCCTGATGCAGATGACGGCGCTGCCCGCGGCGGGCACCGTGTGGAACGCGCGCTTCTTCGCAGGTGCCATCACCGGCACCGGCGCCGACGGCGACTATACGTTCGTGCCCGCGATCCGGCCGCCGGCAGTGCCGGGCCTGCGTATCCAGGCGAAGTTCACGGGCACGACCGTGGATCCCAGCAAGACCACGGAGGCAGCCCTGGCCAAGGTCCACACCGTGCCGGATCCCTACTACGTGACCGACGCGCTCGAGGCGACGGCGAACACGAAGGTGCTGAAGTTCGTCAACCTCCCCGCGCAAGCCATCATCCGCATCTACTCGGTGAGCGGGGTGCTGGTGCAGGTGCTCTCGCACAACGATGCCAGCGGGGGCGGGGAGGCGCTCTGGAACCTCCGGAACCGGAACAACCAGTTCGTGGCCTCCGGCGTGTACTTCTGGCACGTCGAAACGCCGGACGGCAAAACCAAGGTCGGGCGCTTCACCGTCGTCAACTTCGCGCCGTGAGGAACACCACCATGACGATTCGACGCTCGCGCGTGCTCGGCACGCTCATGGGCCTGACGGCGCTGGCGTTCGCGCCGGCGACCGCCCAGGTCCAGCAAGACAACACGGGCTTCGGCACCAGCTCCGGGGAGTTCCTGCTCCTCGGTGCCGGCGCCCGCGGCGCGGCCCTTGGCGGCGCGTTCGCCGCCCTGACGACCGACGTCACCGCCCTCTACTACAACCCCGCCGGCCTCAGTCAGATGGCCCGCCCCGGCATCATGGTATCCACCTACAGCTACGTGGCCTCCACGCGCTATACGTGGCTCGGATTCGCCCTGCCAATGTCGGGGGGATCGCGGGCAATCGGCGTTTCCGGCGGCAGCTTCGGCTTCAGTGACCAGCCGGTGTACTCGCTCGAGAACCCGGACGGCACGGGGGAGAGCTACTCGGTGGCCGAGACGTTCCTGTCGGCCACCTATAGCCAAAACTTCTCCGATCGCTTCTCGGCCGGCTTCTCGGCCAAGCTGATCTCGGACGCTCTCGGGGCGACGAAGGCCACCGGGTTCGCGGTCGATTTCGGGACCAACTTCCACGCGATGCTGGGGGAGCGGCCGATCCGCGCGGCCTTCGTGATCGCCAACCTGGGCACGAACCTGCGGGCCGACGGCTCAGGCCTGGAGGCGGGGGTGCCGCGGACGCCGCCCCTGGGGACCGTCGACATCCCCCAGGAGAAGCAGCCCGCTCGGCTGCGGGCGTCGGGTTGGGGCCTGCCGGTGTTCTTCCGCGTTGGCGTCTCCCTCGACGTGGTCGCCCGGGGCCAAAACCGGCTGACGCTGCTGTCGGAGTTCAGCCAGCCGAGCAACAACAAACCGACTGCGGGCGCGGGGCTGGAGTATGCGATGACGAATCTGGGGAACAGCGGCTTCTCGCTGGCCGCCCGGGGGAGCTACACCGCCCAGCCGGCCAACACCCTCGATCCGGGCGCGGCTGCCGGCTTCACGTCGAAGTACAATGCGTCCAGCTTCACCTCCGACGGCCTGGCGGTCGGCGGCGGGATCGGGTACGGCCGCGGCGATTGGAAGATCGGCTTCGACTATGCGTACCGCAACCTCGGTCCGCTGGGCGGGACGAACTTTCTGAGCTTCAGCCTCGGCTGGTAGCTGGCGGGAGCGTGTAGTGAAGGGACTGACGTTGATGGCCCTGGCACTCATCATCGGCGGGAGTCTGAGTGCCAGGCCCCAGTCCCGCGACGAGGCGACGCTCGGGCTGAGCGCGGTGCGTTACTATCGAGCCACGCCCGCGGCCGTGCAGACACTCGTCGACGTGTTCTGTCGGGTGCCGCTCACCCTGGTGAGCCCGTTGGGGGGGGAGGGAAGCGGGGCGGCGTTCCGGGTCGCCGTGGCGGTGCGGGATTCCAACGGCCTGACGCTCACCACCCCGTCTTGGTCCGCGGCGGTGCCGGCCGCGATGCTCCGGGTGCGTGGCGCCTCGACTGCCGGGCACCTGTCGTTCGTGGTCAAGCCGGGCCGCTACACCGTCGCGGTGACGGTGACCGACTCGGCCACCGGGCGGGTGGCGCACCAGCAGACGGCGGTGCAAGCGTTCACCGGCGCGCCCGGGGGGTCGGACCTGCTGCTGGGCACGGACATCCGGGCGATGACCGGTCCGGCTGATTCGGCGCTGCGGGACGGGGAGCTGCGCAAGGGCGCGCTGGTCATCCAGACCTCCGGCGACCCGGTGCTGACGCCGCAGAGCGCCAAGCTGGGCTATTACTTGGAGCTCTACCCGGCGCAGGCGGAGAGCGCGACGGTCGTGGTCCGGGTGCTGAAGGCGACCGGCGAGCCGGTGATCGCAACACCGCCGCAGCGCGTCGCGGTGGCCGCCGGCGGTGGCGTGACCCAGGGGCTGGTGGACTTGGCGGGGCTGCCGGCCGGCCGCTACGTGCTCGAGGTGAAAGCCGCAGGGGCCGATTCCGCCGTGACGCGTACGGCCCCGTTCGGGATGACCGGTTTCGAGACGATGGCGACGGCCCAGACTGTGGCGTCGTCGGGCGAGGACCTGTTCTCGCGGATGTCCGAAACCCAGCTGGACACGCTGTACATGCCGTTGGTCTACCTGATGACGTCGGAGGAGCAGGGCGTCTTTTCGACGTTGTCGCTGGAGGGCAAGCGGACCTGGCTGCGGCAGTTCTGGGCCAAGCGCGATCCGACGCCGGGGACGACGCGCAACGAGGAACGCGAGGGGTTCTACCAGCGGATCGCCGAGGCCAACCGGCGCTACCGCGAAGGCGGTTCGTCGGCGGTGCCGGGATGGCGCACCGATCGCGGCCGGATCTTCATCAAGTACGGCCCGCCCGACGAGGTGCTGGAGCGGCACCAGTCGGCGAGCAGCCCGCCCTACGAGGTGTGGAAGTACACGCGGGTGCGGGCGCTGAAATACGTGTTCTTGGATTTGACGCGGTTCGGCAATTACGCGTTGATCTATACCGACGACCGGCGGGAGCCAAGCCGGCCGAACTGGGAGGAGCTCCTGGGCACCGAGGCGGTGCAGGATGTGCAGCGCTTCTGAGGAAGCGCTGGGAGACCATCAAGTGAGGATCGTATGACTCGACGTTTCTTCGGACTGCAAGGCGCGCTTCTCGGGGTGCTGCTCTTCGGCTCGTGCAAGGAAGATTCGATCACGACCGTCGGCATCGGCACCGCGGCCAGAGTGTCACTGGAGTTCAATGCCCGCACCGTCGCGGTGGCGGACTCGGTAAGGACGTTCGCGCGGGTCTTGGACAAGGTCGGCAACCCGCTCGCGATCACGGTCACCTTGACCACGGGGTGCACCGCCGGGATCGTGTCCGTCGCGCCCGCCTCGGATGCCCCGCTGGTGCGCACGGCCTTCGTCGTGAAGGCGGTGGGCTTCGGGAGCGGGTGCGTGATCGCTTCGGCCTCAGGGTTCGTCGACACGCTGCAGGTCACGACCGTGCCGGCGGCCCTCGTGGTGACCGGGGTGACCGGCGTGACCGCGCCCGATACGGCGAACTCGGGGTCCGTCGTGACCTACTCGTATGCGTATCATGACGCGGCGGGGAATGTCATGACCGGCCTCCCCGCGTCGACCACGCCGTCGCTCAGCTCGGCGGACGAGACGATCGCCGAGCCGGCAGCCTCCGGCACCTCGGTCAGCGCGCGCGCACCAGGCATCGTGACACTCACGTTGAGCGGGACGGGGGGGGTCAAGACGACCAAGACGCTCGCAGTGCTGGCGGTCCCCTTCACCGGCACCACCTCGGGTCCGGTCATGCCGGGGCAGTTCCTCACGATCCAGCGTGACCCGGCGGGACCGGTGTTCGACACGATCAATATGACGGTGAGCATCGGCACGGTTCGCAAGAGCACGTTCACGCCCGACGCCTTCCAGGTCCGGATCTCCGATCTGGCTCGCGCCGGCACGAAGAGTTTTTCGCTGACCGCTGTCGGCCCGAACGACGTCGCGTACACAGGTGGGTCGTACACGGTGAGCGCCCCTGCGGCCTTCGCCGGAACTTTTGCGCCCACGCCGATCTCGCCTACGCAGCGGGTCAAGGTCACGCGCAATCCGGCTGACCCGGCGTTCGACAGCACGACGAACCTGTACTTCCGGGGCAGGACGGACTCGACCCTGGCAGCGGTGACGCCCATCTCGGACACGGCGACCAAGACGACTATTACGCCGGACTCGTTCAAACTGACGACCGCCGATCTCGACGCCGGCGGCACCTACCTCGTCCAGACCACCCGCCTTGGCACGAACCTCCTGGCGTGGCGCGGCAGCTACACGCTGGCGGTCGGCACGTGGGGAGGCACGCTGACCCCGAGCGCCGGCGGCCCCATGGACAAGATCATTCTCCGCAAGAGTGCCGGCGACCCGCAGTTCACCGATACCACCCGTGTGTACGTGGGCGGCGCCCGGGCAATCGTCGAGTCGCACTCGACGGATACCGCGGTCGTCATCAGCCCGTGGTTCAGCTCGACGGCCGCGAAGGACATGCGGATCAGCCGGATGGCTGGGACGCTGGCGGTCGACGGGTCCAAAGTCTTCACGCCCACCTCGACGGCGGTGCTGGACGTGTACGATCACACGGACGACACGCCGGACAAGCCGGTACCGATCACGGCGAACGGGAGCTACTACCGGATGATGTCCGGCGCCTGTGCAGCGAATGCGGACGGCGTTGGGCAGGCGTCAAGTGGGAGCGACGACTGCGACGACTACGTCACCATCACGAACACCAGCGCAACCCTTACTGATACCGTGACCGTGAACGCGAACTGGTTCACCGCTGGCGATATCGACTTCTACAGATGCGATGCCAGTGCACTGTCGAATCCCGCACCGAACAACGTGCCGTCGTGCGGAACGTTCGCGGGATTCGACGATCTGCTCAGCACGGCAGGGGCGGTGGGTGGATCGGGTACCCCCGAGAAAGCGACGTTCGTCATGGCGCCGGGCAAGACGTATCTGCTCTGGTTCAACATGTTCGACGCGCACGGTGTCACCGCCACCGTATACCAGATCAAGGTGGGCGGTCTGAAGTGACCTGAGCAGCACCCGCAGTACGATGCGCAACGCCCGGAGCAGTCGCTCCGGGCGTTCGCGTCTTCAGGAAGAGCTGTGGGCGGGATCGAGCGCCACCAGCACGAGTCCTGCCCACACCGCCGCCCCCCCCGCGACGTGAGCGGCCTGCAGTAGGCCGGGAAGGCCGAGCCACACCATCGCCGCGGCGATCGCGACCTGGAGAGCCACGAGGCCAAGCAGCGCCAACGGCCCACGCCCCCGCGTGCGCAGCGCCCACACGGTCACGTAGCCCGCGAGCGCGTAAGCGAGCAGGCGGTGCGCCCAGTGGACATGCTGAGGGTAGTTGCCAGTGGGGATGAGCTGGCCGTTGCACAGCGGGAAGCCGTGACATGCCGTGGCGGCACCGAGATTCGCGGTCAGAGCGCCGAGCAACACCGTGACGAATCCGAGCGCCATGGGCACGGCTGACCCCGGGAACCCCGGGCTTGCGCCCGGGGTCAGCCGAACCCCTCGGGCGGCGACGAGCAGTGCGGCCAGCAACAACATGCTGGTGGCCAAGTGCAGGACGACGATCGGCGGCGTGAGTCCGGTCCTCACGGTGATCGCCCCCAGCACGACTTGGACCACTACCAAGCCTGTAGCGACGTACCCGGCCTTGCCGGGAGCGTACCACTCCCCACTCCCCACTCCCCACTCCTTACTCCCCACTCCCCGTCGCAGCCACCATGTATACGCGCCGAGCCCCGCCACGAGGATCGCCACGAGCCCGGCGGCGAGGCGGTGCCCGTACTCGATCCACGTCGGCAGGTCGAGGGGCGGGAGCAGCCGGCCGTTGCACAGCGGCCAGTGCTCACCGCAGCCGAGGCCGGAGCCCGTGATGCGGACGATGGCGCCAAGGATGATGAGCAGGTAGGTGCAGACGGCGGCCGCCCAGGCGAGCCGCGCGAACCGTCGCGTCATGGGTCGCAATCTACAAGCGCGAGTGGACTCGCGAAGCGCGAGTGAACTCGCGGCTCGGCCCGGCCGCTGAAGCGGCGTCAGTTCACTGACAGGGCAGAGTCGCGGCTTCAGCCGCGGATACAGAGCGAACGCGCGCCGATGGCATATATTCTCCCCCCTCATGGCCAAATCCGCACCTCCGCCGCCGCCACCTGCCACGGTCGACCCCTGGGGTGACCGGCTGCCGCGCCGGCTGGGCCTGTGGAGCGCGGTGGCGGTACTCGTGGGCTCGACGATCGGCAGCGGCATCTTCCGCACGCCGGCGATCATCGCCGCGCGCGTCCCCCAGCCCCTCCCCATGCTGGGGGTATGGGTGCTCGGCGGCGGGCTGGCTCTGTGCGGCGCGCTCACCTACGCGGAGCTGGCCGCGCTGTTCCCGCGCTCGGGCGGGGTCTTCGTCTACATCCGCGAAGGGTTCGGGCGGCTGCCCGCCTTCCTCTTCGGCTGGACCGAGCTGGTGCTGATTCGCGCGTCGGCGCTGGGCGCGATCGCCACGCCGTTCGCGGAGTATCTCCTCCGCTCGCTCGGGTACGACCCGCAGCTGCCGCAGTACGCCGGGATGGTGCACTACGTCGCCGCCGCGGCGATCGCGCTCACGGCCACGCTCAACTATGTCGGCGTGCGGTGGAGCGCCATCGTGCTCAACCTGACGACCGGCGCGAAGTACGGCGCGCTCGTGCTGCTCGTTCATTTCGGCGCGGCCGCCGGTGGGGGAACACTCTCCGCCGGGCTGTTCGGCCTCGCGCTCGTCTCGGTCCTGTGGGCGTATGACGGCTGGGGGGACCTCTCGTTCGTGGGCGGCGAGGTGCGGGACCCCGAGCGCAACTTGCCGCGCGCGCTCATCGCCGGGACGTGCGCGATCATCGCGATCTACTTGTCGGTCAATGCGGCCTATCTGTATCTCCTGCCGATCGCGCAGATCGCGCACTCGCCGCTCGTCGCCGCCGACGCGGCGCAGCTGCTGGTGGGGCGCTTGGGCGTGGGGATCATCGCGGTGGTCGTGATGGTCGCGACGTTCAGCACGCTGCTCGGGTCGATGCTCACGGCGCCGCGCATCTTCTTCGCCATGGCCGACGACGGCCTGTTCTTCACGAGCGTTGCCCGCGTGCACCCCCGGTTCCATACCCCGTCGGTGTCCATCGTGCTCACCGCCGCCCTCGGCGTGGCCTTCGTGCTGGCCCGCACCTTCGAGCAGCTGGCCGACCAGTTCGTGGTCGCCATCTTTCCCTTCTATGCCCTGGCCGCAGCGGCGGTGTTCGTGCTGCGCCGGCGGCGCCCCGACCTCCCTCGCCCGGTGCGCGTGCTCGGCTATCCGGTGGTGCCGCTTCTCTTCGTGCTGGCCTCTTTATTGATTCTCGGGAATGCGCTGCGCGAGCACCCGGCGGCGACGGGTCTGGCCTTCGCGGGAATCCTGGTGGGCATCCCCGTGTTCTTTCTCTGGACTAGGGTGGCGCCGCGGCTTCCTTGACGGCTCCGGCAGCACGGAACACATTTCCTTCGCCCTTGGCTCGCTCCCTTCGCAATCGCACGCTCTCCGGAGATTCCTCTATGAACCGCTACATCTGGTCGGTTGGTTTGCTCTTGGCGGTGGCTCCTTTCGGTAATCTGGGCACGGCAGCCGCGCAGGGTGTCACGACGGCGGCGGTCACGGGACGCATCAGCGATGAGTCGGGCGCCCCTGTGGCCCTCGCCGAGGTGCTGCTCATCAATGCGTCCACCGGCGAGCGGCACTCGGTGCGTGCCCGGGATGACGGCACCTACAGCTTCGAGCACACGTCAGTCGGCGGCCCGTACAGCCTGACGGCGCGGGCGCTGGGCTTCGAGCCCAAGACCTCCACGGCCTTCAGCGTAGCGCTGGGGCAGCGCTTCGTTCTCGACCTGGCCCTGAAGCGGGCGGCGGTCCAGGTGTCCGGTATCACCGTGAGCGCCGAATCCGATCCGCTCACGTCCCCGTCCCGCACCGGCGCGTCGACGTTCCTCTCCGACCGCGCCATCCACCGCCTGCCGACGCTGAACCGCTCGTTCACCGACTTCATGAGCACCGCGCCCCAGATCGTGGGTCGGTCCGTGGCGGGGCAGAACGATCGGTTCAACAACATCCAAATCGACGGCGGGTCGAACAACGACATCTTCAATCTCGGCTCGACCAACGGCACCCCCGGCGGCAGCATGAACGCGCGGCCCCTCAATATCGAGGCGGTCAAGGAGTACCAGATCCAGATCGCGCCGTTCGACGTGCGGCAGGGCGGGTTCGTCGGTGGCCTCGTCAACGCGGTGACGAAATCGGGGGAAAACGTGTTTCACGGCTCCGCCTTCGGATACTTCCAGAACCAGAGATATGTCGGCAGGGACACCGCCGGCATCAAGGCCCCGGTGGCGAAGTACGACCAGGAGCAGTATGGGTTCTCGATCGGCGGACCGATCATCCAGGACCGCCTGCACTTCTTCGCCTCCGGCGACTTCCGGCACGATGCCCGGCCGTTCGCGTCCAGCGTCCAGCTCGGCTCCAGCGGCGACACGACGGGTGTCGGGATCACGGCAGCGCGCTTCGACTCCGTCCGGAACATCTTGAAGACCACGTACGGATTCGACCCCGGCGGGTTTGATGCGCCTACCATCCCGAATCCAGAAACGAATCTATTCGGCAAGCTGAGCTACGAGCTGGGCACGAACAGCCACGTGGAGGTGTCGGGTACCTACGTCAACGCGGATCGTGTGGTTCTGGGTCACTCCTACCGGACGAACTACACGTCCAGCTCCTCGAACCTGCGGGACGGGTACATCCTGTCCAACAGCGGCTACGACTTCACGGATCACACGCGGACGGTGCGCGGGAAGTGGACCGCGCTGATCGCCAACCGCTACTCCAACGAGATGATTCTCGGCTACAGCACGATCAGTGACGTGCGCGCCCTCCCCAATCGCGTCCCGCTGATCCTCGTGTCAGGCAACTCCACGGGCAGCTACGTGGCCGCCGGGGCGGAGCGGTTCTCCCAGGCGAACACGCTGGACCAGAGGGTGATTGAATTCACCGACAACGTCACCTTCACCCGCGGCCAACACCAGCTCACGGTCGGGACCCACAACGAGTTCTTCCATTTCCGGAATGTGTTCTTCCCGGCCTCCATCGGCATCTGGAATTTCGCCAGCCCGGACTCGCTCCGTCTCGGTCTGCCCAACCAGTTTTTCCGGGCCCTGCCGACCACGCAGCGGCCCGATGGGCCGATCGCGGACTTCAGCGTGAAGCAGTTCGGTTTCTACGCCGAAGACCGATTCTCACCGGCGCACAACCTGACGCTCACCACCGGTCTGCGGCTCGACATCCCCTACCAGCCCTCCCCGACGTTCAACCCCACGCTCGACACGATCGCCTTCCCGGCGCTCGGCGGGAAAGGGGTCAACACCGGCTCGTTCCCGAGCGGCAACATCCTGTGGTCCCCGCGGCTCGGCTTCAATTACGACGTCACCGGGGATCGTCAGACCGTTGTGCGCGGCGGGGTGGGGATCTTCAGCGGCCGGCCACCGTACGTGTGGCTATCGAACGCCTACGGCAACACCGGCCAGGAGCAGCAGACCATCTACTGCAACACCGGTGCGACCGTGCCGGTGTTCACTATGGACCCGAACAACCAGCCGACCAGCTGCCTCTCCGGCGCCCCGTCCGCGGGGCGGCCGAGCGTCGTGTACTTCGACAGCGATTTCAAGTTTCCGCAGGCCTTGAAGGTCGCGATCGGGGCGGACCAACAGCTCGGCTGGGGCGTGCTCGGCACGATCGACTTCCTGTACACCAAGTCGATCAACCAGTTTTTCCTGCAGGACGTCAATCTCGTCGGACTCCAGGGGTCTTCTGCCGGGGAGTCCGGCCGGCCCCTATATGGCACAATCCCTGCGGTTATCGCCACCGCGACTCCCGTGGTCACAGCGCGCGTGACGGGCACGTACGCCGACGTCATCCGCAATTCGAACCGGAGCGGTGACCGGTCCACCTCGCTCACCGTCCAGGTACAGAAGCGCTTTGGAGAGGGAATCGAGTTCTCAGCGAGCTACACCTACACGCACGTACTCGACCTACGGTCGTTCACCTCCGATATCACCAGCTCCAATTACGTGTTCGGCGTGTTGGACGGCACCGTCACCTCGCCCAACCTGCGGACGTCATCCTTCGACCGGCCGCACAAGGTGACCCTGAGCGGCACAGTGGACGCGCCGTTGGACACGCGCTTCTCGCTGACCTACAACGGCCTCTCGGGCACCCCCTTCACGTACGTGGTGAACGGCGACATCAACGCCGACGGGTTCAGCGGCAATGACGCCGTCTATGTGCCGCGCAGTGCCACCGACATTTCGGGCCTGTCGGCAGCGCAGTTCGCCACGCTCGACGCCTACATCAACGGCGAGCCGTGCTTGCGGGAGAACCGCGGCCGCATCCTCCCGCGTAACAGCTGCCGCAACCCCTGGCAGAACATCTTTAACGCGCGGCTGAGCAAGGTCGTCCCCACGATCGGCGGCCAGTCAGTGGAGATCACGGCCGACATGCTGAACGTGTTGAACTTCCTCGACAGCCGCTGGGGCCTTATCCGCGTGAGCGGCCAGAACGAGGAGACGAACCTGCTCCGGTTGGTGGGCTACGACGCCGTGAACCAACGCGGCATCTACGCCAACAACATTCTCAATGGAGCCCCGAAGAACCAGGTGACCCTCAACGCCCTCGGTTCGCGCTGGGTGTTCCAGCTCGGCGCCCGGTACACCTTCTAGGAGCCATCAGCTATCAGCCGTCAGCCATCAGGACTTCACCTTCTGCTCTCGTACCTCTCCCCCTGGCCCCCTCTCCGCAACGCGGAGAGGGGGAACGAGGGGGTGAGGTACGGTGCGGAGGTGAAGTCCAAGGCTGACGGCTGATAGCTGATGGCTCTCAAGTCCGCGTCCGCTTCAGCAGCCAGGCGGCCCCGGCACCGAACAACAGGTTGGGAAACCACGCGGCCAGCATGGGTGGCAGCACGCCGCCCGCACCCACCGCTTTGGCCAGCTGGAACATGAGCAGCGCCACGAACGTGGTGGCCAGGCTCACGCCCACGCCCCAGGCGGGACCGCTGCTGGGCGTGCTCACCGCCAGGGGCGCACCGAACAGCGCCACGACGATGCAGATGAACGGGATCGCGATCTTGAGCGCCCGCTCCACCGCCAGCTTGCGCGTGTCCGAGCCGCTGCGGGCCAGCGCGTCGATGTAGCGCCCCAACTCGGCGTAGCGCATCGCGTCCGGCGGCGTGGGCTCGGCCAGCAGGCCCTGGGGCGTTTCCTGCAGCGTCGCCCGCGTGCGCAGCACGTCGAAGCTGAACGCGAGCTCCTGCTCCGGGCCCAGCAGGTAGCGCAGCGTGCCGCGCTGGAGGGACCAGTGCCCTCCTCCCCGCCTGGTGCCACGCTTCGCCCCGGCGGTTTCGTAGAGGGCCCGCTGCGCGGCGATCACCATGGTCGGATAGTCCACCCCCGTCCCTTCGCGCTCCAGAATCAGGTCGGTCATGGTGCGCGTGGCGATCTGCAGCGCGGCGATCGCGTACACCCAGCCGCCGTCGGCTCGGTAGACGAAGTTGTAGCGCGACGACGTGGACCGGATCTGTTTCTCGCCGAGCAGCTCCTCCTTCCGGCTCGAAGACACCGGGGTGACCTCGCCGAGCAGCACCCCCCCCAGGAACGCCGCGACGGCGATCACGTACAGCGGGCGCACCAGGCGATGGAACGACACGCCCGAGGCCTTCGCCGCGGTGATCTCCGAGTGCCGGCCCAGCGAGCCCACGATGAACACGGTCGCGAACAGCACGGCCGCCGGCAGCACCAGGAACATGATCTCGGGCACGGCGAACAGGTACGCCAACGCGACGGTGCCTTTCGACATGCCCCGCCCGAGGTAGCGGTCCAGCTTGTCGGTAAAGTCGATGACGATGACCAGGACGGGAAAGCCGATCATCACCACGAGGAACACCTTGGCCCATTCGCGCAGCACGTACCGGTCGAGGGTCCTCATGCGGCCTGCCGCTTCCCTGGCGGCAGCCAGCCGACCAGCAGCTCCTTCACGTCGGACCAGTCGCCGCCGCGCGCCGTACTCCCTTGGCTGCGCACCACCCACAGCCCCACCAAGCCGACGACGCCGCAGATCAGATTCGGCGCCCACATCGCGAGGAACGGCGACAGGATCAGGCGGTCGCCGAGGTCCTCGCCGCCGATCAACCCGATGTAGTAGATGGCGAAGACGACCACGCTCGTGCCGATGACGAGGCCGGCCCCGCCGCGGGGAAACCGCAGCGCCACTGGAATGCCGATCAGCGCGAAGACGATGCATGCCGCGGCGAGCGCGAGCTTCTTCTGGATCTCTACCTCGTACGTCGCGGCGCGCTGGCGCGCGCCCTTCGCCCGCGTCTCCTCCCCGAACCCGGCGCTGGGCGTGATGAGCGGCGACACGGGCTCGGGCCGGAGCGTGGGGAAGGCGGGAGGCGGGGGCGGGCGACGCGCCGGCGTCTGCGCGTCGGCTTCCTTCGGCAGCACCCAGCCGACCACCCGCTGCCACAAGCGGCAATAGGGGCCCGGTGGCGGATCGCTGCTCGCACTGTCGGGGACGATCGGGGGGGGCACCAGACCGGCCAGGCGGTGCAGGTCCGCGGACATTGCCCAGCGCGCCTGGTGATGGGCCCGCGCTTCGTCCAGACGGGCCATGGCCACCTCACGTTCCATCCGGCACACGGTCATCTCCCGGTCGCCCCGATAGGGGTCCTCCTCGGTTTTCACGAAGCTGTTGCTGATCCCGGCGACGCGGATGCGGTTGACGTCAAAGAACGTGCGATTGAATTGGTCGGGCTGAGCCCGCTTGACCTCCTGGATGTCTCCGTGGAGCAACGTGAGGTACAAATCGGTTCCGCCGGGGGTATAAGCCATGCGGCCGCTGTCGGCCGCGATGATCCGGCGGCGCTCGGCGTCCTCCAGGTCGTAAATCGTCACTTCCTTGAGTCGGTTCGTGGCCGGGTCGATGCGCGCCGCGCGCAAGAAGAACTGGCCCTGAATGACCTCGTTGATCACCTGCTCCTTGAGCGAAAAGGACGGCTTCTTGCGCTGGATGTCGACGAGCAGGGTGCGCAGGCGGTGATTGGCGCGCGGCAGCAGCTGGTCGTTCCACAGCAGCGCGCACACCGCGACCGCGGCCGCGCCGCCGAGCACCGGCGTGACGACGCGCGCCAAGCTGATGCCGCTCGCCTGCATGGCCGTGATCTCGTTGTCCGCGGCGAGACGACTGAACGTGTAGAGCACCGCGACCAACACGGCCATCGGCAGCGTCATCGCGATGATGAAGGGGATCGACAGGGCGAACACCTCGGCGATCACGTGCCACGGCAACCCCTTGCCGACGAGGTTGCCGAACTGTTTGGCGACCTGTTGGAGGAGCAGGAAAGCGGTGATCGCCGCCAGCGCGAAGCCGAACGGCGCGACGTGCTGGCGCAGCAGGTACCGGCTGAGGATGCGCACGGTCGGTCGCGCCATTATATTCGGCCCTCCACGTCTCTACAAGTGCCGTTCCAACTCATGGCGTACCGGCACACCGCCCACACCAAACGCGTTGGAACGGCACAAGGGATGCGGCGCCCCCCCTTCGTTGTTCTGCTCGCCCTTTCGTTCGTCATACCCCAGGCCCGTGCGCAGAGAGCCGTTGCCGATTCCGGCCCCAGTTCCATCCCCCCGCTCGGCATCCGCGCGTCGTTCGGCCTCGCGCCGCTGGCCGCGCCCGCCAATCCCGCCCTCGCGGTAGGGGGGCGTCTGGGCCCGCATACGAGCCCCGCGCTCGTCGCCGCCGAGTGGGAGCGGCGGCTGCGCGTATCGCTCGGCGTCGCGGTCGCCGAGTCGAGTGCCGTGGCTGCCGCGCCCCCCGCCCTCCCCCCTCCGACCGAGGCGGCTCCGGGCGCGCCGGGCAAGCCGGTCTTCCAGGCCGCAGGACACGGCGGCCTGCTTGGCGCCTACGCCGACATCGGGATGCAGCTCAACGTCCGCTTCGAGCTCAAGGCCGACCAGTTTCGCAACCTGCGCTGCAACGCGTTTGAGCGACAGCAGGCCATCTCCGGCTGTAACGCGGGCTTCCCGACCATCACGCCGAATCCCCAGTACGCCATCCGCACGGCCGGTGTCGTCGGCCAGCGGCTCCACGTCAACGTGGACTTCGACAGCCAGCGGGAGTTCGACGCCAACAACAACCTGCAGGTGTGGTACGAGGGGCTTGAGGACGAGGTCCTGCGCCGGGTGGAGGCCGGGAACGTCTCCTTCCGCACGGCGGGCTCGCGCTTCATCAGCGCGGCGATCCCCGCGAACAACTTCGGCGTCCAGGCCATCGGCCAACTCGGCTCGCTCGAGTTCCGCGGCATCTACGCCCAGCAGAAGGGTAACGTCGTCCGGGATCGCATCTACACGGTCGGCGCGACGACCAGCCAGTCGCTCGACCGCGATGCCCGCGACCTCGACTACGAGGCCGGCCGCTTCTTCTTCGCGGTGGACCCGGCCGCCATTCCCAGCTACCCGGCCGTGGATGTCCTCACCATCGACCCGACGGCGCTGCCCGACTCGCTCCGGGTGGGCGGCCTGCAGGTGTATCGCGTCCGCGCCATCACCCCCGCCAGCACCGGCAACCAGAACCTCGGCGGGGTGCGGGCCATCGCCTGCGGCGTCGGGCCGACTCGCGCCGTGGACTGCTCGGGAGAGCGCGCGGGGCCGTTCCAGTGGGAGATCCTCCAGCTCGGCAAGGACTATTACGTCGATCCCAGCGGCGCGTGGTTCGCGCTCGCCAGCCGACTGGACCAGAACGACTACCTGGCCGTCTCCTACCTGCCCGCGGGACAGCAGGGCTGCGCCGGGCCGCGCCGCTGCGTGGGCACGTTCCCGGTCACCGCCAGCCGCGACACCGCGGACGTCGACACGCTGCGGCTTGTCTACGACCCCAAGCCCGGCGTGACCGTCGCGTCGCCGTCGTTCCGCTTCGAGATCCGCGGTGCCTACCGCCTGGGCGGCTCGGACCTGTCTCGCGCGACGGTCGCGCTCTCGCTGCTGGTGAACCAGCGCGAGCGCACGGTGGCCTCCGGCCAGACGTACTTGGGCCGGTTGGGACTCGCGCTGACCAACGATCCCAACAAGTTCGACCAGTACAACCGCCTCTTTCCGCGTGACCGGGACCCGCAGCGCGGCGCGCCGGTGCAAGGCTACTACGTCATCTTCCCGCACCTGCGGCCCTTCGCCGACTCCACGCGGCTGACGAGCGCCGAGCGCAACGACTCACTGTATCGCACGCCGCGGGTGTTGCTCGCCACCCAAGGGCCGCCATCGGTGTTCACCCTGCGCGAGCACGCCGACGTGGCCGCCTCCAGCGACCGCTCGATCCTGTCGCTCAACAGCTTCCAGGTGCGCGACGGCAGCGAGAAGCTGTACGTCGGCAACACCCTGCTGACCCGCGGCACGGACTACACCATCGACTACGCAACGGGGCAGGTGCAGTTCACGAGCCCGGACTCCCTCTTCCAGGGTGGCGTGGCGCAGGTGCGCGCCCAGTTCGAGGAACGATCCGCTTTCGCGGTCGCCCCCACCTCGATCTACGGTCTCGCCGGCAAGTACGACCTCGGTGAGCGCGGCGCCGTGAGCTTCACCGGGCTGTTTCAACGGCAGCAGAGCGCCTTCACCCGGCCGCCGCTCGGCCTCGAGCCCGCGGCCAGCTTCATCGGCGGCATCAGCACCGAGCTCCACTTCCAGCCGGAGTGGATCACGCGGGCGGTGGATGCGCTCCCGCTGGTGCACAGCGAGACGCCGTCGTTCCTCAACATCAACGGCGAGATCGCCGTGTCCAAGCCGAGTCCCAACCAGGCGGGGCAGGCCTACCTCGAGGAGTTCGAGGCCGATGCCGGTCGCCTGATCTCTCTCAACGAGACCGCCTGGCACTGGGGCAGCATCCCCACGACGCCGCGCGGGGCCGAGCCCTTCGGGATCTCCGTGGGCTTCGACCCGCTCGACGCCGCGTTCCTCACCTGGCAGAGCCTCCCCGTACACGCCAACGGCAGCTCCGTACAGTTCTTCGCCACCGATATCGACCCCACCATCCGACTCACCGGGCAGGCGGCGTCTGCCGAGCCGGTGCTGTGGCTCATGCTGAAGCCTGACACGGTGCTGGGGCTGGCCGATGCGAGCACCGGGAGCCCCAACTGGGTGCGGCCGCACCGGGTGGGCGCGCCCCGCTGGCGCTCCATCACGCAAACGCTGTCGGCCACGGGCGTGGACCTCTCGCGCGTGGAGTACCTCGAGTTCTGGGTCTGGGAGGACGGCCGGCGCGTCGCTAAAGGGAATCGGGCCGCCGTGCTGTTCGACTTCGGGTCGGTGTTCGAAGACGCGCTGGCGTTTGTGCCCGATTCGTTCACCGTCGCGAACGGCGACACCACCTATTACGGCCAGCGGGCGGCGGGCCTGGGCCGCCTGGACACCGAGCGCGACCCCATCACCCGCTCCTGGAGCGCCGCCATCAACGACGAAGGCATTCTCTCCGACCGCGTCAACGACGGCATCAAGAACGCCACCTCCGGGCAGGTGATCGACACCCTGCCGCTGTGCAGCGCGTCCCGCAACGGCCAGATCCAGAGCTACCTGTTCGGCGACATCCGCTCCCGCTGTGGCCGCCACAACGGCGCGCTCGACACCGAAGACCAAGACGGGGACTTCCTGCTCGACTCCGCGGCCGGGGTGAAGACCGCCGAGAGCTTCACCCGCTTCGTGTTCCCCATCGGCGACGACCACCTTTTCGTGCGGGACGGCGGCATGACGGCCGACCCCGCCGGCGGCCTCTCCGGATGGCGTCTCTACCGGATTCCGTTCCGCGGCGACACGATCCTGCAGGGCCAGCCGAGCCTGCGACAGGCGCAGTCCCTGCGGATCACGCTCGTCGTGCCGCCCACTGCGCCGGCGGGCGCGCCCGACCCGCAGGTCTACTTCGCCCTGGCTCGCGTGCGGCTGGTCGGCGCCACCTGGCTGAAGCGTGCCGACACCCCCATTCCCGGCATCGCGGGGGATCGAGGGGGCGGTGGGGGCGAGGTGATCGCGTCGGTCGTGAGCACGGACAACACCGACCTCGGCTACGCGCCGCCGCCGGGAGTGTCCGACCAGGCGAGCCGCGTCGACGCCAGCCTGCAGATCGGTGCCACGCAAATCAACGAGCGCTCGTTGCGGCTGCTGGCGCGCGGGCTCCAGGTGGGCCAGCACGCCGAGGCGTTCACGCGCTTCGCCGGCGAAGGCGACAAGAACTTCCTCAAGTACCGCCGGCTGCGCGCCTGGGCGCGCGGGCGGGGGCCGGGGTGGGAGGACGGGGACCTGGAGTTCTACCTGAAGGCCGGCAAGGACCAGAGCAACTTCTATCTCTATCACGTCCCGGCGCGCACCGGCTCGTGGGAACCGGAGGTCATTGTCGCCTTCGACCGCTGGCTCGCGCTGCGGGCGCGGATCGAGCAGGCCTGGCTGCACGGGGACACCGCCCGCGTCTACCCGGGGTGCCCCGATACGGCGCTGGTCCCGTTCGATTCCGCCTACGTGATGTGTGACGGGCCCTACATCGTCCACGTGCGCGACCCCGGCACCGCGCCGCCCAACCTTGCCGCCGTGCAGGAGGTCGCCGTGGGCATCCTGCGCGTCGCCACCCGGGTGTTCGTGGACCAGGCCGAGCTCTGGGTGGATGACATCCGCCTGAGCGACGTCGTGGACGACGCTGGGGCCGCGGGCGCACTCGACGTCACGCTCACCGCCGCCAACCTCGCAGACCTCGCCCTCAGCGTGTCGCGTCGGGACGCGAACTTCCGGCAGCTGGGCGAGGACCCGACGTACGTCACCGACAACGCCTTCGCCGTCGGCGGGACGGTGCGACTGGAGCGCTTCCTTCCCGACGCTTGGGGACTCGCCGCGCCCTTCACCGTCCGCCACACTACCACTTCGAGCGCGCCGTTCTACTTGGGCGGCACGGACCTGCGGGCCGACGCACTCCAGGGCCTGCGCACCCCCAGCGCCTCGGCCTCGAGCTACGGCCTGGCCGTGCGCCACACGCGGCGGTCCGAGGGCAACCTCGGCCGCTGGTTGCTCGACCCGCTGTCACTGTCGGGGTCGTACGTCTCGGGGGACGCCCGCACCACGCTGTCGCAGGCGGCATCCAGCTCCTATGGTGTCTCCCTCGACTACGGCTTCAACCCGCGCTCGGCCACCGTCCCTGCCGTCCCCAAGTTCGTGCTCGCGCTGCTGGACAAGCTCCCCGGGTTCCTGCGGCACAGCCAGTTCATTGAAGGGCTCCACCACAGCCGCCTGCGGGTGAACCCGGCGAGCTTCCAGTTTCACTCGAGCTTCTTCGGGTCCGCCGCGTCGCGGTCGACGTACCAGGTGCCGGTGGCCACCGATTCGGACCGCTTCATCCTTCCGGCACGCTCGCTGGTGCGCGGCTGGCGCAGCAGCGCGAGCGTGGGCCTGCAGCCCTTCGAAAGCATGCTGCTGCGCGTCGACCTATCCTCGCAGCGTGACTTGCGCGACTACGGGGACTCCACGACCCTTGGCCTCCTGACGCGTCGCGAGCGGCGCTCCCTCTTCGGCCACAACGTGGGGCTCGAGACCCAGCGCTCGCTCAGCACCTTCCTGACCCTCACGCCGCTGCTCACCGAGTGGGCTCGCCCGCGGCTCACGTTCGCCACGACATTCGCGCTCGGCCGCGATCCCAACGCCAACCGGCCGGTCCGTGATGTCGGCGATACCGCGGGCGGCTTCCACCTCCCCGCCGCCTTCTCCAATTCCCAGCGCCTCGATCTCGGCGCCCGGGTCGACCCGCGACGGCTGGGGCAGGGGCTCTTCGGCGACAGCGGCCGCGTCACGCGCTGGCTCGGCCGGGCTACACCGATCGACCTCACGTACTACCGCACGCGGCTCTCGACCTTTGATCGCGCGCCGGAGACGCCGTCGTTCGGCTACCAGCTGCCCGTGGGCGGGTTGGACCGCTTCCGCCAGGAGGGCGGGAAGCTGGCGGGCGCGGCCTCGGAGACGGAGAACATGAGCGCCGTCGGTGGCGCCGCGCTGTTCCTGGGGCTGCGCGCCAACGCCACCTACGCCAAATCGCACAGCGTCACCTGGGTGCTGCGCACGGACCAACAGGTGCCGATCCGCAGCCGCAGCCTGGAGTGGCCGTCCGGGACCATCAGCTGGAGCATCGTGCCGCCGCGCAGCTCGATCGGACGGGTGTTGACCTCGGTCACCGCCCAACTCGGCTACCGCGAGCGCGTATCCACGAGCGAACAGTCGGCCTTCGGCGG
>QHUY01000066.1:0-17507 GCA_003223415.1 Gemmatimonadota bacterium
ACGAGGCGCCGGCCCCGCTGCCCAAGGCGCCCGAGTTCCTCGAGGGGGTGCTGCAGTATCAGGAGGCGGCGGTGCCACTCATCGACATGCGCAAGCGGTTGAGCGTCGCGGCGCCGCTGCGCGACGATACGCGCACGATCATCCTCGAGTGGGACGGGGGAAAGCTCGGCGTCGTGGTGGATGCCGTCACCGAGGTGATGCAGGTGGCCGCCACCGAGGTCACTGCGCCGCACAGCATCGTGCGCGGGCTCGCCGCCGAGTACATCACCGGGCTCGTCGTGAAGGATAAGCGGACCATCATCGTCATGAACACCGGCAAGCTGCTGGCGTCGAAGGAGAAGCTCGCATTGCAGACGGTGCTGGAGGAGCCGCCCGGCCAAGAGGAGAAGGTGCAGGCCTGATGCCGGAACCCCCCGTCGCAGCGTTGCGGGTCCAGTACGACCAGATCGCGCGACGGCTCGAGACCGTCGGCAGCGGTATGGCCGAGCGCGAGGCCTTGAAACACGAGATCATCGGTTTCTTCAAGCGGGTGGACGGGCTGATCGGTGAGATGACGCAGCTCAAGGACGACATCCGGCAGCTGGTGGACAAGTACAAGCAGCTCGCCGCCTCGACGGCCGAGGGTACGGCCCCCGAGTTCACCGGGACGCGGCCCGGCATTCACGCCGACCACATCGGCGCCTCGACCTTTATCGAGAAGGGCTGGAGCCTGATCTCGCTCGGCGACCACGCCGGCGCGATCCAGGCCCTCCAGAAGGCGCTGCAGCTGTCGCCGGGGGAGACGCAGGCCGAATCGCTCCTTGGCTGGGCGCAAATGCTCCATGGCGACTACGACGACGCACTCGGGACCTTCCAGAAGGTTCTGATGAAGGAGCCGGCCAACTCGCTGGCGCGCATCAACGTCGGGTACATCTGCCTCAAGAAGCGGATTTTCGGCGAAGCGATCGAGCACCTCTCCAAGGCCATCCGGCTGGACAACGACAAGAAGGCGACGCTGTACGCGCATTTCTACCTGGGTCTGGTCTACCTGCAGCGCGAGATGTACGAGGACGCCCAGACCTTCTTCCAGAAGACGCTGCAGCTCGGGCCCAACCTCATCGAGGCTTATTACGAGCTGGGCCGCTCGCTGTGGTTCGCCGGCGATCAGGAGGCGGCGAAGCACACATGGCAGGAGGGTTTTAAGGCCAACAAGTTCAACCCCTGGGGCAAGAAGTGTCAGGAGATGGGGGACCTCGTGGCCCAGGGACAGGAGCCCCCGCGGTCCTAGCGCTGCTGGCGCTCTTATCGCAGGCCTCCCCGCCTCCCGGCCCGCAGGCCGTGACGGTCGGCCGCGTGACGGTGGTGGCGTGGCCGGCGCAGGCCGGCCTGGGCGTGGCGCTCGCGGAGGCGGCTGACCGCGCGGCCCCGTTCCCGGGCCTGGGGCCGCTGCCGCGGCGCCCCATCCGCCTGATCCTCGCTCCCTCGCGGGCGGTGTTCGACTCTCTCACCCGCGGCCGGCTCCCCTCCTGGAGCGACGGCGCGGCCTTCCCGGACCCCGGCGTGGTGGTCTTACTGTCCGACCGTCCGACTGTCCGCCTGTCCGGCGACTTACGTCATGAGCTGGCCCACCTCGCGCTGCGCTGGCGGGTGGGGCGACCGCTGCCGTTGTGGTTCGAGGAGGGCTACGCGGCGGTAGCGGCGGGAGAGTGGGGCCGGCTCGACGCGCTGCGGCTCAACTGGCAGCTGGCGCGCGGCCGCCGCATGGACCTGGAGGAGGTGGACGCGGCGCTGCGGGGCGACGCGACGGATGCGCAGACCGCCTACGCCCTCGCGACGACGGCCGTCCTGCTGCTCGAGCGCTGGGGTGGCGAGCGGGGACTCGGGGCCTTGATCGCGCGCCTCGGCCCCGCGGGCGGCTTCGACGCGGCGCTGCGGCAGACCTATCACATGACCGAAGGTGACTTCGAGGAGCGCTGGCAGCGGGACCTGTCTTCGCACTACGGCTGGCTCGCCTGGGCACAGGCGGTCGGGGCATTCTGGGCGCTGCTCGGGCTGCTGATGGTCTGGTTGGTAATGTTGCGGCGCCGCCGGGACCGGGTGCGTCGCGCGCGCCTCGACGAAGGCTGGGCCGTGCCGCCGGATGACGCGCCAACTGCTTGACGAGCATGAGATTGCGGGGTAAACTCCGACCCCGATGGCCGATCAGAGCCTGGCGCGCTCGCGCCTGCAGTTCGGACCGAAGAACTACGTGTGTCTCGCGGCCGCGCTCGCGTCCCTGGCGATCGGGTACTTCCTGCTCTCCAACGGGTCCACGACCGCCGCGCCGATTCTGCTCGTCTTGGGCTATTGCGTATTCTTCCCGCTCGGGCTCGCGCTCTGAGCGCGGGTCGAGCGGGGCGGGCGAATAGCTCAGCGGTTCAGAGCGCCTGCCTTACACGCAGGAAGTCGGGGGTTCGAATCCCTCTTCGCCCATGTGGGGTACCAGACTGTAACGGAGGACTGACGGTGTGAGAATGCTTCGACTGGTGGCCGTCCTGGCGGTCGGCGCGGTGGGGAGCGCGTCGGCGCAGCTCGCCGTGACCCAGCCGACGGAAAAGCTCCTGGTCCTGCCCCTCGCGGTGTCGTCGGCCGCGGACTCGGCGACGAGCATCGCCGTGACGGACGCCGCCCGCGAACGCCTGAACTCGCTGGCGCGGTACAAAGTGATGCTGGTGTCCAAGAGCAAGATGTGCGAGGCGCTGGCCGCGTCCGGCTTCCCGTGCGACGGGCTGATGGACGCGCGCCAGGCGGAGCAGCTCGCGCGCTTCCTCAGCGTGAACAGCTGGACGATGGGCACCCTGTCCCACAACAGCAGCCTGCTCACGGCCGCGATCCACGTGGTGAGCGGCGGCTCCGGCTTCGCCTCCACGTTCACGGTGACGGGCGGTCCCATTGGCTCGCCCCAGCCGCTGTCGGAGGCCATCGCGCAGAAACTCAATTCGATCATCCGCGCGGCCGAGTACGCGCGCAGCTGCAACGAGCAGCGCGGGCGCAGCAATTTCCAGAAAGCGCTGGACGACGCCCGTCGCGGCTTGGCGATCGAGCCCAACCTCGCGGCCCTGCAGCTGTGCGTGGCGAGCGTGTACGAGGCGGAGCGGCTTGGTCCTGACAGCATCATCGCGGCGGCGCTGCGCGCGCAAAAGGGGGACTCGCTCAACGGCGCGGCGATCAACCTCGAGGCGAACGCGTGGCTGCAGAAGGGTGACACCCTCCGCTGGCTCGACGCGCTCATCAAGCTAACCCGCAGCGACATCCACAACATGAACACGGCCATCGGTGTGGGCACGCTGTTCCTCACGCACAAACAGTACGTGAAGGGCGTGGCGCTGATGAACGAGGTGCTGGCCGCGAACCCCGGCAACCAGCAGGCCCACGATCTGAAAAAGCGACTGTGCATCGAGGGGGAACTGTGGCGCCCCTTGCTGGACATGCTGCGCGCGGACGCGCGGTCGGATACCGCCCTCTTGGCGGACACCGTCACGCTGCCACTGGCGATCGGCGCGGCCCAGGCCGTCGCCGACACGCAGAGCTACCTGTTCTGGACGCGGGCCGCGGTGCAGCACTACCCCCGCTCGACGACCTACCTCAAGGCGTTGGCCGCGGCGTTCGAGCTCGCCGGCCGGCACGACTCGTCCATGGCGGTGGAGATCAGGGCGCTGCAGATCAACCCCAATGACGTCAACTTGAGCCTGCTCATCGCCAAGGCGATAGTGGACCGCGCCGCGTTCGACACGGCGGCCTTCAAGCGGTGCCAGACGGCCAAGGACAGTCTCTGCATCCGATCGATGCAGACGGCGTTCGCCAACAAGGTGGACAGCGCCAGGGCCTATCTGCGTCCCGGCCTCGTCGCCACCGACTCCGGCCAGCGTCTCACCGCCGCGGCGATCATGCTCTCGGCCGGCTCCCGGCTGGCCCAAAACGGGTCCGCCTATGACCGCGCCTACCCGTGGCTCGACACGCTGCTCACGGTGCTCGCCCCGCGCACCCCCGCCGACACGATGAGCCCACGCCAGCAGGTGCGCGTGAGCGCCAGCTTCTGGTACGGGCTGTCGTCGGTGCTGACGCTCCAGGTCCCGTACAAGCGCATGATCGACAGCAAGAATTGCGAGGAGGCCAAGCTGATCAACGAACGGCTCGTGCGGACGCGCGCCTCGCTCGAGCTCGGGCGCCGCGTCCATCCGCCGACCGTCGATCAGATGCTGCGCTTCCTGGGTCAATACGAATCCAACATGCCGAAGGTCAAGCAGGCGTTTAAGTGCAGAAACTTCTGAGCTTGAATTGACTTCGGCCGGGTTCTATATTCCGGCGCTCCGTCGCAGGGGGCTGTAGCTCAGCTGGTTAGAGTGCCGGTCTGTCACACCGGAGGTCGCGGGTTCGAGCCCCGTCAGCCCCGCTGAACCCGCGTCGCGGGACAATCTTCGCCGCCGGCCGTGCCTGTGTGAGCAGGCGCGGCCGGCGTCTTCGTTTATCTTGCCTGAGTCGTTTCCGGGGGGAGTCACGTCTACCTACCACGTCCCGGTGCTGGCCGAGACGGTGCGTGCCTGGGCTGCCGGCAGTCGGCGCGCCGTGGACGCCACGGCCGGCGGCGGTGGCCACGCCGCGCTGCTGCGGGAGGCCGGCGCCACCGTGCTGGCCATCGACCGCGACCCCGAGGCCATCGCCGCCGCCCAGGCCCGCCTGGGCGACGAGCGGGTCCGCTACCTCAGCACGGCGTTCGCCGCGCCTCTGGCCCTGGCCGCCGTGGCTGCGTTCCGGCCCGACCGTATCCTGCTCGACCTCGGCCTCTCCTCTCACCAGGTCGATTCCACGGACAGAGGTTTTACCTTTCGTCCCGGGGCGCCTCTGGACATGCGGATGACGCCTGGGCCGAG
Organism: Gemmatimonadota bacterium; assembly: GCA_003223415.1. GTDB lineage: Bacteria > Gemmatimonadota > Gemmatimonadetes > Gemmatimonadales > GWC2-71-9 > 13-1-40CM-70-15. The sequence continues at coordinate 4,890 of QHUY01000066.1, forward strand.
GCCGGGAGGGAAGGGGGGGGGGGGGCCTGGGGGGCCAACGGCCGCCGAGGTGCTGAACAGTTGGCCCGAGGAGCAGCTGGCCACGTGCTTTGCGGACTACGCCGACGAGCCCCACCCCCGCGCTCGCGCGCTGGCCCGAGAGGTGATCCGCCGCCGCCGCCGCGCGCCGCTCCTGGTGAGCGACGACTTCGTCAATGCCATTCGCGCGCTCCTCGGGCCGCGCTCGGGGCCGGCCGAGTTCGCGCGGCTGTTCCAGGCGCTGCGGGTTGCGGTGAACGACGAACTGGGCCAGCTGGAGCGGGCGTTGCCACCGTTGCGCGACGCGCTCCGGCCGCGTGGACGCCTCGGCGTGATCACCTATCACTCGGGGGAGGACCGCATCGTCAAACACGCGTTCCGTGAGTGGAGCCAGACCTGCGTATGCCCGCCGCGTCAGCCGGTGTGCACCTGCCGCGGCCGGTCGCTCGGCCGGCTGCTGACGCGGAAGGCCGTCGTGCCCGCGGCGGACGAGCTGCGCGCCAACCCGCGCGCCCGCTCGGCGAAGTTTCGCGCCTTCGAGGTGACGGATGGCCCTGAAGGGTAGGCACTGGCTCGGCCTCTGGCTGCTGGCCGCGCTCGCCGCGCTGTCGCTCGTCATCTGGCGCCAGACCGACGGGCTGCGCGCCGCGCGCGCCCTCGCCGAGGCGCGCGAGCGCCGCGCCAGCCTGGAGGGCACACGCAGCGAGCTGCAGCGCCGCATCCGCGACGCCGAGAGCCGCGCGGTGCTGATCCCCCGGGCGCAGCAGCGTCTCGGGCTGCGACAGCCGGCCGACACGGAGATCATCCTGCTCCCCGTCCCGTCCGGGGGGGGGGGGGGCACTGACCGCATGGCGAAGCCCGCCGTCCGCATCCAGACGATCCAGGTCTTGATGCTGCTCGCCCTGCTGGGGCTCGTCGGCCGCGCGGCCCAGGTCCAGCTGGTCCAGGGGAAAGGCTGGGCCGACGAAGCGCGCGCCAGCCGCACCGAGCGCATCGTCCTGGGGGCGCGCCGCGGCACGCTGAGCGATCGGCACGGGACCCCCATCGCCCGCACGCTCGAGACCTATCATGTGGGCGTCGCCCCCAACGAGCTGCATGATCCCCGGCGCGACGGCGCGGCGATCGCGGAGGCGCTGCGGCTCTCGCCGGTCCAGTGGCAGCAGGCCCTGCGCAAGCGCTACGCCTATTTCGGCGGACCCTACAGCGCCATCACCGTGGACCCGATCCGCGCGATCCGGGGCGTGCATTTGGAACCGGTCCTCAACCGATTCTATCCCTCGGCCGCGCTCGCCCGGGGGGTGATCGGCGGGCTCGGCGACGACGGGCACGGCGCCTCCGGGCTGGAGAGGACCCTCGACAGCCTGCTGGCGGGCACGCCGGGCGCGGCGGTCGTGCTGAAGGACCGCGCCGGGCGCGAATATGAGTCGCCGGCGCGGCTCATCGCCGCCCCGGTCCCCGGCAACGACGTCGTCCTGACCCTCGACGCCGAGCTGCAGGAGATCGCCCAGCGCGCGCTCGCCGAGGCGCTGCGGCGCATGGACGCCGACGGCGGTGATGTCGTGATGCTCGATCCCGCCACGGGGGACGTGCTGGCGGTCGCCTCGCAACGCCGGGACGGCAGCGCGCCTCCCAGCGCGTTCACCCAGACGTTCGAGCCGGGCTCGGTCGCCAAGATCTTCGCCGCCGCGGCGCTGATCGCCTTGAACCGGGTGCGGCCCGCCGACCGGGTCTCGGGGGAGGGGGGACGCTGGAAGCTGGCCGACCGCACGCTGAAGGACGACGAGCCGCTGCCCACGCTCACCCTGGCCGACGCGATCCGGGTCTCCAGCAACATCGCGATGGCCAAGTTCGCGACCCGACTCGCACCCCCCGAGCAGTACGGGCTGCTGCGCGACTTCGGCTTCGGGACGCAAACGGGGATCGAGTTCCCGTCCGAGTCGCCGGGGCGGCTGCGGCTGCCGGTCGAATGGAGCCGGCCGAGCGCGGCGAGCCTCGCCATCGGCTACGAGCTGTCGGTGACGCCGCTCCAGCTCGCCGTCGCCTACGGGGCCATCGCCAACGACGGCGTATTGCTGCAGCCGACGCTGATTCGTGAGATCAAGAGCCCCGCCGGGGACGTGCTCTACCGCCACCGCCCGGAGCCGGTACGTCGGGCGATCACGCCGGCGGTGGCCCGGGGGCTGCGGGAGCTGCTCCGCGGCGCGGCCCAAGGCGGGACCGGCAGCCGGGCGACCCTGGCGCACTTCCAGCTCGCCGCCAAGACCGGCACGGCGCGCCGGGTGGTGGGCGGGCGCTACGCGCCGGGCCAGTACACGGCGTCGTTCGCGGCGCTGTTCCCGGCCGACGGCCCGCAGCTCGTCGTGGTCGTGAAGATCGACGACCCGAAGAGGGGCAGCTACTTCGCCGCCCAGACCGCCGCGCCGGTCACGCGCACGATGCTCGAGCAGGCGCTCGCCGCGCGCGACGTGGCGCTGGATCGGGCGCGGCTCTCGACGGCGGCGCCCACGGCGCCGGCCGCCGCGCTCGACGGGGACGAGCCGGGCGTGGTGCCGTACGTCATCAGCTGGCCGTTTCACCCCGACAGCGTCGCGCCCGCGCCCTCCTCCACCCCGCGACGGGCGATCCCCGACGTCGCCGGTCGCCCGCTGCGGGACGCTATCCGGGCGCTCCACCGCCGCGGTTTTCGGGTGGTCGTGAAGGGTTGGGGCGTCGTCGACCATACGTGGCCCGCGGCCGGCGACTCCGCCGCCGCCGGCTCGCTCGTCACCCTCTTCGCATCGCGCCCCGCCCCCCCCGCCCCCCCCGCCCCCCCTGCCACCCCGTGACCGGCCTTCCGGACATCCTCGACGCGCTGCGGCACGCCGGCCTCCTGGTGCGCGCGCCGGAGCAGTTGCCTGCCATCACCGGCCTCACCGCCGACACCCGCAAGCTCGCGCCCGGCATGCTGTACTGCGCCGTGCGCGGCACGGTGCAGGACGGCCACCGCTTCGTCCCCCAGGCCGCGGCCGCCGGCGCCGTAGCGGCGCTCGTGGAAGAAGCGCAGGCGGCGCCCTTCCCGCAGATCATCGTGCGCGACGGCCGGCGCGCCGCCGCCATCGCCGCCGAGACGTGGTACGGCCGTCCCGGCGCGAAGCTCGAGCTCGTCGGCGTGACGGGGACGAACGGCAAGACCACCTCCGTCACGCTGGCCCGCCATGTCCTCTCCGCCCTGTGGCCGACGGGCGCGATCGGCACGCTGGGCGCGTTCGACCCCGCCGGCGCGCCGGTGGAGAGCGAGGCGGGCAACCTCACGACGCCGGGGCCCATCGACCTGCAGGCCACGCTGGCGGCTCTGGTCGCGCACGGCGCGCGCGGCGCGGCGATGGAGGTGTCGTCGCACAGCCTCGATCAGGGCCGCGTGGACGGCCTCGTGTTCCGCGCCGCCATCTTCACGAACGTGACGCGCGATCACCTCGACTATCACCGGACGTTCGAGGACTACTTCCGCGCGAAAGCGAAGCTCGCCACCTACCTCGCGCCGCAGGGGCTGGAAGTGGTGAACGCCGACGATCCGGCCTGGAAGCGGCTGCGTCGCGACGGCGGGCACCGACGCGTCACCTTCGGCGAGCGCGAGAAGGCGGACGTGTCCGCGCGGAACGTGATCGAGAGCGGCAGCGGGACGCGCTTCGACCTCGTTGCACCGCTCAACCGCGCCGCCGTCACGCTGCCGCTGCTCGGCCATTTCAATGTGGCCAACGCGCTCGGCGTCGCGGCGTGCGCCGTGGGGCTGGGGCTCCCCGTGGAGGAGATCGCCGAGCGGCTGTCGCGCGCGCCGCAGGTGCCGGGCCGCATGGAGCGCATCGCCACCCGTCCGTGCACCGTGCTGCGCGACTACGCTCACACGCCCGACGCGCTCGAGCGCGCACTCGAGACTGTGCGCCCGCTCACGCGCGGCCGGGTGATCGTCGTCTTCGGGGCGGGCGGCGACCGGGACCCCGGCAAGCGCGCCCCCATGGGTGAGATCGCCGTGCGGCTCGGCGACATCGCGATCGCGACGTCCGACAACCCGCGCACCGAGGCCCCCGAGCGGATCCTCGACGACGTCGAAGCCGGCATGCGGGCCAAGCCGCACCATCGCGAGGTCGACCGCCGCAAAGCGATCGCCCTGGCCCTCCAGCTCGCCCGAGCGGATGACACGATCCTCCTCGCCGGCAAGGGACACGAGACCTACCAGGTGATCGGCATGGTGAAGGAGCCGTTCGACGAGCGCGTCGTACTCCGGGAGCTCGGCGCAGAGTGACCTTCTGGACCGCGGACCGCGTAGCGCAGGCGCTCGGGGTCCGGGCGCCGGCGAATCTCACGTTCAGCAGTATCTCCACCGATACCCGAAACCTGGCACCCGGCACCTTGTTCATCGCCCTCCAAGGCGAGCGCTTCGACGCCCACGACTTCCTCGCCCAGGCCAAAGCCAAAGGCGCCGCCGCAGCGGTCGTGCGGCGGAGCACGTCGGCCGTGGACGGCCTGCCGTTCTTCCCGGTGGAGGACACGCTCGCTGCGTTGGGCGCGCTTGCCCGGGCGCGCCGTCGCGGGCTGCCCGCGAGCGCGCCCGTCGTGGCCGTCACCGGATCGACCGGCAAGACCAGCGCCAAAGAGATGATCCGCGCGGCCCTGGGCGCACGCTGGCGCATCCACGCCACGACGGGAAACCTCAACAACCTGGTCGGCGTCCCCCTCACCATCCTGGGCGCCCCGGACGACACAGAGGCGCTGGTCGTGGAAGCGGGGGCAAGCATCCCCGGGGAGATTGCCCGCCTGCGGGGCATCATCGAGCCTACCATCGGGGTCGTGACCAACGTCGGATACGCCCATCTCGAGGGCTTCGGCACCCTCGAGGGCGTGCTGCGGGAGAAGGTGACGTTGCTCGAGCGCGTCCCCGTGGCGGTGGTGGGGACCGACCCGCCGGCGCTCGCCGAGGCGGCGCGGAGGCACTCCCGCACCGTGGTGGCCGGCTCCCGCGAGCCCGCCGAGGTAAGACCCGACGAGGCGCGGCTCGACGACGACGCCCGTCCGCGAATCACGTGGCAAGGGGCGAGCGTCACCCTGCCGGTGGTCGGCTTCCATCAGGTCGAGAATGCCATGATCGCCCTGGCCGTGGCCCGGGAGACCGGCGTGGAGCCGGCGCGGGCGGTGGCGGCCCTCGCCCGGGTGGCCATCCCGGGCGGCCGGGGGGGGCTGCTCGAAGCGGGCTCGTTGACGATCGTCGACGACAGCTACAATGCCAACCCGTCCTCTCTGCGCGCGGCGGTGGAGTTGGCGCGCTGGCTGGCCCGGCGGCGCGGGCGCCCCCTCGCGCTGGTCGTGGGGACGATGTTGGAATTGGGGGCCGAGAGTGCAAGATTGCACGCGGCGGCGGCGGCCGAGATCGCGGCGGCCCCGCCGGACCTCGTGGCCGCGGTCGGCGCGTTCGTCACCGCGTTCGAGGCCCATCGCGGCGTGTTGGGCAAGCGGTTGCTCACCGCGCCGGACGCCGAGGCGATCGGGCCGAAGCTCAAGGCCGCCCTACAGGGAAATGAGATCGTGTTGCTCAAGGCATCGCGCGGCGTCGCGCTGGAGCGCGTGCTGCGCTGCCTCACCTAGCCCGAGACTTCGAGGACGGGAACGTGCTCTATCACCTGCTCGCGCCGTTCGCGAAGAAGCACATCCTGTTCAATCTGTTCAATTACATCACCTTCCGCGTCGCCGGCGCGGGGGTGACGGCGCTGATCGTGGCGTTCGTGCTGGGGCCCTGGATCATCCGGGGGCTGCGCGCGCACAAGGTGGGGCAGGTCATCCGCGCCGAGGGGCCGGCGAGTCACCAAGGCAAGCGCGGCACGCCGACCATGGGGGGGCTGATCATCATGCTCGCCACCGTCGTGCCGACGCTGTTGTGGGCGCGCCTCGACACGCGCTACGTGCTCGTCGCGGTCGTGTCCACGCTGTGGATGGGCGCGATCGGCTTCATGGATGACTACCTCAAGGTCGTCCGCGGCAACTCGCAGGGCCTCGTCGCCCGGTGGAAACTGGCCGGGCAGGTGAGCTTCGGGCTGGCGCTGGGGATCTTCCTGGTGCTGTGGCCGTTCGTGCCGGGTTTCGCGACCTACACCCAAGTGCCGCTCTTCAAGTACTGGTTCCTCGCGCTCCCCTGGCCGTTCTACATCGCGTTCGTCACCTTCGTGGTGACCGCGAGCTCCAACTCGGTCAACCTCACCGACGGGCTCGATGGGCTCGCCACCGGGCTGACCGCCATTGTCGCCGGGGCGTTCGTTGTGTTCGCGTACGTGTTCGGCCGTGCCGACTGGTCCCGCTTCCTCGGCATCATGTACCTGCCAGGCGCCGGCGAGCTCGCGATCTTCTGCGCGGCGCTGATGGGCGCGGCGCTCGGCTTTCTCTGGTTCAACGCCCATCCCGCTCAGGTCATCATGGGCGACACGGGCGCCCTGGCCGTCGGGGGCGCGCTCGGGACCGTCGCCATCATGCTGAAGGCGGAGTTCCTGCTGCTCATCGCGGGCGGTATGTTCGTGGCCGAAACGCTGTCGGTGTTGATTCAGGTGTACGTGTACCGCTGGAACAAGCGGCGGCGCGGCAGGGAATACGCGGACGCCCACAAGGCCTTCCGCATGGCTCCGTTGCACCACCACTTCGAGAAGCTGGGTTGGGCCGAGCCGCAGGTGGTGATGCGGTTCTACATCCTCGGCGTGCTGTGCGCCGCGATCGCCCTCGCGACGCTGAAGGTGCGATGATCCCGGACGCCTGGCGGCGCGGCGAAGTGGCGGTGGTGGGGCTGGGCAAGAGCGGCGTCGCTGCGACGACGCTGCTGGCGCGCGAGCGCGTACGGGTCTACGCGAGCGACGGCGCCGAGCAGCCCTACGGCGGCGGCGCGGCCCTCGCGGCGCTGCGCGCCCTCCCGGGCGTCACCGTCGAGGTGGGCCGGCACGACCTCGAGCGGATCCGCGCCGCCGCCGCTGTCGTGACCTCGCCCGGCATCCCGCCCGGCGCGCCGCCGCTCGCCGCCGCGCGCGCGGCCGGCGTGCCGATCGTCTCGGAGCTCGACCTTGGGTTCCGGGTCCTACGGGGCACGGGAGTCCGCTGCATCGCCGTCACGGGCACGAACGGCAAGACCACCACCACGGCGCTGGTCGCGCACCTGCTGCGCACGGCAGGGCTGCGCGCCGAAGCAGCGGGGAACATCGGCCGGCCGCTCGCCGACGTGGCGCTCGAGCCGCAGCGGTGGCAGTGGCTCGCCGTCGAGGTCTCCTCGTTCCAGCTACATGACAGCCCGCAGTTTGCGCCGGACGTGGGGGTCCTGACGAACCTCGCCCCCGACCATCTCGACCGCTATCCGTCAGTCGACGCGTATTACGCCGACAAGCGGCTGCTCTTCCGGAACGCCGCGGCCGGCAGCGTCTGGGTGCTGAACGGCGACGATCCGCCCGCCCTGGCGCTCGCGGCGGGCGCCGCCGGCCGGGCGCTGCGCTTTTCGCTCCGCGCCTCCGCCGACGCGTGGTACGACGCCGCACGCCGCGAGCTGCGCCTGGGCGCCGAGCGGCTGCTCGGCCGCGACGAGCTACGCCTGCTGGGCGACCACAACGTGGCTAATGCCCTGGCCGCCGCGCTCGCGGTGCGGGAGACGGGCGTGCCCCTGGGCCGCATCACCGAGGGCCTGCGCTCGTTTCGGGCTCTGCCGCACCGCCTCGAGCCGGTGCGCGAGGTCGGCGGGATCCGCTGGATCAACGACTCGAAGGCCACCAACATCGCTTCGACGGTCGTCGCGGTGGCGGCGATGGACCGGCCGTTCGTGCTGCTGCTCGGCGGCCGCCACAAGGGCGAGCCCTACACGCAGCTCGGGCCGCTCCTCAAGCCGCAGTGCCGGTTGGTGATCGCCTATGGGGAAGCCGGGCCGCTGATCGCGCAGGATCTGCAGGAGCAGGTCCCGCTCGAGCGCGGCACTACGTTTGCGGACGTGGTGGGGCGGGCCCGCCGCGCGGCACGCTCCGGCGACGCGGTGCTGCTGTCCCCCGCCTGCTCGAGCTACGACATGTTCAAGAACTACGAGGAGCGGGGCGCGGTCTTTCGGAAGCTTGTGGAGGAGATGTGAACTCAGGCGCGGTTCAACCCCGCATGACCGACCGCCGCTGGGAGACTCGACTGCTCGTCGTGCTTGCGGCGGTGCTCGTCGTGTTCGGGCTCGCCGCGGTTTACGGCGCCTCGAGCCTCGTCACCATCGCCGGCGGGCAGGTGGGGGCGGGCTTCGCGTTGCGCCAGAGCATCGGCGCGGTCGTGGCCGCCCTCGCCGGGACGGTGGTGGCGCGGCTGGACTACCACCGCTGGCATCGCTGGGCCTGGCCGACGCTCGGCGTCGTGAGCCTGCTGCTGCTGTTGCCGCTGCTGCCGTTCACGCACGGCGTCGCCCCCGTGCTCAACGGCGCGCGCCGCTGGGTGAACCTCGGCGTCGTCACGGTGCAGCCGTCCGAGCTCGCCAAGTTCGCGGTCGTCGTGTGGACGGCGATGCTCGCCGCCAAGAAGGGCGAGCAGATCCGCACCTTCCAGCGCGGTCTGCTCCCCTTCCTCGTCATCCTGGGGCCGGTGATCGGCCTCATCTTCCTCGAGCCGAACCTCTCCATGGCCCTGTTGGTCGCGATCCTGGCCGGCACGCTGCTGTTTGCCGCGGGCGCCCGCATCGGCCATTTCTTGCTGTTGGGCGTGGCCGCGACCCCGCTGCTGTTCGGCGCGGTCGCGAGCGCGCAGTACCGCCTGGCGCGCATCCTCACCTTTCTGAACCCCGGCAACGCACCCTCGGAGGCGAACTTCCAGGTGCACCAGTCGCTCGTGGGCATCGGGGCCGGCCAGCTGGTCGGCGTGGGGTTCGGCCACGGCCAGCAGAAGCTCGGGTACCTCCCCTACGCCTACTCGGACTTCATCTTCTCCACGATCGGCGAGGAGTGGGGTTTCGTCGGCGTCCTCGCGATCGCACTGCTGTTCGGCACCTTCGTCTGGCTCGGATTCCGGATCGCCCGGTCGGCGAGCGACCCGTTCGGCCAGCTCCTGGCGGTCGGCTGCACGGCGCTGATCGGGTTGAGCGCGGTGTTGCACATCGGGGTCAGCCTCGCCGTGTTGCCCGCCACCGGCATCACGCTGCCGTTCATCTCCTACGGCCGCTCGAGCCTGTTCGTCGCGCTGCTCGCCACCGGCGTGCTGGTCAGTGTGGGGCAGGCGCGGGCCGGAGCTAGGCCAACTTGAGCCCACGGGTACGCAGAACTCGGAAGTCGGAACGTGGAACGGACGCCTCAAATTCAGCTCCGCGTTCCACGTTCCGCGTTCCACGTTGGGGTAGGGCTGGCAGGTGAAGATCCTCCTTGCGGGGGGAGGGACGGGCGGCCACCTCATGCCTGCGCTGGCGCTCGCCCAGGCGCTGGTCGAGGCCCACGCGGGCGTAGAGCCGATCCTGGTCGGCGCCGAGCGCGGGATCGAGTCCCAGGTGCTGCCGCGCTACCCGTTCCGCTTCCAGCTGCTGCCGCTCGAGCCGGTCTATCGCCGCACCTGGTGGCGCAACGTGCGCTGGCCGGCGATCGCGTGGCGGGAGTGGCGCGCGGCGGGACGGGTGCTCGACGCGGAGCGGCCGGCGATCGTGATCGGCACGGGCGGCTACGCCGCGGCACCGGTCGTCTGGCGGGCGCAGCGCCGCGGCCTTCCCACCGTCCTCCAGGAGCAGAACGCGTTCCCCGGACTCGCCACGCGCTGGCTGGCGCGCGGCGCCCGGCAAATCCACCTCGGCTTTCCGGAGGCGCGGCCGCGGCTCTCGCCCGGGCCTACGACCGTAGTGTTCGCACTCGGGAACCCGATCCGGCCGCCGGTGCCGGGCGATCCGGTCGCGGCCCGGCGTGCCTTCGGGCTCGAATCCTCTCGCCCCACCGTGCTCGTGTTCGGCGGCAGTCAGGGCGCCCGCGCGCTGAACTTCGCGCTCGCGGGCGCCCTCGAGCACCGGCTGCTTCCCGACGTGAATCTGCTGTGGGGCACGGGAACGGGGCACGAGGCGTCGCTCGCGGGATACGCGGTGAGCGGCCGCGTCGTCGTCCGCGGCTTTTTCGACCCGATGGCGGATGCGTACCGCGCGGCGGACCTCGTCGTGTGCCGGGCGGGCGCGATGACGGTCGCCGAGCTGTGCGCGTGGGGGAAGCCGAGCGTGCTCGTGCCGCTGCCGGCGGCGGCGGCGGATCACCAGACCGTCAACGCGCGCGCGCTCGCGGCGGCGGGTGCGGCGGTCCACCTGCCTGAGCGCGAGCTCGACGCGAACCGGCTCGCGCGCGGGTTGCGTGACCTGCTCGGCGACCGCGCCCGACTCGAGTCGCTCGCGGCTGCCGCCCGGGGTCGGGGACACCCCGACGCCTCCCGAGACGTGGTGTCGAAGATTTTGACGCTAGTCCCGTAACCCCGAACTCTTTCGCAAGTTTAGTAGAATCGCTATATTAGCCCCCCACAGATGACCTTATTTGCACCCGGAGACCCCCGCCCGATTCACTTCATGGGGATTGGCGGTGCGGGGATGAGTGCTCTGGCGTTGCTCGCCAAGCAGCAGGGTGTGGTCATAACGGGGTGTGATACGGACCCTTCGGGGGCAGCCGATCTGGCAGCCTTGGGGGTCCGGATTTGGCGGGGACATGACCCGCGGCACGTAGATGGCGCCCGCGCAGTCGTGGTCACCGCTGCGGTTGCCCAGGAGCAACCGGAGCTGGAGCGCGCACGCGCGCTGGGAATTCCGGTGGTACGGCGGGCCGACGCCCTCGGCCAGGTCGTTGCGGGGGGGACGGTTGTGGCGGTTGCCGGCACGCACGGCAAGACGACCACGACGGTCATGGTAACCGAGGCGCTGGCGGCCGCCGGGCGAAACCCCACGGGGATCGTCGGCGGCCGCGTCGCACGGTGGGGCGGAAACGCCCGGCTGGGCGGCCGCGATCTGTTCGTCGTCGAGGCGGATGAGTTCGACAAGGCGTTCCTCGCGCTGGCCCCGACGGTGGCGGTGATCAACAACGTCGAGGCCGACCACCTCGAGTGCTACGGAAGCCTCGCCGCCCTGGAGGCCGCGTTTGTCGAGTTCGCGAGCGGCGCGCGGCGGGTGATCGCCGGCGCGGACGATCCGGGCGGTGGCGTGCAGCGGGTGGCTGCGGCGTTGACCGTGCCGGTGTGGCGCGTGGGGACGGGGCCGGGTGCCGACGTGCGGATCGCCGCACCGCGGTTCGAGCCAAGGGGGTCGGAGACTCAGGTTGAGTTGCCGGGAGGCCGGCGCATTGCGCTGCGGCTGCGCGTGCCCGGGATGCACAACGTCCGCAACGCAGCGGCGGCGCTTGCTGCGGCGCTCGCGCTGGAGGCGGACCTGGGCGCCGCGGCGCATGCCCTCGCGGAGTTCACGGGCGTGGCGCGCCGCTTCGAGCGGCTGGGCGAAGCAGGCGGAGTCACGGTGGTCGATGATTACGCGCACCATCCGACCGAAGTGGGCGCGACGCTCGCGGCGGCGCGGCAGGCGTTCCCCGGTCGGCGGCTGGTCGCGGTGTTTCAGCCGCACCTGTACTCGCGCACGCAGCTGCATGGGGAGGCCCTGGGGCGCGCGCTGGGCGCGGCCGACGTCGTCGTGGTGGCGCCGATCTACGGGGCGCGCGAGCAGCCGCTCCCGGGCGTGACGGCCGAGGTCGTGGTGCGCGGCGCCGCTCGCGCCGGCGCGACGACCGTCGCCGTGCGCGAGCGCGCTGCGCTCACGGAACGTGTTGCGAAGACGGCGCGGCCGGGCGACGTGGTATTCACGTTGGGCGCGGGGGATGTCACCCGCGTGGGACCTGAGCTGCTGTCGTTGCTGTCCGGGACGGGGGACCGGGGACGGGGGAAGGGCCGGTGAGGTGGCGGCCCCCACCGTGGATCGCGGGCGCGGGCGCGCTGGCCGCGGTGCTCTGGTTCGGCACGCCCACGCTGCTACGACGGCTAGCGTTCTTCCGCGTGCGGCAGGTGGAGCTCGTCGGCGTGCAGCACCTCGCGCCCGATGCCGTGATCGCGGCGCTGCGGTTGCCGGCGCAGGCGAGCGTGTTCGACGATACGCGCCGCCTCGCCGATCGGGTCGAAGGGCTGCCGGGCGTCGCGGCGGCGCGCGTGGTGCGCCGGCTTCCCGCGGCACTCAAGGTGATGGTGCGCGAAGTGGAGCCGGTGGCGTTCGTGCCGGGCCCGCGGGGAGCGGGGGGCGGCCTGGCGGTCGTGGACGCGCGCGGGCGTGTGTTGCCGTTCGATCCGTCGCGTACGGGACTCGACCTGCCGCTCGCCGCGACCGCGGATTCGGGAGTGCTGGCAGTGCTGGCATTGATCCAGTCGGTGGATGCGGTGTTGTTTCAGGAGATCACGGCCGCGCGCCGGCTCGGGAGCCGCGGCGACGTGGTGCTCGAATGGGGGCCCCGGCTCGTCCTGCTGCGACGCGACGCGGGGCCAGAGGTTATCCAGGCGGTGGTGCTGGTGGCACAAGATCTGGCGCTCAAGGCGCGACCCTACGCGGAGCTCGACGCGCGCTATGCTGGCCAGGTGGTGGTGCGGCGGCGCAGGGGCGTGCGA
>QHUY01000066.1:17536-23678 GCA_003223415.1 Gemmatimonadota bacterium
GGTTGGACCTGGGCAGCACGAAGACCTGCGCAGTGATCGCCGAGGTCGTGGGGGACCTGCCGCGCCTGCCCCTCGCCAAGGTGCTGGGCGTGGGCCTGGCGAGGAACCTGGGCGTGCGGCGCGGCGTGGTGCGGGACATCGAGGAGACGTCGCGGTCGATCGTCGCGGCGCTGCGCGACGCCGAGCGCATGGCCGGCGTCAAGGTGCCCGGCGTCACCTGCGGCATCGCCGGGGAGCACGTGGCGGCCCGCACGTCGTCCGGCGTGGTGGCGGTGAGCGGGGACGAGATCACCACCAACGACGTGGCGCGGGTGAACGAGGTGGCGCGAGCGATCTCGCTGGGCCGCGACCACGAGCTGTTGCACGACATCCCGCAGGAGTACATGGTCGACCAGCAGCACGGGATCAGCGATCCGGTCGGGATGACCGGGATGCGGCTCGAGGTGGAGATGTACCTGGTCACGGTCCAGTCCACCGCGGCGCAGAACCTGCGCAAGAGCGTGCACAAAGCCGGCTACCGCGTGGCGGACCTGGTGCTCGAGCCGCTCGCAGCGTCGTTCGCGGTGCTGAGCGATGACGAGAAGGAGCTGGGCGTCGCGTTGGTCGAGGTCGGCGGCGGATCGACGGGCGTCGCGATCTTCCACGAGGGCAAGATCCGGCACCTGGCCTCGCTCAAGTTCGCCGGCAACATCGTGACGAACGACGTGGTCCAAGGGCTGGGGGTTACACAGGCGGACGCCGAGCGGCTGAAGGAGCGGCACGGCGTCGCCTACCAGCCGCTGGTGGACGCCACGGAGATGATCAACCTGCCGTCCACGCCGGGGCAGGGCGCGCGTCAGGCGTCCCGCGAGCTGCTGGCGCACATCATCCACCAGCGCGTGGACGAGGTGTTCCACCTCGTGGGCAAGGAGCTCGAGCGCGCGGGGTACGACGGGCGGCTGCCGGCGGGCATGGTGCTGACGGGCGGCACGGCGCACCTGCCGGGGATGGTGGAGTTGGCGCGGGACGTGTTCGCCGTGCCGGTGCGCGCTGGCGCCCCCGAGATCGGGATCTCGGGGCTGGTGGACAGCGTGCAGGCGCCGCGCTACGCGGTGCCCGTGGGGCTGGTGCTGTACGCCGCCCGCAAAATCGCGCAGGGCGCCGCGCCCGGGGGCGCCCCCGTCGGGGCCGGGAGTCTGGACCGGTGGTTGGGGCCGATGAAACGGTGGCTGCAGGACTTCTTCTGATCACGGGGACTCGAGGAGAGCCATGATCTTCGAACTCGAAGAGACCGTAGCGCAGAACGCGCGGATGAAAGTCGTCGGCGTCGGCGGCGGCGGCGGCAACGCCCTCAACCGGATGGTCGAGGAAGGAGTGCGCGGGGTCGAGTTCATCTCCGTGAACACGGACGCCCAGGCGCTCCTCAACAACAAGGCCGACGTCAAGGTCCAGATCGGGAAGAAGCTCACCCGCGGACTGGGCGCCGGCGCGCGGCCGGAGATCGGCCGCCAGGCGATCGAGGAGAACCGCGACGAGGTGCTGCACGCGCTCCAAGGCGCCGACCTCGTGTTCGTCACCTGCGGCATGGGTGGCGGCACCGGCACCGGCGCTGCGCCGATCATCTCCCAGGTCGCGCGCGACCTGGGCGCCCTCACGATCGGCATCGTCACCAAGCCGTTCCTGTTCGAGGGCCGCAAGCGGATGCGCCAGGCCGAGATGGGGATCGCCGAGATGCGCAAGCACGTCGACACGATGATCGTCGTGCCGAACGAACGGCTGCTCGCCGTGGTCGGCAAGGGCATCCCGTTCCAGGATGCCCTGAAGAAGGCCGACGAGGTGCTGCTGCACGCGACGCAGGGCATCTCCTCCCTCATCTGTGTGACGGGACTCGTCAACGTGGACTTCGCCGACGTCCGCACCGTGATGCAGAACGGCGGCTCGGCGCTCATGGGGACCGGCACCGGGCGCGCCGAGAACCGCGCGATGGAGGCGGCCCAGCAGGCGATCTCGAGCCCGCTGCTCGACAACATCTCGATCGCCGGCGCGACCGGCGTGCTCATCAACATCACCGGCGGCGAGGATCTCACCCTGGGCGAGGTGACCCAGATCAGCGAGGCGATCCACGACGCGGCGGGCGACGAGGCCGAGATCATCTTCGGCGCCGTCAACGACCCCGCGATGCACGGCGAAGTCCGCATCACGGTCATCGCGACCGGCTTCGACAAAGCCGGCGCACCCGCCGAGGCCCTGGTCGGCCGCCCCGCGCCGGGGGTGCTGCCGTTCGAGAAGCGGCCCTCCCGGCCCACGCCGGTGCCGCCGCCGGGCTACCCCAAGCCCGCCGAGGTCGGGGTGCGCCGGCAGGCGCCGCCGCCGTCGTCGGACATCAACGAGATGGAGATCCCCACCTTCATCCGGAGGCAGATGGACTGATGGCGCGGCGGCGCAGTCATTACGTCGCCGCGACGGCAGTGGCGGCCGCGGCGTTGTTCTGGGGCGGCCACGCGGCATGGTCGCTGCATCGTCCGCTCACCGCCCGGCCGATCGTCGTCGACCAGGCGTACACGGACTTCACCGATTCGCTCGGCCGGCGCGAGACCGTGTCCGCCGTGCTGGCGCGCGCGGGGATCACGGGCTCCGATTATGCCCGCTTCCTGAAGGCCGCGACCAAGCTCCAGGTGCGGCGCCTGCGGCCGGGCCTCATCCTCCACTTCCGCCGGTTGCGCACCGAGCCGGTCGTGAGCCGGGTGATGGTCCGGCCCGCCCCCGACCGTCGCCTCTGGCTGGTGCGCAGCGATTCGGGGTGGGTCGAGACCGAAGAGCAAATCCCCTGGACCATCACCCGCACGCGGATCACCGGCCAGATCCAGTCCTCGTTGTACGACGCGCTGGACACGATCGTGCCCGACAGCGTGCTGCCCGTCAGGGAGCGAGTGGCGCTCGCCTGGGCGATCGCCGACGTGTACGACTGGGAGGTGGACTTCACGCGCGACGTGCGGGATGGCGACCGGTTCGAAGTGTTGTTCGAGCGGCTACAGTCCCCCGAGGGGGAGCGCCGCTTCGGCCGCATCCTCGCGGCCCGCGTGGATGCAGCTAAGACCGTGAACTACGCCTTCTACTTCGTGACCGACACCGGCCGTGGCGAGGGGGGCCTTTACGACGACCAGGGCCGCTCGCTCCGCCGCGCCTTCCTCCGCGCACCGCTGCGCTACCGGCACATCTCGAGCCGCTTCGGGAGCCGGTACCACCCGATCCTGCACATCTGGCGAAACCACGCGGGCGTCGACTTCTCGGCCGCCTACGGCACGCCGGTGCGGGCGACAGCCGACGGCGTCGTCACGCGCGTCGAGTACGAGGGGGGCGGCTACGGCAACTACATCGAGCTGCGCCACGTCAACGGCATCCGCACGCGTTACGGGCACCTCTCCAGGTTCGCCCCCGGGCTCCACGTGGGTGAGCGCGTCGTACAGGAAGAGACGATCGGCTACGTCGGCTCGACCGGGCTCTCGACCGGGCCTCACCTCCACTACGAATTCCTCGTGAACGGCCGCGCCACCAACCCGCAACGCAAGGATATGGGCGCTGGCACGCCGGTCCCGCCCGCTTCCCGGAGCGCCTACGACACGGCGCGCGCGGGGCTGCTCGCCCAGCTGGAACCCCCAACCTCCCGTGCCCGGCAGGTCTTGCCGGTCGTGGCCGCCGCGACGCCCACCGGGCGCGATTAGCTTCCGCTACATCGGATGGATCTCTACCCCGCCGTGGACGTGCAGGGCGGGCGCGTGGTGCGCGTGCGCCGGACCGACGCGCACCAGGCGACCGCGTACGCCGACGACCCGCTCGCGGTCGCCGCCGCTTTCGCGCACGCCGGCGCGCGCTGGGTGCATTTTGTTGACCTGGACCGCGCCTTCGGCCGAGGCGACAACCGCCGGCTGGCGCGGGCGTTTCTCGCCGCCGCGCAGGTCCCGGTCCAGGTCGGCGGCGGCCTGCGCAGCGAGGAGGCCATCGCGGAGATGTTCGCCTGGGGCGCGACGCGCGTCGTGATCGGGACGACGGCGGCGACCGACCCGGCGCTGGTCGCCCGTCTGCTGGCGCGCCACGGCGCCGAGCACCTCGCGATCGGAATCGACGCCAAGGACGGCCGGGTCGCCGCGCGCGGCGGGACCGAGGTCTCCGACGAGGCGGCGCTCGCCCTGGCGGCGCGGGTCCGCGGGCAAGGGGCACGCACCGTGATCTACACGGACGTGACGCGGGACGGGATGCTCGCCGGCCCCGACATCGCGGGCGCGCAGGCGATCGCCGCCCTGGGGTTGGACGTGATCGCCTCGGGCGGCGTCGCCTCGCTGGAGGACCTGCGGCAGGTGCGCGTCGCCGGGCTCCCGGGAGCGATCGTCGGCCGCGCGTTGTACGAAGGCCGTTTCACGCTGGCCGAGGCCCTCGCGTGCGTCGCCTGACGCCCGCGCTGGCGCTGCTGCGCGTGACCGGCGTCGCCGCGCTCGCGCTGCTGCTCTGGAACCCGGCGGTGCGCCGCGACCTCCCGGGCGGCGACCAGCCGCTGATCCTGCTCGACGCGTCCCTCAGCATGGCCGGAGCGCCGTGGCGCGCAGCGCTCGACACGGCGCGCGCCCTGGCGCGGGCGCAGCACGGCGTGATCTGGCGCTTCGGGGACCGCGTGACCGCGTTCGACACGGCGCCACCCGGCGACGGCGCCAGCCGTCTCGGTCCCGCCCTCGACGCGGCCGCGGCCCGAGGCGGCCCGGTCATCGTCGTCACGGACGGCGACGTCGGCGACGCGGCCGACCTGCCGGCCGACCTTCGCGCGCGCGCCCGCCTGATCGTCGTGCCCCGACCGGATTTCTTCGACGCGTTCGTCGCGTCCGTCTCCGGCTCACGACGGCTCACGACGGGCGATACGCTCACGCTCGAAGTGACGGTGGGCACGGCCGGGAAACGGGAATCGGGAAACGGGAAACGTGCGATGCTCGCGGTCTCACTCGCCGGCCGGCGGCTGGCTTCGCGAGCGGTCGCGCTCCCGGACAGTGGGACCGTGTCGACCGTTCTTCCGATTCCCGTTTCTCGTTTCCCGTTCCCCGGGTGGTCTGCGCTCGACGTCCGGCTGGAAGGCGTCGGCGATGCCGAACCGCGCGACGACGCGAGACAATTCGTGGTCCAAGTGAGCGCCCCACCCGCCGCCGTCGTGCTGGCCGCCCCGCCGGATTGGGAGTCGCGGTTCCTGGCGCGGGTCCTCGGGGACGTGGCGCGCGTGCCGCTCAAGCTGTTCGTCGAGACCGAGCCGGGCCGCTGGCGCGACGGGGGGACGCTCGCCCCCGTGGCGGCGGCCGAAGTCGCGCGTGCCGCCGCCGGCGCGCGTCTCGTCGCCCTGCTCGGCGCCCCCGCGCGGCTCGCTACGCTCCGGATGAGCGGCGAGGGCGGCGTGCTCGTGTTCGCCGGTCAAGAGGGCCGCGAGGGCGATTGGTACGTCGATCCGCCACCCGCCTCGCCGCTGGCGGGGCGGCTGGCGGGGATCGTCTGGGACTCGCTCCCGCCCGTCGCGGCCGTCGCCGACCTGCCCGCGGACAGCGCGGCGGTGCCCATGCTCGCAGCGCGGCTGGCCCGGCGTGGCGCCTCGCATCCGATCGTGATGCTGAGCGAGCATGCAGGCACGCGCCGCGTTACGCGAGCAGGCGTACCGGAGTCTGATCGCCAGCCTGGCGGATTTCCTCCTGGGGGAGCGGGGAGCGGGAAGCGGGGAGCGGGTCGTGCCGATGACCTACGAGACGCCCAACGGTCTGCCGCTGGTGTGGCGCTGGGTGGGGAGCGGCGCCCCCCCCCCCTCCCCGGCCACCGCGGTCGTGACCTTGAATGATGGCCGCCGCGAGCGCATCGATACGCTGCGCTTCGACGCCGACGGCCGGGCGGAGCTGCGGCTGCCGCCCGGCGTGTACCGCTACGCGGTGGGTAGCGGGCCCACGCAGGGACTCGTGGCGATAGAGGAGTATTCCGACGAGTGGCGCCCCTCCGCGCCGACGCTGCGGGCGCAGACCGGAGTGACCGCCGCGCGGCGCGTGTCGCAGGGGCTGCGGGACCGCTGGTGGCTGTTCGTGGTGGCGATCGTGGCGTTCGTCGGCGAGTGGGCGTGGCGGCGCCGCCAGGGGCTCCCCTGATGGCG
>QHUY01000066.1:23829-38557 GCA_003223415.1 Gemmatimonadota bacterium
GGGGGGGGGGGGGGGGGGGGGGGGGGGGGGGGGGGGGGCGGAGGGAGCGGGGCAGGTCCCCCTGAGCCGGGCCGGCTGGCGAGAGCGCCCACCCCGCCGACGGTGATCTTGATCTTCGGCGTCAACGGCGTCGGAAAGACGACCACGGTGGCCAAGCTCGCGCGGCGGCTGCAGGGTGAGGGCCGGCGGGTGCTGCTCGCGGCAGCAGATACGTTTCGTGCCGGCGCGGTCCGACAGCTTGAGATCTGGGCGGAGCGCCTGGGGGCGCCGTGGGTCGGCCCGGCGTCGGGGAGGCGCCAGGGTGTGGCCGGGGGCAGCGCCGATCCCGCCGCAGTCGCGTTCGACGCGCTCCAGGCGGCCCGCGCTCGCGGGTACGACACCGTGCTGGTGGACACCGCCGGCCGGCTGCACACCGAGGAGCGACTGTTGCAGGAGCTGAGCAAGGTCGTGCGGGTGATCGGCCGCCAGCAGCCCGGTGCGCCGCACGAGTCCCTGCTGGTGTTGGACGCGACCGTCGGGCAGAACGCGGTGCAGCAGGCGCAGCGGTTCGCGGCCACCGTGCCGCTCACCGGGCTGATCGTCACCAAGCTCGATGGCACCGCCCGCGGCGGCAGCGTCGTGGCGCTGCGCCGGGCCGTGCCCGTGCCCATCCGCTTCCTCGGCACGGGGGAGGCGCTCGACGATCTTGCCGTGTTCGACGCGCCGCAATACGCCCGGCGGTTGGTGCGGGAGTGACGCTCCAGCTGACCACATCGGTCAAGTACCTGAAAGGCGTGGGGCCCAAGCGCGCCGAAGCCCTCGCCCGGCTCGGCGTGCGCACGGTCGGCGATCTCCTCTACCACACGCCACACCGCTACCTCGATGCCACCACTATCACTCCCCTCGCCCGCGCCCAGGTGGGGAGCGAGGTGAGCTGCGTGGGCCGCGTGGTGCGCACCGGCATCCTCCCCACGCGCCGGGGGCTGCGCGTGTTCCGCGCGGTGCTGCAGGACGAGAGCGGCCTGCTCGAATGCGGCTGGCCGGGCCAGCCGTTTCTCGAGCGCGCGATCAAGGTGGGGCAGCTGCTGCTCGTCACCGGCCCGGTGCGCTACTACCATGGCCGCCAGCTCGTGCCGCGCGAGTTCATCGTCCTCGCGGACAAGGACGAAGCGGGCCCCGACCGCGGCCTCGTCCTCCCTGTCTACCCGGCGACCGAAGGCCTGTCTCACAAGCAGATCCGCCTGCTCGTGCACCAGCATCTCGACGCCCTGCTCGCGCTCGTCGACGATCCGCACCCGCCGGCGCTGCGTCAGCGCCTCGGCGTGCCCGCGCTCGCCGCGGCGCTGGCCGCGGTGCATCGTCCCGAGACGGTCGCCGCCGCCGAGGCCGGGCGCCGCCGCCTTGCCTTCGACGAGTTCTTCGACCAGCAGCTGGTTCAGGCGCGGGCGCGCTTCCTCGCCAAGCGCGCGCGGGCGGGGATCCGCTTCGAGTTGAAGAGGGAGCTCACGACGCGGCTCAAGGAGCATCTCCCCTTCGAGCTCACCGCCGACCAGCGAAGAGCGATCCGGGAGATCACGGAGGACATGACGGCGCCGCAGCGCATGCACCGGCTGCTGATGGGGGACGTCGGGACGGGCAAGACGGTGGTGGCGTTGTTCGCGATGCTGCTGGCGGCCGAGAACGGCTTTCAGGCGGCGGTGATGGCGCCCACCGAGCTGCTCGCCGAGCAGCACGAGGACACGCTGTCGCGCCTGCTCGCGCCGCTCGCGATCCGGCCGGAGCTGCTGGTGGGGCGGCTCTCGCCCCTCGAGAAAGCCCAGGCGCGGGAGCGGATCGCAGGGGGCGGGGCGCGGCTCGTGGTGGGGACGCACGCCCTCATTCAGGAGGCGGTGCGGTTCCATCACCTCGGGCTTGCGGTGATCGACGAGCAGCATCGCTTCGGGGTGGAGCAGCGGGCGGCGCTCGCCGAAAAGGGGGACGCGCCGGACGTGCTGCTGCTGACCGCGACGCCGATTCCGCGCTCGCTCGCGCTGACGCTGTACGGCGACCTCGACGTGACACCGCTGCGGGAGCGACCGCCGGGCCGCGGCACCGTAAAGACGGCGCTGCGCACCGAGACGGCCCGACGGAAGATCTACGAGTTCGTGCGGGGGGAGTGCGCCGCGGGGCGGCAGGCGTACGTCATCTATCCCGTCATCGAGGAGTCCGAGCGCGCCGATCTCAAGGCGGCCACGACGATGGCTGCGACACTGGAGAAGATCTTCCCTGAGCTTCGGCTGGGCCTCGTGCACGGCCGCATGAAGCCCGAGGAGCGCGACGCCGTGATGCGGGCGTTCCGCGACAACCGCGTCCAGATCCTCGTGGCGACGACGGTCATCGAAGTCGGGATCGACGTGCCCAACGCGACCGTGATGCTGATCGAGCATGCGGAGCGCTTCGGTCTCGCCCAGCTCCACCAGCTGCGCGGGCGCGTGGGTCGTGGGGCCGCCGCGAGTCATTGCATCCTGCTCTCGGACGTGCCGGAGGCGGCGCCCCGCCTGCAAGCATTCACCGAGACGACGGATGGCTTCGCGATCGCGGAGCTCGACTTGAAGGAGCGCGGGATGGGCGAGCTCGCCGGGGCGCGGCAGTCGGGCGGCGTCCCGCTGCGTTGGGCGGACTTCGCGCGTGATCTGGACCTGCTGGAGGCGGCGCGCCGCGCGGCCAAGGAGATCATCGACGCGGATCCGTCCCTCACCCGGCCGCAACACGCCGCCTATCGAACCCGCATCCTCCAGCGCTATGAACGAGGGTTCGAGCTGTTTCGAGTCGGCTAGAACGGAATCCGGACGGCGAAGCGCGCCCCGCTGCCCTGCACGTCCGGCGTGACTTCAATGGCGTGGAACGGGATGTTCCCCGGCGCCTTGCCCGGATGCAGGTCGGCGAGGAACAGCGCCGCTGCGGTGAGGAGGCTCAGCTGGCCGCCGATCAGGCGGCGCCGCGCGCGGTGATCGTAGTAGATCGCCTTCTCGTAGTGGAGCTCGGCTTGATAGTCGAGATAGCGTCCGTCAGACCCCGTGGCGCAGTCGGTGCTCCGGGCGCGGCAGATGGCCAGGAGCTGATCCCATTCACGTGTGGAATACCTGTGCTCCTTGATTGCGAGGGCGGTGAGTCCGACCGCGCCGGCGGCCGCGACCCACTTCCCATAGTGCACGACCCCGCGGCGCCAGGTCGCACGGTCCCCAGGCACTCCTGGCCCAGGATGCTGTGCGAGTGCGAGGGTGGGAGCGCCGATCGCAACGCCGCAGACCAACAGCAAGGCGCGCATCATCGGTATACCTGAATATCGCCGCGGCCCGCGACGACGACCAGCTGGCGGTCGCGCACCAGCGGCGGCTCCTCGACCGGCCCGTCCACGCGCGCGCGCCACATGATCGACCCGTCGGCGCGACTCACCAGCAACACCTCGCCGCTCACGCTCGCCACCAGGACGCCGGCCGCGACCGGCGTCGGGCCCGCGGTGGCGACGATGCCGAGGTCGAAGCTCCGCGCTCCCAGCGGCGCGTTCGCGGGAATGAGCCACAGCTTCCCGTTGCGCGCGAGCACGTAGAGGGTGTCCCGCGCCAAGGCGGGAGCGCCGTAGACCGCGTCGCCGGTGCGGCAGTCCCAGGCGACGCCGAGGGAGGGAAGGTCCACCGCCAGCACGTGCCCCTCGGTCGTGCCGAGATAGAGCCGTTCGCCACCCAACGCTGGGGCCGCAAGCACGGCGCCCGGCGTCGGCAGGCGCCGCTGGATCTCGCCCGTTTCGCGGCTCAGCAGGTAGAGCGTGTCGGCGTCGGTCGCGACGGCGAGCCCGCGGGCGGAGGGGACGGGCGCGGCGCGGATCGCGCCGGACAGCCGCCGGCGCCAGCGGATCGTCCCCGTCTCCGGGTCCAGGCGCAGCACGGTGCCGCGCTCGGTCCCGGCGAAGAGGGCATTGCCGTCGAAGGCGAGGGGCGCCTCGATGCCGTCCGTCTTGGCGGTCCACAGCGGCTTGCCGGTGCGCAGCCGCAGGGCGTACACCCGTCCGTCCGGGGACGCCTCGGTCGCGACGTAGAGCCGGTCCTCGTCGAGCAGGGGGCCGCCGTGGATCGTGCCGCCGAGGCGGGACCGCCACAGCACCTCGCCGTTCTCGCGGTTCACGAGCACGACGCTGCGGTCCACAGTGCCGACGGCGAGCACGGTCTCCCCCAGCGCCGGGGCGCCGCGGACGGCGCGGCCGGCGCCCAAGTGCCAGAGCGGTCGGGGGTCGGGGTTCAGGGACTCGGCGACGGACGCGTCATGCCGGGCGTTGCCCAGGTACGCGGGCCACGAGAGCTCCTGGCGGTCGGGGCCGAACCTCACCGGCGGCACGCAGGCCATCGCGTTGACAGCCCAGAACGCCGCCACTAGTATGCCGCGCCTATGCCAGCGACCCAGCGGATCGACGCGCTCGCCGGCCTGATCGGCCGGACGGTCGCCGTGCGCGGGTGGGTGATGACCACCCGCTCGAGCGGCAAGATCGCATTCGTGGTGCTGCGGGATGGCACCGGCTACTTGCAAGCGGTCCTCTCCAAGAAGGAGGTCCCGGCGGCGGCCTGGGGCACGGTCGGCGCACTGACCCAAGAGACCTCGGTCGAGGTCACGGGCACCGTGCGCGCCGACTCGCGCGCTCCGGGAGGGGGCGGGGTCGAGCTCCAGGTGACGGATCTGCGGATCCTGGGGGCCAGCGCGGACTTCCCGATCACGCCCAAGGAGCACGGCACCGCGTTCCTGTTCGAGCACCGCCACCTGTGGTTGCGCAGCCGGCGCCAGGTGGCCATCGCGCGCGTGCGTCACGAGGTCATCCAGGCGATCCGCGATTTCTTCTACGAGCGCGGCTTCGTGCTGGTGGACACCCCGATCCTCACGGGCGCGATCGGGGAGCACGCCGGCACGCTCTTCGCGACCGACTATTTCGATCTGGGCAAGGCCTACCTCGCTCAGACCGGCCAACTGTACGTCGAGGCGGCGGCGGCCGCGCTCGGCAAGGTCTACTGTTTCGGCCCCACGTTCCGGGCCGAGAAGTCGAAGACGCGTCGCCATCTCACCGAGTTCTGGATGGTGGAGCCCGAGGTCGCCTGGAACGACTGCAACGACAATATGACGCTTCAGGAGGAGTTCGTCGCCTATGTCGTCGCGCGCTGCCTCGAGCGCCGCAAGGCCGAGCTGGCCGAGTTGCAGCGGGACACGGCGCCGCTGGCGCGCTGCGTCCCGCCGTTCCCCCGCATTTCGTACACCGACGTGGTGGAAACGCTCAAAGGCCTGGGCGCGACGATGGAATGGGGGCGGGACCTGGGTGGGGACGAGGAGACGCTGCTGGCCAAGCAGTACGACCGCCCGGTGATGGTGTTCAACTACCCCAAGGCGGTGAAGGCCTTCTATATGAAGGAAAACCCCGCCGACCCGCGCACCGTGCTGAACAACGACATGCTGGCGCCGGAGGGATACGGGGAGATCATCGGCGGCAGCCAGCGCGAGGACGATTACGACAGGTTACTCGCCCGCATCAAGGCCGAGGGGCTCCCGCTCGAGGCCTACGGCTGGTATCTCGATCTGCGTAAGTACGGGACATTCGTGCACTCAGGCTTCGGGCTGGGGGTCGAGCGCACCGTGGCCTGGATCTGTGGCATCCCACATATCCGCGAAGCGATCGCGTTCCCGAGGACGCTCTATAAGCTCTGGCCGTGAGCGAACCCGAGGGCTTTCACTTCCTCCCACAGCCTGTCCAGCTCCTCCACGCTCGCCCGTCCGATCTCCACTCCCCGCCGCTCCGCCAGCCGCTCCATCGCCTCGAAGCGCCGTGTGAACTTGTCGTTCGCTCGCTCGAGGGCCCGATTCGGCTCGATGCCGAGCTTGCGGGCGAGGTTCACGACGGCGAAGAGGAGATCTCCGACCTCGTCCTCGATCGCTTCCCGTTTCTCGTTTCCCGTTTCCCGCTCAAGCTCTCCGATCTCCTCTTTGACCTTGAGCATCGGCCCCTTCGCATCGGGCCAATCAAACCCCACGCCCGCGGCGCGCTCCTGCAGGCGATACGCCTTGAGGAGCGGCGGCATGGTACTCGGCAAGCCACGGAGCGTCCCGCTCCCCACTCCCCGCTCCCTGCGCTTAGTTCGTTCCCATGTCTCGTGGTCCGGCCGTTCGGCGTTGGCAAAGAGATGCGGATGGCGTCGCCACATTTTCTCTTCCAGCGTGCGCGTCACCGCCTCCGCATCGAACTCCTTGCGCTCCTCCCCGATCACGAGCTGAAACGCGAGGTGGAGCAGCAGGTCGCCGAGCTCGTCGCGCAACTCGAGGGGATCGCCGTCGTTCAGGGCTGCTTCGAGCTCCAACACTTCCTCGACGAGGTAGGGACGGAGCGTGGCGCGCGTCTGGGCGCCGTCCCAGGGACAGCGCGCGCGCAGATCGCGGACGAGCGCAAGCGCGCGGGCGAGAGCGACGTCGGAGGCTCTTGGCTCGACCACGGGTGGACATCTCCGGTTGCGAGACGCAGGGAATCTACTTGGGGCAACCCCTTTTTCGTCTTGCATTTAAGCCGCGCCGCGGGTTAGCTTACGCGCGCCAGTGAACGTGTCAATCAGCGGGGGGGCCGGGGGGGGGGGGCGCACCAGCCGCGCTTGGGTCGAGGTGGACCTCGCCGCCCTCGTCGACAACGCTCGCGCGATCGCACGCATCGCGGGCACCCGGCTCTTGCCGATCGTCAAGGCGAACGCCTACGGGGCAGGGGCCGTCGCCGTCTCCAGGGCCCTCGAGGCGCTCGACCCCTGGGGGTACGGGGTCGCGACTCTCGAAGAGGGGGTCGAGCTGCGGGCGGCGGACATTACCCGGCCGATACTCGTGCTGATGCCGGGCCGCCCGGAACTGTTCGACGCGTACCATGAGCACCGCCTGACGCCCGCGCTGGGCGACGGGCCGAGCATCCACGCCTGGATCGCGCGCGGCGGGCGCGGCGGCGCGTTCCACCTCGAGATCGACACGGGCATGGGGCGCAGCGGCGTGCGGTGGGACGAGGTCGAGCCGCTCGCCGACCTGCTCGACACCCCGTACCTCGAGGGCTGTTACACCCAGTTTCACTCGGCCGACCGGCGGGATGGCACAGCCGACGCGCAGCTCGCCCGCTTTCAGGAGGCCGCAGGGCGCCTCGCCCGCCGGCCCCCGCTGCTGCACGTGGCCAACAGCGCCGCCGCCCTGCGCGGCCAGCCGTTCGCCTTCGACGCGATCCGTCCCGGCGTCTACCTGTATGGCGGGTCTGCGGGCGAGGGGCTGCCGGTCGGCAAACCGGTGGTGAGCTTGCGGGCCCGCATCGTGAGCGTGCGCCGGGTGCGGCGCGGCGAGAGCGTGAGCTACAACGCGTCGTGGACCGCGCCGCGCGACACCACCGTGGCCACCCTCGGCATCGGCTACGGCGACGGGTTGCGCCGCTCGCTCGGCCTCAAAGGGGAGGCGACGACGCTCCCGGGCGGCGCCCGCTGTCCGATCGTGGGCCTGGTGACGATGGACCTGACGATGGTGGACGCCGGCGCTACTGCGGTCGCGGTGGGCGAGGTCGCGACCCTGGTCGGTGAGGCTGTCGGCCAGCGCAACACGCTGGAGCAGTTCGCCGCCTGGAGCGGGGAGCTGCAGCGCGAGTTTCTGACCGGCCTCGGCGCCCGGCTACCGCGCGTCTACGAATGAAGCGCGCGGCGATCATCGTGCTCGACGGCCTGGGGATCGGGGAGTCGCCGAGCACCGCGCGCTACGGCGACGCCGGGAGCGATACGCTCGGCAACGTGGCGCGCGCGGTCGGGGGCCTCGCACTCCCGAACCTGGAGCGTCTCGGGCTGGGGTGCTGTCGCCCGCTGCAAGGAATCAGGTGCCCGGCGTCTCCGGGAGCCGCGACGGGGATCGCGCTGCCGGCGTCCGAAGGCAAGGACAGCACGACCGGACACTGGGAGATCTGTGGCGTGCTCCTCGAGAAGGCGTTTCGCACGTACCCGAACGGCTTCCCGACGCATCTGTTGGACGAATTCGCTGGTCGTACCGGCCGTGGGTACTTGGGGAACAAGGCGGCCTCGGGAACCGCGATCATCGCCGAGCTGGGTGAGCAGCACCAGAAAAGCGGCAAGTGGATCGTCTACACGTCCGCCGACTCCGTCTTCCAGGTGGCGGCCCACGAGGAGACGGTCCCGCTGGGGGAGCTGTACCGGGCTTGCGACATCGCCCGGGAGATGTTGGTCGGGGAGCACGCCGTCAGCCGAGTGATCGCGCGGCCGTTCGCGGGGAGGCCCGGGGCCTATCAGCGTACGGCGCGCCGCAAGGATTTCTCGATCGCGCCTACGGGAACGACCCTGCTCGACCGGTTGGCGGAGCGCGGAATCCCGCGAGTGGGTGTGGGGAAAGTGGACGACCTGTTCGCCGGCCGCAACATCACCAGCGAGCACACGCCGACCAATGCCGACGCCTACCGGCTGATCGAGCAAGCGCTGGAAGGGATGCCGACGGGCTTCCTGTTCGTGAACGTGATCGAATTCGACCAGACGTGGGGGCACAGGAACGACGTGGCGGGGTTTCATCAGGGGCTGAAGGAGCTCGACGCCTGGGTGCCGCGGCTGCTCGCACGGCTCTCCGGCGCAGACCTGATCATCCTCACGGCCGACCACGGCAACGACCCGACGACTCCCTCGACCGACCACTCGCGCGAGGCGGTGCCGATCCTGGTGCTAGGGCCGAAGGTGAAGGCGGTGCGGTTGGGGGAGCGGCGGACGTTCGCGGACATGGGGGCGACGGTGGCTGAGTACTTCGACGTCGACCCGCTCGCTGTGGGGACGTCGTTCCTGCGGGAGGCGTGGAATTGAAGGACGACTCCACAGGCGCCCTAATCGTAAAGGCTAGGGGCGTCATGAAGAATGCGTATGCGCCCTACAGCAAGTTCCACGTCGGCGCGGCGCTCGAGGCGGCCGACGGCCGCGTGTTCGTGGGGACGAACGTCGAAAGCGCCTCCTACGGGCTCACGATCTGCGCCGAGCGGATGGCGCTCGGAGCGGCGGTGGCGGCAGGGGCCCGCATGTTTCGCCGGATCGCCGTCACGACCGACGTCGATCCTCCGGCGGCGCCGTGCGGCGCGTGCCGGCAGCTGCTTGCGGAGTTCGGTCTGGAGCTGGAGGTCATCTCGGCGGGCCCGAAGAGTGAGCGGCGCTGGACCCTGGCCGAGCTGCTGCCGGCCGCCTTCACTAAAGAGTCACTCGACACGTGACCCGGCGCGGCGGTCGGGGCGTTTGGCTCGGCGCGCTGGGAGCGCTGGTGGTCCTTGCCTGCACGGAGAAGCTCACGGCCCCGGGGCAGTGCCCGAACTTCTGCCCGACCACCTCGATCGGTCTGACAGACGTGATCCTCACCTCGGTGATCGGGCGGGATTCCTCCTACGGGCGGCCGATCGGGTACGTGAACCCGTTCGGCGACACAATCCTGCTCGCGGCGACCCTGCCGACTGTGGACAGCCGACTCATCATGCGGTTCAGACCAGTGGCAACGCGGGCGATCATTGCGACGAGCGATACCACCACTGGCCCCCTGCTCGCCCCGGCCGCGGTCAGGATGCGCCTGCACATCGTGCGACGGGACACGGCGGCTCACAACCTGCGGCTGCAATTCTACCGTCTTCCGCTCGCCATCGACTCGACCACAACGTTCGCGGCGCTGGTGGACTCCTTCAATGTGACACCGGTGCGAAACATCAACGTCGACAGCCTGCTTGCGCAGGCGGGCGGCTTCGATTCGGTGACCGGTGACAGCGTGACGGTGGACTCCGTGTTCACGCCGCTGCGGCGACTGGTGTTTGCCTTCAAATTCGATTCCCTGCAGATCCCCTGGTCGCCGGCCGATTCGGGGAAGGTGGCGCTCGGCATCCGAGTAACCGCCGACGTCCCCACTACGGTCGCGATCGCCTCGACGGAGAGCGGCGCCGGCGCCGGCATCACCTGGGAGAGTCGCCTCGACTCGGCCGGGACCTTCGTCATCCGGAAACAGTCGCCGGGGGCCGAGTTCGACAGCTTCGTCTTCGACCCGCCGCCCCCGGCGCTCGACTCGAACCTCACCGTCGGCGGTATGCCGTCGGCGCGCTCGCTGCTCCGCGTGGACCTGCCGCGCGCGATCCGCGACTCCACGCAGATCGTCCGCGCCACGCTGATCCTCGTGCCCGCCGTCGCCGCGCAGGGGGTGCCCGGTGACTCGTTCTTCGTGGCCGTGAATCAGGTGGCGGCGGACTTCGGGGCCAAGTCGCCCCTCAGCTCGAGCACCGCCTTGCACCCCGACTCGGCGACGGTCTTCGTCGGCAAGCAGGACACCGTCACCGTTGAAGTCACGAACTTCCTGCGCGCCTGGCAGAACGACACCACCATCCCCCGCACACTCCTCCTGCGGCAGGTGATCGAGCTGCCGGCCGCCGGCTCTCGGCTGCAGGAAGGGGCGACCTTCTCCGAGATTCGCTTCTACTCCTCGCGCGCTCCCGGGTATAGCCCGGCGCTGCAGCTCACCTACATTCCGCGCTACCCGTTCGGGACGCCATGACTGCCCGCCGGACCTCAGCCCCTGGCCCCCTCTCCGCATCGCGGAGAGGGGGAACGGTCGCGCTCGTCGCCATGCTGGCATGCTGCGTCGCGGGCCCGGCGCGCGCCCAGGACTCGCAGTTCGGGATCAAGGGGCTGGGCACGCCGGGGCGCATGGAGGGCGTCCGGGTCCGCAGCACGGCGGGCGCCTTCGCGCCGTTCGACCCGATTTCGGCGTTGGCGGACGCCGCCCTGAGTGATGTAGGCCGGCTCACGGCCTGGACGCTCAGCAGCACGTCGTATCGCCACGTGAGCCTTGGCGGCGCGGACGCGACGCTCCGGACCACCCGCTTCCCGCAGATGGGTCTCTCAGGCCCGATCGGGCACGGCATCATGCTGGGCGGCGGGTTCGCGACCTACCTGGACCGCAGCTACCAGCTTGCCACGCAGGACACGGTGCTGGTGCGGGGAGTGCCGCAGCCGGTGACCGATCTCCTGTCCAGCGACGGCGGCGTCGTCGATCTGCGCGTCGCGGCCTCGGCGCGGGCCTGGGGCCGCCTGTGGCTCGGGCTGGGGCTGCACCTGCTCACCGGCTCGACGCGGCTCCGCGCCGTGCGCGAGTTCACCAACACGACCTACAGCACCGCCGCGCAGACCGAGGACGTCAACTACGACGGGGCCGGTATCTCCGCCAGCGCCATCGGCCTGCTCGGCCCGACCCTGCGCGTGGCGGCGTTCGCCCGATCCGACTCGCGGTTGCGCGCCCGGCTCGCCGGCGCCGAGATCGCCCGCAACGACCTCCCCGTGACCGTGGGCGGAGCGGTCGGGTGGCAGCCCGGGAGCGCCACCCGCGTGGCTGCGACGGTCGTGTACCAGAGCTGGGGCGACGCGGGGCAGTACGCGCACAACACGACGAACTGGGCCGTGGGCGCGGAGCTGGGGAACCAGGTGCCGCTCCGGCTCGGCGCCCGCGGCGGGCGCATGCCCTTCAGCCCCGCGGGCGCGGCGCCCCGCGAGTGGGGGGCTTCCGTGGGCACCGGCCTCCGGCTCGCCGGTGGGCGCGGGCTGATCGACATGGGGCTCGAGCACCTGCAGCGCCGTGCGGTCGGGCTCACCGAGCGCGTGTGGAGCTTCCTGCTGGGCATCACCGTGCGGCCGTGAACGTCTACTTTCACACCTTCGGCTGTAAGGCGAACCAGTACGACACCGAGCTGGTGCGCCAGGCGTTCGCCGACCAGGGCGTCGTCGTCGTCGTGGACCCCGCGGATGCCGATCTCGCCGTCGTCAACTCCTGTACGGTGACCGGCGAGAGCGAAGCCAAGCTGCGCCACTTCGTCCGGCGCCTCGGCCGCACCGGGTGTCCGAGCGTCGTGATGGGCTGCGCCGCCGCGCGTGACGGCGGCGGCGCCATCGCCGCGCTGCCGGGCGTGCGTGCGGTCGTCGGGGGGGCCGATCCGATGCAAGTGCTCCAGGCCGCGGGGAACAGAGGCGGGCGTGAGGTCCCGCGGCTGGCTCAAGATCCAGGACGGCTGCGACGAACACTGTACCTTCTGTGCGACCACGCTCGCGCGCGGGGCGAACCGGTCGCGCCCCATCCCGGAGCTCGTTGCCGAAGCCCGGGCTCTGAGCGAGCATCACGCGGAGCTGGTCCTGACCGGCGTGCATATCGGGACTTACGGGCGGGACCGGGGCTCGGGGCTCGGGACTTGGGACTCGGAGGTTCCGACCCGAGCCCCGAACCCCGAGCCCCGAGGCCCGTCGCTCGGCCGGCTCCTCGAGGCCTTAATCGCGGCAGTTCCCCGCGTGCGGTTCCGGCTCTCCTCCATCGAAGCCACCGAAGTCGATGACGCCATCGCCCGCCTCCTCATCGGGGCGCCGCGGCAGCTCGCGGCGCACCTGCACGCGCCCCTGCAGTCGGGATCGAACCGCGTCTTGAAGCGCATGGGCCGGCACTGGTACACCGCCGACGCCTACCGCGCGCGCGTCGAGTGGCTCGCCGCCCGGCTGCCGGTCTTCGGGCTCGGCGCCGACGTCATCGCGGGATTTCCGGGAGAGACCGCCGCCGACCACCGGGCCACGCTGGCGCTGATCGAGGCGTTGCCGTTCACCTACCTGCACGTGTTTCCCTACAGTGCCAGGCCGGGGACGGCGGCGATGCGGCTCGGCGAGGAAGTCCCGGCGCGAGCGGTGCGGGACAGAGCGAGCGAGCTGAGGCTACTGGGGGACGCGAAGAAGGAGGCGTACAGAGAGAAGCGTAAGGGACAAACCGGAGATGGGGTCGTGAGTGGTCACGCGGCGGGCCGCCTGGAACTGCTGACAGAGGACTATCTCTCCGTCTATCTTCCTACGGCGGCGTGGGACGGGCGCGCCCGTTGCGAGGTAACGGTGGACTGATATGCCGAGCGTCTACATCGAAACTTACGGCTGCCAGATGAACGTGTCGGACTCCGAGCTGATGCTCGGGGTGCTGGCGCGGGAGGGGTACGTTCGCACCGACGACCCGACGGCGGCCGACGTGATGCTCGTGAACACCTGCGCCGTGCGCGACCATGCCGAGCAGCGGGTGCTGGGGCGCATGGGGGAGCTGAAGCGGTACAAGCGCCCGGGCGACGTCCTCGGCGTCGTGGGGTGCATGGCGCAGCGGCTCGGGCCCCGGCTGCTCGAGCGCGTGCCGCAGGTGGACCTAGTCATCGGGCCGGACGGCTACCGCAGCCT
Source organism: Gemmatimonadota bacterium (assembly GCA_003223415.1). Classification (GTDB taxonomy): domain Bacteria; phylum Gemmatimonadota; class Gemmatimonadetes; order Gemmatimonadales; family GWC2-71-9; genus 13-1-40CM-70-15. The sequence continues at coordinate 37,083 of QHUY01000066.1, forward strand.
GCCCGAGCTGATCGCTCGCGCGCGGGGCGGCGAGCGCGCGGCGGACGTGGCCTTCAAGGGCTGGGAGCACTACGAGGACGTGCCGCCGGTGCGGCCGGACTCGGCATCCGCGTTCGTGACCGTGCAACGCGGCTGCGATTATCGGTGCACCTTCTGCATCGTTCCGATGACGCGCGGGCCGGAGCGCAGCCGTAGGTTGGCCGACGTGGTGAACGAAGTGACGCGCCTCGCCGCGTCCGGCACCACCGAGGTCACGCTCCTTGGCCAGACCGTCAACAGTTACCACGACGGCACGCACGACTTCGCCGACCTGTTGCGCGCGGTCGGGACGGTCCCCGGCATGCGGCGTCTGCGCTTCACCTCGCCCTATCCCACGGACTTCACCGAGCGGGTGCTGGCCGCGATGGCCGGGACCCCCGCGGTGTGCGAGCACGTGCACCTGCCGGTGCAGAGCGGCAGCTCGCGCGTTCTCAAACGGATGCTGCGGCGCTACGACCGCGCCCGGTTCCTGGAGGTGGTGGCCGCGTTGCGCCGCGCGATCTCGGGCCTGGCCCTCACGACCGATATCATCGTCGGGTTCGCCGGCGAGACCGAAGACGATTTCCGGGAGACGCTCTCGCTCGTGGAGGAAGTCGGCTTCGACGACGCGTACACGTTCAAGTACTCGCTGCGCGAAGGGACGCCCGCGGTGCGGCTCAAGGACCATGTGGCCGAGGACGTCAAGACCGAGCGGCTCGAGCGCCTCATCACCGTGGTGCGGCGGGTGGCGGCGCGGAGGAACATGGCGCTCGTCGGCACGACGCACGAGGTGCTGGTCGAAGGCCCCGCCAAGCGCGGCGGCCTGCTCCAGACCCGCACGCGCACCAACAAAGTCGCCCTGGTCGAGGGTTCCCCGGACTGGATCGGGACTTACCGGCGGGTTCGCTTCACCGGCACCACCGGCTCGACATTCACCGCCTGGCCGGTGGAACAGGAGCGAACTCTCGTGGGGTAACGAACGTGGCCTGGGAAGTGACCAAGAAGGAATACGAGAAGCTGCGGGCGCAGTATGCCACCTTCTGCGGCTGCGATACCTGTCGCGGGGACGTGCTGATGTACGCCCTCAACCGGCTGACCCCGCACTACGTCTCGACCCGCCAGGGCGAGATCCTCACCGAGCTATCCCTTTCCTCGGATCAGGAGATGGCGAAGCTCGACGTCGTCCTGCTGGAGGGCTTCCGCAAGGTGGCGATGGCGCCGCGCTGCGGGGCAAAACCCGTCCAGCTGGTCTGACCTGCTGAGGCGGCCCGCGCCGTGCGGCCGCCGATTCTGTGGATCACCGTAGGCTTTGGGGCCGGTGTGTTCGCCGGCCTCTCGCCTTTCATGGCCGGGGGTGGGGTGTGGGGGGGGGGGGTGGCACTCTCCGTCCTGCTGGGAGCGGCGGTGCTCTGGCGGAGCGCTCCCGTCGGCGCGGCGTTTGGCGTGGCGATCGTCGC
>QHUY01000067.1 GCA_003223415.1 Gemmatimonadota bacterium
GTTGGTAGGTTTGGTCCGGGGAGGACATACTTAAATATGACCGCTGCGCTGGCCGACCGCTTCCGCGCCCACTGCGAGACCGCCCGGCTGTTCCCCACGCCGGGCACGGCGCTCGTCGCCGTCTCGGGCGGGGCCGACTCGGTGGCGCTGCTGGATCTCCTGCACGGCGCCGGCCCCGCGCTCGGGCTCGCGCTCGTCGTCGCCCACGCGGACCACGGGATTCGGTCGGACAGTCGGAGGGTCGGACGGTCGGTCGAAGATCTCGCGGCCCGCTATGGAGTGCCGTTCGAGTTGGGCGAGCTCGCGCTCGGCCCGGCCACGACCGAGACCGCCGCGCGCCGCGCGCGATACACCTGGCTGCACGCCGTGCAGGCGGGCCACCACGCCCGCTACCTCGTCACTGCGCACCACAGCGATGACCAGGTCGAGACCGTGCTGCTACGGGTGCTGCGGGGTAGCGCCCCGGCGGGGCTCGCCGGAATGCCGGCCCGCACCCGCGGCGGGCTGGTGCGGCCGCTGCTGCCGTTCACGCGCGCGGAGCTCGCCGCCTACGCGGCCGAGCGTGGCCTGCCCGTGCACGACGACCCCGCCAACCGCGACCCCGCGCACCTCCGTTCCTGGATCCGCGGCACCCTGTTGCCGATGCTCGTGGGGCGGCTCGGCTCCCGCGTGCGCGACGACCTGCTGCGCGTGGGCCGCCACGCGGCGGCGGAGCGGCGCGCGTGGGAACGGGTGCTGGAAGTCGTTCCCGACCTTGAACTTCACGTCGCCGCGCGCGGCTTCGACGTTGCCCGTGCGGGGCTCGCTCGCTATGATGACGAGGTGGCCGTCGCCCTGGTGCGCGCCGCGGCCCGGCGCGTGGGGTTGGTGCTCGGGCCGCGGCGCGCCCGCGCGCTGTGCGCCCTGGCGGCGCGGTCCTCCGGTCGGCGGTTGCCGCTGGGCGGAGGCTGGACGGCGGAGGTAGCCTTCGACCGCCTGCAGGTGCGGCGCGCGATGGCCTGCGCAGCTGAGGAGGTCGTGGGCGCGGGCGAGCGCGGCAGCGCCGTGTTCGGCGACTTCCGGGTGAGCTGGCGGCCCGAGCCCGCACCGGCCACGCTGGAGCGGACGGCGTGGACGACCTGGGTGGCGGACAGGGAGTGGGTGGTCCGGCCGTCGCGTCCCGGCGACCGGGTGGCGCCGCTGGGCGGGGTGGGGCACCGGCCGTTGCGGCGCCTGCTGATGGAGGCGCGCGTGTCGCGGAGCGAGCGGGGGCGGTACCCCGTCGTCGCCTGCGGCGAAACCATTCTGTGGGTACCCGGTGTCTGTCGGAGCGCGGTCGCGCTTCCCGAGCCCGGAACCCCGGCGGTGCGGCTCGATGTTATCCGGAACGGGGAGTCTGCAGAAGCAAACCGGTGACACGAAGCTGGCGCGGATCGTCTTCGACGCCGAGACGATCGCGCGGCGGGTGGCTGAGCTGGGGGCCGAGATCACGGCGGCGTATCCCGAGGGAGACCTCCTCGTCCTCGGCCTGCTCAAGGGGAGCTTCATCTTCCTGAGCGACCTGGTGCGGCGCATCGACCGGCCGCTGCAGGTGGACTTCCTGGTGGCCGCGAGCTACGGGGAGGGCACGGTTTCCAGCGGCAACGTCCGGCTGCTGTACGATCCGGAGACCGAGCTCGCGGGGAAACATATCCTCCTGGTCGAGGATATCATTGACACGGGGAAGACGCTGAACCGTCTGGTGACGCTCCTGCGGGCCCGCAACCCGCGGAGCCTGGAGATCTGTGCCTTGCTGCACAAGCATATTGCCGTGCATCTGGAGCTGGAGGCGGCCTTCGTCGGGTTCGACGCTCCGCGAGCGTTCCTCGTGGGATACGGGCTCGATCATTCCGAGAACTTCCGGCACCTTCCTTATATAGCGAGCCTGACGTAGATGCCAAACCGCCTGCCGCCGCCCCCGCGCGAGTTCAACTGGGCCCAGATGCTGCGGACGCTCTCGTTCTGGGCGCTCCTCATCGTCGGCTCGATCGCGCTGGTCAAGTTCGCCGCCGGCCGCCGCCAGGATGCGGTGGAGATCACCTATACGGAGTTCGCCGACCAGCTCGACCAGAGCAACATCGCCGCCGTGGAGATCACCGAGCGCCAGCAGATCAAGGGCGACTTTCGGCACGCCATCCCCGAGGGGCGCCGCAACGCCGAGCACTTCACCATGCTGCTGCCGTTCGAGGCGAACGACACATGGGTGGCGAGCCTGCGGGCCAAGAACGTCGACGTCCGCGGCAAGATGGAGAAGCCCACCTTCGGGCTGGTGCTGCTGCAATTCCTGCCGTACCTGCTGCTGCTCGGCCTGATCGTGTTCATGCTGCGGCAGATGCAGCAGGGGGGCAATCGGGCCTTCGCGTTCGGGAAGTCGAAGGCCAAGCTGCTCGCGGGCGACACCCCCAAGGTGACCTTCGCCGACGTGGCGGGCTGCGACGAGGCCAAGCAGGAGCTCGAGGAGATCATCGACTTCCTCAAGGATCCGCTGAAGTTCCAGCGCCTGGGTGGCCGGCTGCCCAAAGGCGCGCTGCTCGTGGGGCCGCCGGGCACGGGCAAGACGCTGCTCGCCAAGGCGGTCGCGGGCGAGGCGGGCCGGCCGTTCTTCTCGATGTCGGGCTCGGACTTCGTGGAGATGTTCGTCGGCGTGGGCGCCTCGCGGGTGCGCGACCTGTTCGAACAGGGTAAGGCCCACGCGCCGTGCATCATCTTCATCGACGAGATCGACGCCGTCGGGCGGCACCGCGGCGCCGGCCTGGGCGGCGGCCACGACGAGCGCGAGCAGACCCTCAACCAGCTGCTCGTCGAGATGGACGGCTTCGAGTCGAACGAGGGCGTGATCCTCCTCGCCGCCACCAACCGGCCCGACATCCTCGACCCGGCGCTGCTGCGCCCGGGCCGCTTCGACCGCCAGATCGTGGTGGACATGCCGGATGTGAAGGGCCGGGAGCAGATCCTGCGCGTGCACACGCGCAAGATCCCGCTGGCCCAGGACGTCGACCTCGCCCGCATCGCGCGCGGGACCCCGGGACTCTCGGGGGCGGAGCTCTCCAACGTGGTGAACGAGGCCGCGCTGCTCGCCGCCCGCCGCAACAAACAGGCGGTGGACCACCGCGATCTCGAGGACGCCAAGGACAAGGTGATGCTGGGCCTGGAGCGCAAGAGCCGGGTGCTGTCGGAGGAGGAGCGCACGCTCATCGCCTATCACGAGGCGGGCCACGCCCTCGTGAGCCTCAACGTCCCGGGCGCCGACCCGCTGCACAAAGTGACGATCGTGCCGCGCGGCCGGGCGCTCGGCATCACCGCGTATCTGCCGGAAGAGGAGCTGCACAAGTACACCAAGCAGTCGATCCTCAGCCGCCTCGCCACCGCGTACGGCGGGCGGGTCGCCGAGGAGCTCGTCTTCGGGCCGGAGAAGGTGACGACGGGCGCGGCGCAGGACATCCAAGTCGCCACCTCCTATGCCCGGCGCATGGTGACGCAGTTCGGGATGAGTGACGCGGTAGGTCCCATCGCCGTCGGCGATCGCGAAGCTGAGATCTTCCTCGGCCGCGAGATCGTGCAACGGCGGGAGATCTCGGAGCGGACGGCCGAGCTCGTCGATAACGAGGTGAAGCGCATCCTGGAAGGTGCCTTCGAGCGCGCTAAGACCATCATCGGCGAGCACCGCGAGAGCCTCGACCGCCTGGCCCACGCGCTGCTGGAGCGGGAGACGCTGGACCGCGAGGACGTGGATCTCGTGATCGCCGGCAAACCCCTGCCGCCCCACGTCTCTCCGCCGGACCCGAAGGCGTCCCCGGATGCGCCTGCGGCCCGCGAGAAGCCGGCCCCCGCCCGCGGACCCGTCCTCGGCAACCTGCCCCCGGAGCCCGCCGGGGCGTGAAGGCGGGCGGGCGCCCGCCCGCTGCACGACGCCGTGGGTTCGTTGTAGATTCCCCGCCGAGTCGATGGCTACCATTCCCGACCTCGCCAAGCTCCGCATCGATCGCGACGCGCCCCCGCCCGCCGTCAAGCGGGCGTTCACGCGCGCCCTGTGGCTCGTGGGGGCGACACTCGTCGTCGGCGGCGGCATCGCGCTTTGGCTCCGCCGCGGCTCCGCCGTGCCGGTCCAGGTGGTCACGGTGGCGGCCGGCGAGACGGCTGGCGTGGGTGGCAGAGGAGGCCCGGTCGGCGTCGTCGCGAACGGCTACGTGGTCGCGCGTACCAAGGCGGCCGTGTCCGCGAAGATCCCCGGCCGGCTGGCATTCCTCGCCGTGAGCGAGGGGTCGTTCGTCCATCAGCGAGACGTGATCGCCCGCCTGGACAACGCCGACTATGCCGCGGCGGTGGGGGAAGCGGAGGCCCAGGTCGCCAGCGCGCGGGCGACGCTGATCGAGCTCGAAGCGGACCGTGACCAGCTGCGGCGCGACTTCGCCCGGGTCCGCGACCTCCACTCTCAGAACCCCAATCTGGTGTCGCAGCAGGAGGTCGAGGCGGCCGACAGCCGCTCCCGGCAGGGCGACGCGCGCGCCGGCGCCCAGGCGGCGCGCGTGGAGGCCGCGGCCGCGGGGGTGCGGCTGGCGCAGGCCAACTTCGAGAACACGCTCATCCGGGCGCCGTTCACCGGCACCGTACTCCGCAAGGAGGCGGAAGTCGGCGAAGTGGTGGCGCCGTCGGTCGGCGGCGGCCTCACCCGGGGCGCGGTCGTGACCATGGCCGACCTGTCCACCCTCGAGGTCGAGGTGGACGTGAACGAGGCGTACATCGCCCGGGTGCGCGGCGCCCAGCCGGCGCGGATCACCCTGGATGCCTACCCCGACACGTCGTTCCGCGGCCGGGTGCGCCAGGTCGTCCCCACGGCCGACCGCCAGCGGGCCACGGTGCAGGTGAAGGTGGCGATCCTCGATCACGACCCGCGGCTTCTTCCGGAGATGGGGGCGAAGGTCGAATTCCTCGAGGAGGCCGCGCCCCTGACGGTGGCTGGCGCCGTCGCCCCACGCCGGCTCATGGTGCCGGCGGCCGCCATCCGCTCCGAGAACGGCCGTGCCGTCGTGTGGATCGTACGGAGCGGCCGCCTGGAGAAAAGGGACGTTGACGCTGGCCCGGTCAGTGGTAACTTGCGCGAGATCCGTTCCGGGCTTTCCGGGGGCGAGTTGCTGCTCGTGGGCGGGGTCGAGAGCCCGCGCGCAGGGCAGCGCGTGCGGGTGACGCCCTCGCCCGTCTCGCCGTAGTTCGACTGTCACCCTGCAACGCAAGACGTGTCATGGCACTGGTCGAGGTACGTAACGTCCACAAGTCGTTTCAGCGCGACAGCCAGGTCATCGAGGTGTTCGAGAACCTCACCCTCGATATCGCCGCGGGGAGCTTCACGGCCCTCATGGGACCCTCCGGGAGCGGGAAGTCCACGTTCCTGAACCTGCTGGCGGGGCTCGATCGGCCGACGAGCGGCACGATCACGGTGGCGGGCGCGGCGGTGAACACCATGTCGCCGTCGGCGCTCGCGAAGTGGCGGGCGCGGCACATCGGGTTCGTGTTTCAGTCCTACAACCTGCTTCCCGTGCTCACCGCCGCTCAGAACGTCGAGCTGCCACTGCTGCTGGCGCCGCTCTCGAAGAAGGAGCGCGCCGAGCGGGTCCGCATCGCGCTCGGGGTCGTGGGGCTCGAAGACCGGATGGTCCACTACCCGCGCCAGTTGTCGGGAGGTCAGGAGCAACGGGTGGCGATCGCGCGTGCGATCGTGTCCGACCCCACGCTCACCCTGCTGGACGAGCCGACGGGCCAGCTCGACAAGAAGTCGGCGCAGGAGGTGCTGACGCTGCTGCAGCGGCTCAACGATGAGTTTCACAAGACGATCATCGTGGTGACGCACGACGCGCATGCGGCCGAGAAGGCCAAGCAGGTGTTGCACCTGGACAAGGGAGTGTTGGCCGCGTGAAGCTGCTGCCGCTCGTCTTCGCCAACCTGCGCCGCCACCGGCTCCGGACCCTGCTCACGACGTTGGGGGTGGCGCTCGCGATGTTCCTGTTCGCATCGCTGCGCTCGGTGGTGACCACGCTCAACGCCGGCGCGGAGGTCGCCAGCGCCGAGCGGATGGGCGTGCAGAACAAGATGGCGATCGTCTTTCCGCTGCCGATGAGCTACCGCGAGCGGTTGGCCGCCGTGCCCGGCGTCGTGGCCGTGTCCTGGGCCAACTGGTTCGGCGGCCAGTACGGGGACGGCAAGGTCTTCTTCGCGCAGTTCGCGGTCGATCCCGAGTCGTATCTCGCGATGTACCCCGAGGTCGTCGTGCCCCCGGACCAGAAGGAGGCGTTCCTGCACGAGCGCACCGCGGCGCTGGTGGGCCAGGGGCTGATGGAGGTGTTCGGCTGGAAGCTCGGGCAGGACGTCACGATCCGCGGCACGATCTTCCCGGGCGACTGGACCTTCACCATCCGCGCCGTCTACACGCCGAGCGTTCGGGCGATCGATGACCGGTCGTTCATTTTCCGCTACGACTACCTGGACGAGCGCACGCAGCATCGCGTCACGCCGGGCTGGTACGCGCTCAAGTTGCAGGACGCTGCGCTGGCACCGCAGGTCGCCCACACGATCGACGCCATGTTCGAGAACTCGAGCGCCCCCACGAAGACCATGACGGAGAAGGCGTTCAACCAGAGCTTCGTGACGATGTGGGGGAACGTGCAGTTCCTGATGAATTCGATCGGGATGGCGGTGGTCTTCGCGATCCTCATGGTGACGGCCAACGCGATGATGATGACGGCGCGCGAGCGTACGGGCGAAGTGGCGGTGCTCAAGACGATCGGCTTCACCGATCGGACGCTGTTCGGCCTGGTGATGGCCGAGGCCGGCCTCGTGACGTTGACGGGCGCGGTGCTGGGCCTCGGCGGCGCGAAACTCCTGTACGCGGGGACGGGGTTCAACGGCTTCGGCTTCCTCCCCGGCTTCGACGTCACCGCGGGGACGGTCGCGGTCGGTCTCGGGATCACGCTCCTCCTCGCCGTGGCCAGTGGGGCGGTGCCGGCGCTGCGCGCGTACCGGCTCTCCATCGTGCAGGCGCTGCGGCACGTCGAATGAAGATTCCGCTCGTCTATAATCTGCGCAGCATCGCGCATCGGCCGGTGTCGACCGCGATGACCGCGCTGGGCCTCGCGCTGGTGGTGGCGGTCTTCGTGGCGATGCTGGCGCTGGCAGGCGGCTTCCGCGCGACGCTCGCGCGGACGGGGTCGCCCGACAACGTCGTCGTGCTGCGGCGCGGGGCCACCAGCGAGATGGAGAGCGGCGTGCCGCGCGAGAGCGCGCGCCTCATCGCCGCGGACCCGCGGATCGCGAGCGGCGCGGACGCGCGCCCGCTGGTCAGTCCTGAGGTCTTCGTGGTGATCAACATCCCCCGCGCCGTGGGCGAGGGCGTCAACAACGTCGTCGCGCGCGGCGTGAACGACGAGGCGTTCGCCGTGCGCAACATCCACCTCGTGGCCGGCCGGAAATTCGCCTCGGGCCGCAGCGAGATCATCCTCGGGAAGAAGATCGTCCCGCGCTTCGCCCACACCGCGATCGGAGACACGCTGCGCTTCGCCAACCGCGACTGGATCGTCGTGGGACACTTCGCCGCGGCGGGCTCGGCGCTCGAGTCGGAGATCTGGGGTGAAAACGAGCAGTTCATGCCGGTGTTTCGCGGCGAGGTGTTCCAGTCGGTCATCTTCCGCCTCCGGGATCCCGCGGCGTTCGACGAAGTGAAACGCGCGCTCGAGGGTGACCAGCGGCTGCAGGTGCAGGCGCAGCGCGAGTCGGCGTTCTACGCGGGGCAGTCCACCGTCCTCACCCGGATCCTCACCTTCCTCGCCATCATGATCACCAGCGTCATGGCGGTCGGGGCGGTCTTCGGCGCGGTGAATACGATGTACGCGGCCGTTTCGTCCCGCACGCCCGAGATCGCGGTGCTGCTCACCCTCGGCTTCGCGCCCCGCAGCGTTCTCGCGTCCTTCCTCTCCGAGTCGGTGGCGATCGCCCTGCTCGGCGGCGTGGCCGGCGGCCTGCTCGCGCTGCCGATCAACGGCATCGTCACCAGCACGACCAACTGGAATTCGTTCAGCGAGGTGGCGTTCGCCTTCCGCGTGACGCCCGGCCTCCTGGTGGGCGGCGTGATCTTCGCGGTCGTGATGGGGCTGGTAGGCGGCTTCTTCCCCGCGTGGCGGGCCGCACGACTGCAGGTGGTCCAGGCGCTGCGGTGAGGGTGACCGCGCTCGCCGCGCACACCCCGGAAGCGGTGCGCGCGGCGCTCGCGGCGCGCGGCTGGGAAGCGCAGCCCGCCTGGTTCGCCGCCACGGGCCTCCAGCCGCTCACGATTCTCCTCGAAGACTTGAGCGACGCGGAACGCGAGGCGCTCGTTGGGTGGGCCGCGCGCGCCGGGGCCGACCTCCTCACCGGGCAAGGCTGGGCCCTGGTCGGCGCGGCCGCGAGCCGGCTGGCCCCGCTCGCCCGCGCCGACCGCGTGCCGCCCGGCCTGGCGTCGCTCTCTCCCGCGCTCGCCCGTTTTCTCGCCGCCTACGCCGAGCCGCCCCGCCGCTGGGCGATCCGCGGCGGTGAGATCCCGCTCGAGCAACCCGTCCTCATCGGCATCGTGAACGTCACGCCCGACTCCTTCTCCGACGGTGGGCGGTATGGCACGGCCGACGCGGCGGCGGCGCACGGCGAACAGCTCGCGGCGCACGGCGCCCGCATCCTGGATGTCGGTGGCGAGTCCACCCGGCCCGGGGCGGGGGTCGTGCCGGCCGCCGCAGAGCAGGCTCGGGTCGTGCCCGTGGTTCGGGAGCTGGTCCGGCGCGGCCTCCCGGTGTCGGTGGACACACGCAAGGCGGTGGTCGCGGCCGCAGCCCTGGCCGCCGGCGCGGTGATCGTGAACGACGTCTCCGGGCTGGCGTTCGACCCGGCCATGGGCGAGACCGTGGCCCGGTCCCAGGCGGCGCTGGTCCTGATGCACATGCGAGGGACGCCGGACACGATGGATACCCTGGCGACCTACCGGCACGTGGCGGCGGAGGTGGCGGCGGAGCTGGGCGCGGCGGCCGAACGGGCCGAGGCGGCGGGCGTGGCGCGGGAGCGGATCGCGCTGGACCCCGGCTTCGGTTTCGCCAAGACCCCCGAGCACAACTTCCGGCTGCTCGACGAACTGGCCACGATCGTCGCGCTGGGCTATCCTGTAGTCGTGGGGCCGTCGCGCAAGCGGTTCCTCGGCGCCGCCACGGGGCGGCCCGTGGAGGACCGCGACCGCGCGACGGCGACGGCGTGCGCGCTGGCCTGGGAGCGTGGCGCGCGGCTGTTTCGGGTTCACGACGTCGCCCTTGCCCGGGAGGCCTTGAGCGTGGCGCTCGCCACGCGGCCCGCGACATGAACTTCGACGCGTTTCGTTTCCTCGCCCCGAAGCTGTGGCCCGACGCGGTGGAGATCGCCATCGTCGCGTGGGTCATCTACCGTTTCCTGTTGTTCCTGGTCGGCACCCGCGCGATCCAGATCGTGGTCGGCCTGGTGATTCTCTCGATCACCTACTTCGTCGCCGTGTTCGCCAAGTTCACCATGATCAGCACGCTGCTCGGCGTCGTCTTCACCTACGGCACGTTCGCGGCGATCGTGGTCTTCCAGCCGGAGCTGCGCAACGCGCTGGCGCGGCTCGGCCAGTCGCGGCTGATGCGGGCCTTCTCCCGCGGCGACCGGCAGTCGGTGGCCGAAGAGATCGCCGAAGCACTGGACCGCCTGTCGCGGGCGGGCACCGGCGCGATCGTCGCCGTCGAAGGGGACATCGGCCTCGAGGAGTTCATCACGACCGGCGTGCCGATGGAAGCCAAGGTGTCGGCCGACCTCCTGACCACCATCTTCACCCCGTACTCCCCGCTCCACGACGGCGCCGTGCTGATCCGCGGCGACCAGATCATCGGCGCAGGATGCGTGCTGCCGCTCACCCAGTTCAAGGTCACCGACAAGTCTCTCGGCACGCGCCACCGCGCCGCGCTCGGCCTCTCGGAGGAGACCGACGCGACGGTGCTCGTCGTCTCCGAGGAGACGTCCACCATCTCCATCGCCAGCCACGGCGTGCTGCATCGCCCGCTCACCTCGCAGCAGGTGCGGGATCTGCTCTCGGGGGCCATCAACCACCTCGAGGGCGGCGAGCGCGTCACCATCCAACAGTCCACCGCCGGCTGACGGCGGCTATCCCGGCCTCCCGCCGGGGGTTGCGACCGCGGAGGATTGTTTCGGCCCTCCCCGGCGGGTAGTTTTTGCGGCTATGGATTTTGCCGCCCTGCCCGAGCGGCTGGCCCACGTCAGGGCCGAGATGGCCGCTCGAGCGGCGGCGGGGGGCTGGACGCATCCCGTGACCATCGTGGCGGTCACCAAAGGGTTCGGCCCGGCGGCGGTGGCGGCGGCCCTGGCCGCGGGGCTCGCCGACATCGGCGAAAATCGCGTGCAGGAAGCGGTGGAGAAGATGGCGGATCCTCGGGCGGCCGGAGCGATGTGGCACTTGGTCGGCCACTTGCAACGCAACAAGGCGAAACAGGTGCCCGGCCGGTTCGCCCTGGTGCACTCCATCGACTCTTGGGAGTTGGCGGTGGAGCTGGACCGCCGCGCGGCCGCCCGGGGAACGCGGCAGCGCGTGCTGCTCCAGGTGAACGTCGCGGCGGAGGCGCAGAAGAGCGGCTGCGCGCCGACCGAGGCGCCGGCGCTGGCGCGCCGCATCACGACGCTCGAGCATCTCGCCCTGGAAGGGCTGATGACCCTGGCGCCGTTTACCGAAGACGCAGACGTGCCGCGGCGAGCCTTCCGCGGGCTGCGCGCGCTGCAGGATGGACTCAAGGAGGAGGGGCTATGGCTTCCGACCCTTTCGATGGGGATGTCCGGCGACTACGGCACGGCGGTCGAGGAGGGGGCAACGGTGATCCGGCTGGGTACCGCCCTGTTCGGCCCGAGGACGGCATGAGCGAGCCTCCTGCTTCTCCCGCGCCCGCGGACGCGTTTCACCTGACGCCACTGGACATCCGCAAGCAGGAGTTCCGCAAGAGTCTGCGGGGATACGAGCCGATCGGCGTCGAGGATTTCCGGATGCGGGTGGCCGATGCGCTCGAGCGGGTGATCCGGGAGCGCTCGGTGCTCGAGGAGCGGCTGTCGGCTCTCAGCGAGCAGCTCCGGGCGTTCCGCGAGCGCGAGCGCGCGATGAACGAAGCGCTCGTGGCGGCGCAGCAGCTGCGGCAGGACATGCGCGTCGCCGCCGAGCGCGAGGCGCAGGTCATCAAGCGCGAGGCGGAGGCGGAAGCGCGCCGCATCCTCGACGCGACGCGGGCCGCGGAAGCGGAGGGGCGCGCCCGCATGCAGGAGGCGGAGCGCATGTACGCCGGCTACATGCAGGGCTTCCGCGCGCTGCTCGAGCGCCAGCTCGCCGAGCTGCGCGCGCTGGAAGGACACGGCGGGTGACGGTGGCCGCCGCCGTCCGCGCCGTGCGGGCGCGGACCGCGCTCGCGCCGGACGTAGGCATCATCCTCGGCACGGGGCTGGGCGCGTTGGCCCAGGAGATCCGAGTCGAGGCGAGCGTGCCCTACGCCGAGCTCCCCGGTTTCGTGCGGCCGACGGTGGAGAGCCACGCCGGCCGCCTGCTGCTCGGCACGCTGGAAGGGCGCCGCGTCGTCGCGATGCAGGGCCGCTTCCATCGTTACGAGGGCTACGGCCTCCCGGAGGTGGCGTTCCCCGTGCGCGTGATGCGGGCGCTGGGCGCGACCACCCTCGTGGTGTCGAACGCGTGCGGCGGGATGCACCCCCTCTGGAATCGCGGCGACCTCGTGCTGCTCGCCGACCACATCAACCTGCTCGGCGACAATCCGCTGATCGGCCCCAACGACGACCGGCTCGGCCCTCGGTTCCCCGACATGTCCGCCGCCTACGACGCCGGACTCCGGGCGTTGGCGCGCGCCGTGGCGCTGCAGCGGGGGATTCCCCTGCGCGAGGGCGTCTACGTCGCCGTGCCGGGACCCAATCTCGAGACCCGCGCTGAGTACCGGCTGCTCCGCGGCCTCGGGGCGGACGTGGTCGGCATGAGCACCGCCCCCGAAGTGATCGTCGCCCGGCACGGCGGGATGCGGGTGCTCGGCCTGGCCATCATCACCGACCGCTGCCTGCCCGACGCCCTCGAGCCGGCGTCGGTGGAGCAGATCATCGCCGTCGCCCTCGCGGCCGAGCCGCACCTGGCGGCCGTGGTGCGCGGCGTGTGCGCGCAGCTCAACTGATGGCGTATCCCCTCCTCGATCCCGCCCTCGCGGTGGACGCGTTGGAGAAGCAGCTGCTCGCCACCTGGAAGCACGAGCGGCTGTTCGAGCGCACACAGGAGGCGACGCGGTACGGGCCGCCGTTCGTCTTCTACGAAGGACCCCCCACCGCCAACGGCCGCCCGGGCATCCACCACGTCTTCGCCCGCACCATCAAAGACCTGGTGTGCCGCTTCCACACGATGCTGGGCCACGGCGTGACCCGCATCGCCGGCTGGGACACGCACGGCCTGCCGGTCGAGATCGAGGTCGAGAAGCAGCTGCGGATCAGCGGCAAGAAGCAGATCGAGGCCTACGGGATCGAGGAGTTCAACCGTCTGTGCCGCGAGAGCGTCTTCACCTACAAGACCGACTGGGAGGCCCTCTCGGACCGCATCGCGTACTGGCTGGACTACGAGCACCCCTACATCACCTACACCAACCCGTACATCGAGTCGGTGTGGTGGCTGCTGAAAAAGCTGCACGACAAGGCGTTGCTGTACCGCGGCAACAAAGTGCTGCCGTATTGTCCCCGCTGTGGCACGGCGCTGTCCTCGCACGAGCTGGCGCAGGGCTACGAGGAGGTCCAGACCAGCACGGTCTTCGTCACGTTCCCGCTCGATGGCGACCCCTCGCGGCAGCTCGTGGTGTGGACCACCACGCCGTGGACGCTGCTCGCCAACGTCGCCGTGGCGGTGCATCCGGACTTGGAGTACGGCGAATGGGAGCTGGACGGCGTGCGCTACATTGCCGCGACCGCCCTCGCGCCGCAGATCAAGGTCCACGGCCGTCCTCTGTCCGAGGGCGCGCGGGTCGCGGGCTACCGCGGCCGCGACCTCGTGGGCAAGAAGTACGTGCGCCCCATCGAAGTCGTGCCGCTGCCCCAGGAGGGCCAGCGCGCCGTCATCGTGGCGGGGACCTTCGTCTCGGCGGAGGAGGGCAGCGGCTTGGTGCACCTGGCGCCCGCCTTCGGCGCCGACGACTACGCCGCGGCCCAGCAGTACGGCCTCGCGTTCGTGAACCCCGTCGCCGCCGACGGCACGTTTCAGGGGACCCGCTGGCCGGAGATCGAGGGCAGGCTCGTCACGGACAAGGCGACCAACGCGCTCATCATCGAGCGGCTGAAGCACGAGGGACGCTGGCTCGAGACGCGGCCGCACACCCACTCGTACCCGTTCTGCTGGCGCTGCGACTCGGCCCTCATTTATTACGCCCGCACGTCCTGGTTCGTCCGCACTACGGCCGTCAAGACGCGGATGCTCGAGGTGAACGCGTCCGTCGACTGGCACCCGCCGGAGGTCGGGGCCGGCCGCTTCGGCGAGTGGCTGGAGAACAACGTCGACTGGGCGCTGTCCCGCGACCGCTACTGGGGCACGCCGCTCAACGTGTGGGAGTGCGACCAGGACCGCGAGCACCGGGAAATGATCGGCGCGTACGCGGAGCTGGCCGAGCGCTGGGGCAAGCCGCTGCCGGCGGATTTCGATCCTCACAAGCCGTTCATCGACGCCTACACGTGGCCGTGCCGCGCCTGCCGCGGCACCATGCGCCGCGTGCCCGAGGTGATCGACGCCTGGTTCGACTCCGGGGCGATGCCGGTCGCCCAGTGGCATTACCCGTTCGAGCACCAGGCCGACTTCCAGGCCCACTTCCCGGCGGATTTCATCTGCGAGGGCGTGGACCAGACGCGCGGCTGGTTCTACTCGCTGCTGGCGATCGCGGTGGGCGTCTTCGACGCCCCGGCCTACAAGCACGTCATCGTCAATGAGCTCGTGCTCGACGCCCACGGCCAGAAGATGGCCAAGAGCAAGGGGAACGTGGTGAACCCCTGGCAGGTGATCGAGCAGCAGGGCGCCGACGCCGTGCGGCTCTACCTGCTGAGTCAGAGCCAGGTGTGGCTCCCCAAGCGCTTCGACCCGGCGCAGATCCCCAAGCTCGCGGGCGGGTTCCTCAACACCCTGCGCAGCACCTACGATTTCTTCCGCACGTACGCGGAGGATTGGGCGCCGAGCGACCACACGCCGCCGCTGGAGCAACGGCCCCCGGTGGACCGGTGGCTGCTCGCCCGGCTGGACGACGTGATCCGGAGCGTGCGGGACGCCTGGTCGGGCTACGACGTGACCGCCGGCGTCCGGGCGATCATGGGCTTCGTGGTGGACGATCTCTCCAACTGGTACGTGCGCGTCAACCGGCCGCGGTTCTGGGCGCCCGACCGCGCGGCCGACGAGGCGGCGCTCGCCACGCTGTGCGAGGCGCTCCGCACCAGCAGCCGGCTGCTCGCGCCGGCGGCGCCGTTCCTGGCGGACTGGCTGCACCGGGCGGTGGCGGGAACCACGGTCCACCTGGAGCGGTTTCCGACCGACCAGGGGGTGCGGGAGCCCGAGCTCGTGGGCGCCATGGATGCCATCCGCCTGCTGGCGTCGCTGGCGCGCGCCGCCCGGGACGCCCGGAGCCTGCGGGTGCGCCAGCCTATCGCGCGGATGAAGGTGGCCGTCCCCGCCGCCGTGACGGGGCCGGCCTTGGCAGACCTGTTAGATATCCTGGTTGCCGAAGTCAACGCGAAGGCGGTCGAAGTCGTGGAATCGGACCACGGCTTGGTCACGCTGAAGGGGAAGGCGAACTTCCGCAGCCTGGGCAAGCGGTACGGGGCGGAGACGCCGCGGGCGGCCGAGGCGGTGTCCCAGCTCACGGCGGAAGAGCTCTTGCAGTTGGAACGTGGAGAGCCGGTGCGGACGGGGACGTGGGAGTTCCAGCCGGAGGACGTGCGGGTCACGCGCGAGGTCGCGAGCGACTGGCTCGTGCAGGCCGAGGGGCCGTACGTGGTGGCGCTCGACCCCGTGCTGACGGAAGATCTGATTCAGGAGGGGCTGGCGCGGGAGGTCGTGAACCGCGTCCAGCGGCTGCGCAAAGAGGCCGACTACGCCTACACCGCGCGGATCGACCTGAGTCTCGCGGGGCCCGACGACATCGTGGCGGCCGTGGCGGCCTATCGGTCGTACGTGGAGACCGAGACGCTGGCGCGCCGCCTCGTGCTGGGCGAGGTCTTCGAGGACGCGGACATCACTCGAGGCGTCGACATCGAGGGGCGCGGCGTGACCATCGCGCTCCGGCGACATGACGGACGAAAGGGCGGACACCGATAATGCCGACGAAATCCAAGGCCAAGGGCGGCTTGAGCAAAAAGCAGCTCCAGCACCTCGAGAAGCGGCTGCAGGAGGAGCGCGCCCGCGTGATGAAGGAGCTCGGTCACTACGACGAGTCCTTTAATTCGAGCCTCCAGGCCTCCGACGGCGACCTCTCCAGCTACTCGTTCCACATGGCGGATCAGGGGACCGATGCCATGGAGCGCGAGAAGGCGTTCCTCTTCGCCTCGCAGGAGGGGCGCTACCTCTGGCACGTGAACGAGGCGTTGCGGCGTCTGTACGGGACACCGGAACGCTTCGGCAAGTGCGAGCAGTGCGGCGAGGACATCGGCTTCGACCGGCTCGACGCGCTCCCCCACGCCCGCCTCTGCATCAAGTGCAAAGCCAAGGAAGAAGATGGCAAGCGCCGCTGATCGCCGGCTGTTCTGGATGACGGCGAGCGCAGTGGTCGCCGTCGACTTCGTCACCAAGGTGCTCGCCGAGACGAGCCTCCACCGGCCGCTCGAGGTAGTGGGCGACTACGTCCTGCTCCGCCTGGTCTACAACCGGGGGGCGGCCTTCGGCATCGACCTCGGCGACTCCTCGCGCTGGATCTTCTTCGGGCTCGCCATCGCGGCCCTGGCGGTGCTCGGCTCCATGGTGCGCGCCACCCGCGCCGGCGATCGCATGCGCTTCCTCGCCCTCGCGCTGGTCTGCGGCGGCGCGTTCGGCAACCTGGTGGACCGCATCCGCAGCGCGCATGGCGTGGTCGACTTCATCGAGGTGGGCGTCGGCGCCTACCGCTGGCCCACCTTCAACGTCGCCGACTCCGCCATCACCGTGGGAGCGATCGCCCTCGCGATCTCCCTGTGGCTCGAGGGCCGGGCGCAGGATCGGGCGAAGGAGGCCGGGACGGCCGCGCCGTGACGCGGGCCGCCACCTCACCCCTCCCCGATCGGCTCGCCTTCTGTGTCGCCGTGCCCCTCACCGAGCGACTCGACCGCTTCCTGGCCGACCAGCTCGCCCTGTCCCGCACGCAGGCCGCCCGTCTCATCGCCGATAAGCTCGTCACCACCGCCGGCAAGCCGCTCCGTGCCTCGGCGTGCCTGGAGCGGGGCGCCGAGCTCACCCTCACCTTCCCGGCCGCAGCCCCGCCGCGCACCTATGCCCCCGCCACGGCCGACCTGCGGTTCGTCTACGAGGACGACCACCTCGCAGTGCTCGACAAGCCGGCCGGGCTCGTAGTCCACCCGGGGCCGGGCCACTGGGACGACTCGCTGGTCAACGTGCTGGTGGGGCGGGGCACCGAGTTGTCGCAGGGGGCGGAAGCCGGACGGCCCGGCATCGTGCACCGGCTGGACCGCGACACCTCGGGGCTGCTCATCGTCGCCAAGTCCGACCTCGCGCACCGCGGACTCGCCCGCGCGATCGAGCGCCGCCAGGTCGAGCGCGTCTACGCGGCGGTCGCGTGGGGCCACTTCCCCCAGAGCCCGGTCGAGATCGAGGCCCCGATCGCGCGCCACGCCGCCGACCGCAAGCGCATGAGCGTGCGCGCCGGCGGCCGCCACGCCGTCACCTACGTGGCCGTCGTTGCACGGTTCGCCCTCGTCGACCTGGTGCGCGTTCGTCTGGGGACGGGCCGCACACACCAGATCCGCGTCCACCTCGCGCACGTGGGCCATCCGGTGGTCGGCGACCGCGACTACGCGTTCGGCGGGAGCCGCCGCGTCACGCCGTCGGCGCGGCAGGCGGCCGAGCGGCTCGAGACGCTCGCGCCGCGCCAGCTGCTGCACGCGGCTGCGCTGTCGTTCATCCATCCGGTCACGGGCGCGCGCCTCGCACTGCAGTCGGATTGGCCACCCGATTTGCGGCCCGCGCTCGCCGATTTGGCAGGCGATCCAAACTTGCTTGTGGAACGCAACCCCTTGCAGTATCTTGGCTTCTTTGCATCGGATGGCTGACGCGGCAGTAGTCCGCCTGCTCGTTTTTCGGGTGGGGAACCTGGTTTGCGCCGCGGAGGCGGACGCGGTCCGGGAGATTCTGCCGCGATTGGGCACGACCCGGATTCCGGGGGCGCCGGCGGTGGTGGCGGGGCTCGTCAACGTACGCGGGACCCTCGTGACGGTGGTGGAGGGGTGGAGAGCCCTGGGTCAGCCTGCCCCGGCGGACGGGGGAGGGGCGGGGGGGGGGGGGGGTGCTGCTGCAGGTGGGCGCCGCCCGAAAAACGATCGGGCTCACCGTCGACGAAGTCATCGACATGCTGGCCGTGAGCGGGGACACGCTGGAGCGGCGCGAGGCGCTGCCGGGCCTGGACCCGCGGCTGGTGCGCGCCGTGGGGCGGCGCTCGGGTGTCCCCTTCGTTGTGCTCGACACCGACGCGCTGCTGGGCCCCATTCTGACTACTAGGGAGGCTGTGTGAGCCACACTGTTCTCGTCTGCGACGACGCCATTTTCATGCGGACGATGATCAGCGACATCCTGGCGCAGGCCGGCTTCGAGGTCGTGGGGGAGGCCGAGACGGGCTCGCAGGCGGTCGACAAGTACAAGCAGCTCAAGCCGGACCTCGTCACGATGGACATCGTGATGCCCGACATGGGGGGCATCGACGCGGTGCGGGAGATCGTCAAGCACGACCCCGACGCCAAGATCCTCATGTGCAGCGCGATGGGCCAGCAAGCGCTGGTGGTGGAAGCGATCCAGGCGGGCGCCAAGGATTTCGTCGTCAAGCCGTTCCAGCCTTCGCGCGTTCTCGAAGCCGTGCAGCGCGTGCTGGGGTAGTCGATGGATCTGTCTCAGTATGCCGAGCTGTTCCTGGCCGAGAGCCGGGAGCACTTGAGCGCCTGCAACCACCTGCTGCTCGAGTGGGAGCGCAATCCCGACGCTCCCGAGCCCGTCGGCGGCATCTTCCGCGCGGTTCACACGGTGAAAGGCATGGCGGCGACGATGGGCTACGCCCGTGTCGCCGAGGTGGCGCACCGCATGGAGAATCTCCTCGACCATCTGCGCCGCGGCAGGCGCCGCGTCGGCGACGATGTGCTCCAGCTGCTGTTCCGCTCCGCCGACGTCCTGGAAAAGGCGATCAATCTCTC
>QHUY01000113.1 GCA_003223415.1 Gemmatimonadota bacterium
GTGTCTGGAAGACCACCAGCGCCGGCGAGACCTGGTATCCGGTCTTCGATTCGATCACCGCCGCCTCGTCGGTCGGCGCGATCGAAGTCGCCCCCTCCGATCCCAACGTCATCTACGTCGGTATGGGCGACCTGATCACCGGCGGCGGCATCGACGAAGGCAACGGCGTGTACAAGTCCGTCGACGCCGGCCGCACCTGGCGGCATCTGGGATTGGACGCCACCAGGCAGATTCCGTCGATCTTGGTCGATCCGCGCGACCCCAATCTGGTGCTGATCGCGGCGCAGGGAGACGTCCACGCCAAGAGCGAGATGCGCGGCGCGTACCGCAGCAGCGACGGTGGCAAGACCTGGACCAAGACCCTCTACGTGAACGACTCGACCGGCCTCCAGAAGCTCGCCTGGGCCGCGGACCACCCCGAGATCATCCTCGCGACCACCGTGCGGCATTACAACCCGCCCGTCACGGGGCCCGTTCGCGTCGGTGGTGGGGGCGGTGGGGGCGGGGGGGGCGGGGGGGGCGGCGGCGGCGCGACGACGGGTCCCACCCAGACCGCCCTGTACAAGTCGACCGACGAAGGGCTCACTTGGCACGAGATCACGGGCGGCGGACTGCCGCGCCTCGCCGGGCGCACGTCCGTGGCGGTGGCGATGAACACCAACGCGCAGCGCATGTTTCTCATCGGCAACTTCGGGCTATATCGCTCGGACGACGGCGGCACCACCTGGCGGCAGATGGACGCTGCCGATCGCCGCATCGCCAACGGCCAGGGCGGTTATAACTGCGGGGTCTACGTCGACCCCAGGAATCCCGACATCGTATATACCATCAACACCTCGAGCTACAAGTCCACCGATGGCGGCAACACCTTCACGGGGTTCAAGGGCGCCCCCGGCGGCGACGATCCCCAGCAGATGTGGATCGACCCCACCAACGGCCAACGCATTCTGCTCGGCATGGATCAGGGCGCGACGATCACGCTCGACGGCGGTGCGAACTGGAGCTCCTGGTACAATCAATCGACCGACCAGGTGTACCACATCGCGGTCGACAATTCGTATCCCTACTGGGTGTACGCGTCGCAGCAGGACGCGGGCGCCATCCGCACCCGCAGCCGCGGCAACTTGGGCGCGGTAACGCCACTCGATTGGAATCCGGTGTCCGGTTGGGAATGGGGCACGACGATTCCTGATCCGCTCACCCTCAACATCGTCTACGCCAGCGGCTCGGGCATCCTGAAAATCACCTATCCCAGCGAGCAGTGGATCAACGTCAGCCCCAACGTGGACCCCGCCCTGCGCGGGCGGACCACGATCTCGCAGCCGCTCGCCTTTGCCCCGTGGAACCGGCACGAGCTGATCACCGGCTTCCAGTTCGTGATGGCTACGACGGACGGCGGGATGCATTGGCGCAAGCTCAGCCCCGACCTCGGCTACCCGAAGGGCGTGGCGCCCCCGCCGGACAGCCTGCGCGGTCGCCCCGCGCCGGGCACCATCGTCGGCGGCGCGATTCAATCCCTCGCGCTCTCGGGCGTGGCGCGCGGCACGATCTGGGTGGGCACGAACAACGGGTTGATCAAGGTGACAAGGGACGAGGGCAAGACCTGGGACGATGTGACCATTCCCAACCTCCCCAACCCGGCGCGCGCGGACATCCTGTCGATCGAGGCATCGCATCAGCACGCAGCGACGGCGTACGTCGCCGTCGACCTGCACGGGACCGGCGACTACAAGCCGTACTTCTTCCGCACGCGTGATGACGGCAAGACGTGGACGGCGATCGTGAACGGCCTGCCGACGGACCAGCCGAGTGGCAGCTTCGCGCGGGTGATCCGGGAGGACCCGAAGCAGGCAGGGCTGCTGTTCGCGGGCACCGAGAGCGGCATGTACGTCTCGTTCGACGACGGCGACACCTGGCAGTCGCTGCAGCTGAACCTCCCCAACTCCTCATATCGCGACATCGCGATTCACGGCAACGATCTGGTGGTGGGCACCTACGGCCGCGGCATCTGGGTGCTCGACGATTATTCGCCGCTACGCCAGATCACGCCCGCGCTCGCCACGGAGCCGGTGCATCTCTTCGCGCCGGGCGACGCGGTCCGGGTACGGCGCAACGTGGGCGCCGACACGCCGTTCCCACCGGAGGTGCCGCACGCCCTTAATCCACCCGACGGCGCGATCATCTATTACTACCTGGGGTCGAAGCCGGCGGGCGAGATCACGCTGACAGTTTTGGATGCCGGGGGGAGAGTGGTGCGCCACCTGTCGAGCGCGCCGATTCCGCCGGTGGTCGAGGCTGCGCAACCGCCGGAGCCCAACTTCTGGGTGGCCACGCCGCAGCCGATGCCGACGGCGGTCGGCACCAACCGGGTCAACTGGGACCTGCGCTACGACAGCCCGCCGGCGTTCACCCACTCCTACGAGATCAACGCCAATCCGGGTCTGACGCCGGCGTCACCCGAAGGACCGGTGGCGCCTCCCGGCGTGTACACGCTCAGGCTCACCGTGGACGGGAAAATCTACACCCAAGCGGTGACGGTGCTGAACGATCCGCGCTCGCCCGCCACCGCGGCCGACCTGCGCGCGCAACACGAGCTCCAGATGAAGATCTACATCGGCATCCAGGAGGCGTGGGACGGCTACCATCAGGTGGCGGCGGTGCGCACCGCGGTGGCTGCGGATACCGCCTCGACCGCGCCGGCCGAGGTGGTCGCGGCCGCGAAGGCGTTGGACTCTACCCTCGCCGGGGTGGGAGGGAACGCGGAGGGGGGTCGCCGATTCGGTGGGTTTGGGGGGGGGGGGCCGCGCCGCCGACGTTCGTGGGGGTGAACGGCAACCTGGTTCGCCAGCTGGCCACGCTCGAGAATGGTGACCAGGCGCCCACCGAGGCGATGCAGCGCGCCTACGTCGCGGGCTGCACGGAGCTCTTGACCGCGGTGACGAGCTGGGGGACGATCAACGGCACGGCGCTCGCGGCGTTCAACGCCGTGCTGGGGAAGCACAGCCTCAAGCCGCCCGCGGTCGCCGGACCGGCGCTGGCGGTTCCGGTGTGTTCGTAGGTGTATGAGTCGTTCGCCATCCAGCAAGGAGGTCGCCATGCGCCACACCGTTCTCTCTTTGTGCGCCGGAGCCGTACTCGCCTCGATCGTGGCGATTGTGCCCCCGCTCTCCGCGCAGGCCGCTGGCCGGCGCACTCCCCAACAGATAAAGGCGTCTTACGAGGCGCATCAGGGTGACTTCGACTACCTGCTCGGCGACTGGGAGTTCACCTCGGTGAGTCGCGAGTTCGGGAAGGGCCACGGATACTGGAGCGCCGTGCGCCTCGCCGAGGGGGCCCAGGTTCTGGATGAGTACCGCGTCGTCGGTGACAGCGGCGAGACGTATTACGCGTCCGCGACGCTGCGTGCGTACAATGGCGTCCTCGATCAGTGGGAGCTCGTCTCGGCGGAGTCGGGAACGGGACTGCAGAATGTGGGCACGGCCCACCGCGTCGGGGCGGAAATGCACATCGAGCAGAAGTTCGGCGTGATGAGCCCAACCCCGTCGCTCTGGCGCATTCGTTATTATGACATCCGGCCGGATCGCTTCTCCTGGACCGGCGACCGCTCCACGGATGGCGGCAAGACATGGACGACGCAATGGCTGCAGATCGAGGCTCGCCGTATCGGGCCGCCGCGGTCCCTGGGTCCGCTCGCGCCGGCGAAGAGATGAGTCGCCTTCGGTCCTCATGACTGACGAGAGCATGGAGAAGCTGCGCGCGCTCCTGACGGCCTATGCCGAGCGCAAGGCGAGCGCGCCGCCGGCTTCCAGGACCGGGCAAGGCGCAGGGGAGAGAAAGCGACGAGCCTGTGCGGACTGCCTCCGGAACGTCGTGCGGCCCGTGTTGGACCGCTTCATGGTCGAGCTCAAGAACGCCGGGCACGATGCGTCGACCCGGGACCATACTGACAAGGAAGATGCGTATCCGAGCGTAGCGCTGTCCTTCACTCCGCGGGCTCGTGCAGCCGACAGCCCGGAGACCGCCCTCGCCTCAGCGCTCATGTTCAAGTTCGATCCACGGCGTGGCATCTTGGTGCAACGAGACGTCAAGCCGTCTCCCACCAAAGGACGCATCGTGACGGCTAGCAGCGACCGCATCGGCACGATCGGCGTGGATGCCGTCTCGGCAAAGTGGGTCGAGACCAAGACGTTGACCTTCGTCGAGGACGTGCTCAAGGCCAACTGACGAGATCGCGGGCTAGGCCGGCAGCTTCACGATCGTGAACCCGAGGCTCGCGACCGAGCCCACGGCGTGGGCGAGCCGATCGAAATCGACGGGCTTGGTCAGGAAGGCATCTGGGTGCAGCGGTGCCAGCTCGGTGTGCTCGCTGTTTGTCGCGGTCAAGATCACCACCGGAATGTCTCCCAGCTCCCGATCCTGCCGCATCTCGCGGAGCACCTGCCGGCCGTCCTTTCTCGGGAGCTTGAGATCCAGGAGCACGACATCGGGGGGCGAAACGGCCGCAAACGGGGGCTCCCGCCGCAGGAAGGCAAGCGCCTCCTCGCCGTCGGTGACGACCCACAGCCGATTCTGGAGCTTGGCCCGGCGCAAGGCGAGTTCCGCGAGCGCGACGTCGGCCGGCTCATCCTCGACGAGCAGAATGTCGATCGGTCGCACCGCATAGGAGATGTTCACCACGCGTCGCGATCCCGGTGCTTCCCCTTGCCCAGCCGCGACGTCTCGGCGGCGCTTCTCCTGATACAGAGCCCTGTCGGCCCGTCGCAGCAGCACCTCGACCGATGTCACGCCCGCCGCCGCCGTGTGCGCGAACCCGAGGCTGATCGAGATCCGATAGCGCCGCTTCGCCCGCCGGCCGAACTCATGCAGCTGATCGTTCAATCGTTGCCGCAACGCTTCCACGCTGTTCGCCTCGGCCGTGCGCACCAGCACCGCAAATTCATCCCCGCCGATCCGGGCGATCAGATCCGACTCTCGGAACGTCCGTCGCAAGATGCCAGCCACGTCCCGCAGCGCCTGGTCGCCTTCGGCGTGTCCCAAGGTGTCGTTGATGCGTTTGAGATCATCAACGTCCGCGAACGCCATCAGCAGGGGGTGTTTCGCGCGGCGCGCGAGACGCATATCCTGGGTGGCGAGGGTCACGAATCCCCGGCGATTGTGGAGGCCGGTCAGATCGTCCGCAAGCAGCAGGTCCCGCAGCGCGCTGCGCAGCCGGTGCCGCTCAACGGCGTAGCGCAGCGCCCGCGCGAGGAACGGGCCGTCGAACCGACCCTTTACCAGGTAGTCTTGCGCTCCGGCTCGTACCGCTTCCAGGGCGAGCCGCTCGTCGTCCGAGCGGGACAGGACCAGGAACGGGGGCGCGGGTCCGCTCGTGGACGGGTCGGCGAACGTCTCCAGGCCGCGGGGGAGCGACAGATCGAGCAACACCACGTCGATGTCGCCTCGGTTGAGTCGTTCGAGAGCCGCCGATCGTCGGTCGGTGGCCTCGAGCTCGAACCGCTCACCCGACGAGGCGTCGAGGAGCTCCTGCACCGGGCGCGCATCCTCTCCCACGTAGAGCACGACCAGGGGGTGGGTCCGCGCGCGCTCGGTGCGGCGCCGTCCCGCTGTGTGGCGACGATCGAGCTGTGCCCGCCGCTCGGCTCCTTGACGTCGCTCGCCGCCAGGCGGCGCAGAGTCCAGCCGACGATCCCCCACCCGGCGGTCGAGTCCGCCACGGCGATTCGGCGAGGTCCGCCGATCGCGCTCAGGCCGATCGTGTCGAGAGACGGTCATCGCTACAGGGCGCGTGGCACCAGCTCAAGATGCGGGGCGGCAAGCCTCACATCAACTTCGGATGTGGGGCTTTTTCTTCGCTATCACTCCGGGTTGTACGATCTCTCTCGGCTGCCCTGACCTACGTCCACCAGCCCAAGCCGCGTCTCCACGTACCCCCGGTACCCACAGGCGCAGGACTCCGTCGTCCGGCCCTGGCGGTCGGTGCCGAACTGAAGGGGCTGGTTGCATCCCCGACAGCGGGGTGCCCCGCCGTCCGTCACCATCCCGGCGCGTCCCAGTCTCAGCCGCGACCGGTTCACTTGTGCCGGAAGGTGATGCGCCCGCGAGTGAGGTCATACGGGGATAGGGCGAGCGTGACCCGGTCGCCGGCGAGCACCCGGATGCGGAAGCGACGCATCTTGCCCGCAATGGTGGCGAGCACGGAGTGGCCGTTCGGCAAATGCACCCGAAAGGTGGTATTGGGCAGCACGGCCTCGACGATGCCGTCGATCTCTATCGCTTGTTCCTTGGCCATCACGCCGCCCTGCGGGTCGCCGGGAAGAGCGCGGACCCCAGTCGGATCACGTCTCGCGCGACGGCGCCGGCCCCACACTCGAGGACGTCGAACTCGACCGCGTCGCCCGCGGCGAGCGCGTTGTACACGGTGCCGCGCATCGCCGAGTGGTGCACGACGCAGTCCGCCTCGCCGTGCTCCCGGCCGATTACGCCGCAACCTCGAGACAGGTCAAACCACCTCACCGTGCCGGCGACGCGCATAGTGGTACTCCGTCCGCGGGGACTTCGCGAGAACAAAGGCGGGACCGGCGCATTGGCCAAGTCCCGCCTTGACTTTTGCTCAGGCCGGCACGCAGCGGGCGTGTCGAGCGCTGCTGGAAGGCTAGTCGAGTGTACCGGTGAAGTCAAAGGGGGAAAGGCGGTTACTCCGGTCTAGGGAGTCCGAAAATGGAGTGGGTCTCTGAGGTTCTGTAGCTCCCGGTAATAGTAGAGCGGCGTCGGGCGCTTGCCCTGGAACCTCAGCCGCTTGAGAAACTCGACTTCCTCCGGGGTCGCCGTGCCGCTCAAGGATCGGTCCTGCAGGAATCCCTTGAACCCTGGCTCTTCGACAAAGTGTTGTTCGGACTCCAGCTCGATAAACTCAAACTTCTTCACGTTCCCGGAGACCAGTCGGTCGTTCAAGACGATTTCCAGGGCAAACGTGGCGAGGTCGATGTCCCAGAATTCGATCAGCGGATCCAAGAACGAGACACAGTTCTCGCTGGACACGTGGAAGATGTCCGTATCGAGGAACTCGAGCACGAGCACGCGCATTGCTTCATAACTTTGGCCGCCGAGCTCCGCCACCGCTCGGAGCCACGATTCCCAGTCCCTTGACAACGTCCAGCAGCTTCTGGATGACCAGGCGCTCGAGTTCACCGAAGGGCTGCTTCTCGAACACCGCGCGTACGTGTCGTTCGGTGGCGGGGTTGCACTTGCGGAGGATCAACTCGCGGACTTCCCCAAGCAACGGCGCGGGCTCGTCCCCCAGCTCTCTCTTCAATTGCTCCTTGCGCTGGTGGTCCGCCAGCTTCGCGAGCTCCCCGCTCGGCAGCTTCAAGAACTTGTCCATCTTGTCGTAGATGTCGGTGCGGTTCGGCGCGGGGGGCGCGCGCTTGCCCGTGAGCAACTGGGAGATGTAGGACTCGGTCACCTGGGCAGCCTGGGCGAGATCTTGCTGCTCCAGCCCGAACTCCTCCAACCGCTGCCTGATCACAAACGACACATCCACGGGATTCCTCCTTTGGCGCGGACCCGTTGCTTGGCAAAGGAAGTTAACCATTTCTTACGAGTCTGACAAGATTCGTTATGTACTTGACAGATACAGTACATCGGCATACGTTGCCACTCACTGAACTGATGGTAGTTAAGTCAACCATTCCCATCACAGCCAAGGAGTTGGATATGTACGCACGAGAGGTTTCCATGCACCTGAAGGCCAATGCCGGAAATGACTTTACCCGGACGATCGAGAAGGACATCCTGCCCCGTCTTCGCAAACAGACCGGCTTCGCGGACGAGCTCACGTTCCTGAATCCCAACGGCACGGACGCTGTCGCCATCAGCTTGTGGGATCGGAAAGAGAACGCGGATGCCTATACCCGCGACACCTATCCCCAGGTGCTCAAGGACCTGGCGTCGGTGGTTGAGGGAACGCCCGCGGTTCAGGCTTACGAGGTAGCCAACTCGACGTTCCACAAGATCGCCGCTCAGAGGTAAGGCAAGATCGCCACCCAGGACTAGGGCCGAGCGATCTGTTCGGCCGAGGGGGGTGGCGACGGGGGGGGGCGGCCTGGGTCGCCCTCCACCTTCAATCGACTCACCACAGGCGAGGCACAAAATGTTCAATCTGACACAGAGGGACCCGATGCTCGATCTGCTGCATCAGCTGAACCACCGGATCGGCCGGATCTACAACACCGAGCCGCAGCGCACGTTTGAGTGGCCCGTACCCGAGGCCACGACGACCGCCTGGCTGCCGCTCGTGGATATCTTCGAAGAGCCCGATGTGATCCGCCTGGTGGCGGAGGTGCCCGGGGTGAGACCCGAGGACGTGAAGATCTCGGTGGAGGGCAGCCTGCTGACGATCAAGGGCACGAAGGAGCAGGTGGCGGAGGAGAAGGCCGAAAAGGTCCATCGCTATGAGCGGACCTATGGCGCCTTCGAACGGACGTTCACGCTGTCCGCCTCGATCGACTCCAACAAGATCAAGGCGACCTACAACCTGGGCGTGCTGACCATCACGCTGCCGAAGGCGGAGACGGCCAAGCCCCACCTGATCACGGTGGAAGTCACGCCTGAGAAGGCGTTGTTGAAGGCCTGACCGATGGAAGGCTTGCTCGCGCACGTCGCCACGGCCGACTGTTTCATCACCACACCGCATCCGGCGTTGCAGTGCGGGATCGTCACCGCGTGGTGGCGGTCCCAGGTGGAGGCGGATACAGCCATGCGCCGGCATCACAGGGGGGCGGGGGGGGCGGGGGGGGCGGCACGTACCTGGTGAGCAGATCACCTGAAGGGGCTAGACCATGGTCGACACTCACTGCCACAGCTGCGGCGGGTTCATAACCGACCCGAGACGCATTGCGCATCGGCTCCCATCTCACACCGCCCCCGTAGCACTGCCGACCGGCGGCTTCTGCACGTGTACGCCGCCGATACTCTACGGACCGCCGCCGGGGTACTTGTCCTCGCCGGGCATGCCGAGGCCCGATCCCCGTCAATAGCCTTCGGTACCGCGGCCCCTATCCGCCGTAACACTCGTCACGCCTCCCCCTTGCGCCGTCGCTTCTCCTTCTCGCGCTCCTGCTTGCCGCCCGCGGCCACCACGCGGTCGCGCCCCGCGCCCTTGGCCTCGTACAACGCGGCGTCGGCGCTGGCGATCAGCTCCTCCGGCGTGTCGCCATGCGTCGGACACTCCGCGACGCCGATGCTCATGGTCATCCGCCCACCGGTGAACGCCTCGGCCGCGACCCGGGCCCGGATGCGCTCGCCCACCACGGCCGCCGTGGCGACCGTCGTCTCCAGCAGCACCACGAGGAACTCCTCCCCGCCGTAGCGCGCCACGCAGTCCACCGCGCGCGTCGTCTTCCGCAGGATGTCCGCGATCTTCACCAACGCCGCGTCCCCGGCGGGGTGGCCGTGCGTGTCGTTGTATTGCTTGAAGTGATCGGCGTCCGCCAACAGCACCGAGAACGGGCGCCTGAGTCGCCGTGACCGCTGCGCCTCGCTGACGAGCGTCCCCATCAAATGCCGCCGGTTGTACAAGCCGGTGAGGGCGTCGGTGATGGAAAGGCGCTCCAGCTCGGCCTGGCTCTCCCGCTCCCGCAGGCGTAGGACGAGCGTGTTGAACGCCCGCGTCAACTCGCCCACCTCACCGGCCCCGCCCACCGGGAGATCGGCCGAGAGATCCCCCTCCGTCACCTTCGCCGCGGCGCTCGTCAGCTGCCCGAGGGGGCGCGCGATGAGCAGTCCCAGGACGTACGCGATCAGTCCGACTCCCGCGAGCAACGCGAGGATCATCAACGCGGCGACGTTGCGTAGCTGACCGGCCCGACGGAACGCCTCCGCCTGCGGCAGCTCGGCGATCGCCGCCCAGTGAAGCTGGGGCACCCGTCGGAGAGTTCCGACGACTTCCTGCCCGCCGGCGCGTTGGTATACCACGCTCTGACCTTCCCGTTCGAACAGCACGGCCGCCGTTTTGTCCGGAAGCTTCGTCCGCATCAGGTCCGCGGAACTGACCCGGGACCTGAGGACCAACCGGCCCTGGTCCGTCATCAGGTAGAGGTCGCCGGGGTCGTCGGGGGACAGCCGGTGCAGCAGGTCGGCGACGGTGTGCAGATTGAGCTTCGCCGTAAACGCACCGAGGAACAGGCCATCCACCTGGCGGATTGGCACGGCGAGCACGATCGCAGCTCTGCCGAGCGCCGCATCCCAGTACGCCTCTCCCACAAGCGCCCCGCCCGTCCGCAGGGCGTTCAGCCCGTCCGGGGGGAGCCGCACGCCGCCCACCCGGCCGCTGCTGCCCGCCACCACCCGCCCCCCTGGGTCGATGACCAGCAGCGCTTCGTGGTCCGGCAAGCGCTCGCGGGCCGAGCTGAGATAGTCGCGCAGCCGGCCCAGCGCTTGGGCGCCTTCCCTCCCCCGGAGCTTGGCCAGGTTCTCCGCTACCACGTAGGAGCCGGCCGCGGCCCGCATATCGTCGAGCCGCTGGTTGAGCCACAGGTCGATCTCCCGGGCCGCCTCCGAGCTCGCGCCCAGCAGCTCCTGGACTGCTTCGTCGTTGAGCGACCGCCGGTTCCGCCCGTAGAACACCAAGGTCGTCGCGAGCGTCGGAAGCAGCGTCGCCAGCACGGCGAAGGCCAGGATCTGGTTCCGGATGCTGCCGAGGTGCAGGGCGCGCAGCCGGCGTGCGATGGTCTCTTTCCAGTGGCTCACGGACAGTGTCCCGCAGGGGTACTGCAAGATTAGGGTTTGGACACCCGCCGCAAGGGAGGTTGGTCAGATCGGGCGCGCAGCGTGGTGCGGGCTACGACCCGAAGCGTGTCTTGAAGGTCTGGCCGTACGGGGTCGGCGTGCCATCGTAGCTCGCGATCAGGTCCAGCGATTGGCCCCACACGTCCCAGACCCAGGCGAGGTAGCTGCCCTGCCGGGCGTCCATCCAGTCCATGAGCGCATTGACGAAGGCGCTGCCGCGGTCGTCTTGCCCCAGCTCCCCAAGCACTAGCGGCACCTGCTGCGCCAGCGACGCCGCGTCCCCGTCCCAGCATGCCGGTGTGTTGCACCAGCTGAAGTTGTAGATGTGCCAGGACGCGGCCAGGTTGTTGAGCGGATCCGTTGGTTGGTACGCGAGCCAGCTCGAGAGACGCGCGGCATACTGGATGCCGCCGAGCAAGATCACGTTGGTGGCACCCGTGCCGCGGACCGCGTCGACCAGCTCCTGCATCCCGGCCGCCTGGAAGCTCATGCCGCTGCAGGTTCCGCCATCCCGCCAACAGCGCCAGGCCTCCGGCGTGTCGGAGTTGTTGTCCGGAAACGGCTCATTGAACAGGTCGAAGATCACGCGGTTGTTGCCCTTGAAGGCCACGGCGACCTGGCGCCAGAACTCGGGTGTGTGCTCGCGGTTCGGCATCGGAGCCTGGCCGAGCGCCTTGGCCGTGCCGGCCGCACTCCAGTGCAGGTCCAGGATGACGACGAGCCCGGTGCGGTTGAGGAGGGCGACGTAGTCGGCAATCGCCCTGCGGTAGTTGTCGCCCGAATAGGCCGACGCGACGGCGTTGATGCCGAGCCAACAGGTCTCATTGAGCGGCACGCGTACGACGGTCGCTTTCCAGGACGCGATCGCCTGCACGGACGCGGAATCCGACGGGCCATCGAAGATGCCCCACCCTTGCGCGCATGCGTACTCCGTCCCGGAGCGGTTCACCCCGCGCAGCCGCACCCGGCGTCCGGCCGAGTCCACGAGCTGGTTGCCCTGAACATGGACGCTCGGCGTGCCCGACCGTGGCGGTCCCGCCGAGGTCTCGGTGGGGCTGTGCCGGCACGCCATGAGCGCACCAACTGTCAGGAATACGCCGAGCCGGATCTTCCAACGTGGTCCGAGTCCCATGGGAGCATGGTAGGCAACGGGCGCATCCCCGAACAAGGTCGTGCGTCACATCGGTCGCCCATGGAGGCTACCGGGAATACCCTTACAGCGTGATGCGGCGTCCCAACCCGGCGAGTTTGTGCCGTGCCATGCCGAGGTTGGCCCCCTCCCGGTCCAAGACGAGGTAGAGAAAGACGGTGGGGTCCGGGCCCAGGAACCGGATCAGGTGGTACTGTTTCCCGAGGGTGATCATGACATCCTCGATTGTATCCTTCAACCCAAGCGCGTCCATCACGCGTCGCTTGGCGCGGAGGAAGTCGGCGGCCCCTGCGCCGGCGAGCTCCACGTTCAGCGCCGTGCTCCCGCCCGCGGTCGCCAAGCTCAGGCCGCTCGCGCCGTCCACGAGGGCCACCCCGACGGCGCCGTCGATCTCCATCGCCTCCTCCAACGCCTCTTGCACCACCGCTCTCCTCCGCTCCGGTCCTGGGGCGCCGTCCAACCGCGTCGCTTCACCCGCCACGCCACCGGCAGCCAGCGCCCGCTCGTCCTGCAGCCGTGCCGCCTCCATCACGACGTGCTGCAGCGATTCAGTAATCGTGTGTTCTCGAGACGTGCGCTCATAGAAAAGCTCGAGCTTGGGATCTGGCCAGCCGACGATCTCATAGACCGCCGCCACGCCCCTCAACCGGCGCGTCTCGCCATGCACAAGCTCCCCGCGGACGAAATACAGGCGCCCCTCCTCCCCAGAGCCGCGCACGACGATCAGCCCGGTTTTGCGCTCCACTTCCAGGAGCTGCAAGAATCCAAACAACGTGATCCCCGTAATGCGTCCGACCGTGGCAGGGCTCAGCAAGCGCTGCAGCTCGTCGACGAGCACGGAAATGTCGACCGGCTTGGTGAACGTCGCGGCAATCCCGTAGCGATGTAACCGGTCGGCGAGCTCGGCCGTGATCCGTTGTCCAGTCATCACGGCGACCGGAACATGTGTACCTCGCTCCAAGAGATGGCCGAGGAAGGTGAGGCCGTCCATTACCGGCATCTGCAGGTCGGTCAGAATCGCATCCACGTGCTGTTGCTCGAGCACCTCGAGCGCGCGGGCGCCGTGTTCCGCCGGAGTGACTGCGAAGACGCCGGTGCGGTTCAGCGCCCGGGTGATGGCAGGGCGAACGAACTCGTCGTCTTCGACGAGCAGCAAGGTGGTTGTGGCCAGGGTTGTGCCTCCGAGGTGCCTGCCGACGCTGCGTGGCGCGGATGGTTGCGGCGGTCAGCCGTCCATGAGCATACGGGCGGCGACGGCCTGCAAGCAAGGCTGAGGAGCATCGCGCCGACTGGCCGAGAACGCCCGGAAGCGCCAGATTACGTTGTGCTCCCCGCCCCGCCCCACGACCCGCCGAACGAGCCGGTGCCGTGACCGGCCGACTACTGATCGACCGGCGCCGCGGCATCGATCGGCGGGACACTCCCCGCCGGACAGCCCTGATGCGAGCCTCACTCGAGCGGCGCAGCGTCGTCGACCGCCGGCGCGGCCCGGAGCGAAGAAGTACGCTGGACCGGCGTGGACGCCCCCTCAAGGGGGGGGCAGGGGGTCAGACGCTCGAAGCACCGGGCGAGCACCTCCGGAACGCGCTCCAGCTGCTGAGCGACGCGAGCGATCCCGTCGAGTCGGCGGCTGAGTGGCGTGCTGCGCTCGAAGCGGCCCTGGCACGGATCCAGCGGGCGCTGCGCCTCCTCGAACACCGCTAGCTAACCGTCGTCCACAAGAACGCCCGCCGGGAACCTCCGCCGCCGCGGCGTCGTTGCTCTCGTTGATCTCTGCGTATCGTAAGGAGGCACAATGTCCATCCGGCCGATCAAACGGATCGTGCAGTCCCAGCCCACCATCGAGGGCGCGGGCGTGAAGCTGCGCCGGGCGTTCGGCTTCGGGACCACCAGCGATTTCGATCCCTTCCTCCTGTTGGATGACTTCCGCAACGAGAACCCGCAGGACTACCTCGCGGTATTCCCGTGGCACCCTCATCGGGGGATCGAAACCATCACCTACGTCCTGCACGGGTCCGTGCAGCACGGCGACAGCCTGGGCAACCGCGGCTCACTCGGCGTCGGAGAC
>QHUY01000119.1 GCA_003223415.1 Gemmatimonadota bacterium
AACAAGGCGGTCCCCGGCCGCAGGTTTCCCGCGGGCCTGGAGGCGGCGGTGATGCGGGGCCTGGAGCGCGACCCCGGCCGCCGCCAGCCGACGGTCACCGCGTTCGCCGAGGCCGTGGCGGCGGGGAGCGCGGCGCCACCCGCCCCGTCGGGGGGAGGCCTGATCGAGGCCCTGAAGCGCGTCGTCCGGCGTCGCGAATGATGAGGTAGTAGTAATGACTACTACTTCCGTGGATTCGAGCGAGCTCGAACCGCTCCGGCAGCGACTCCGCGACCTCCTGCTCGCGCGCTCCGTCAGCCGGGGCGACTTCACCCTCGCGTCCGGGCGGCGCTCGAGCTTCTACATCGACGCGCGGCGCACGACGATGTCCGGAGAGGGCTTCGCGCTGATCGGGGCCCTGGGGCTCGAGCGCCTTGCCGCGCAGGGTTGGGCCCCGCAAGCCGTGGGCGGCCTCACGCTCGGCGCTGACCCCGTCGCGTACGCGATCGTCGCCGCCGCGCGCGCCCGGGGACGCGCGCTCGACGCCTTCACCGTGCGCAAGCAGGCCAAGACTCACGGCACCGCCCAACGGATCGAGGGATGCTTCACCCCGGGGGCCACGGTCGTGGTCGTCGAAGACGTGATCACCACCGGGCGCTCCGCCGGGGACGCCATCGCGGTGGTGGAAGCGGCAGGCGGCCGCGTGCTCGGCGTGCTGGCGGTGGTGGATCGCGAGGAGGGGGGCCGCGAGGCGCTCGAGCGGACCGGCCAGACCGTGACGGCCCTCGTCACGGCGACCGAGCTGGGGCTCGCGTGACCGCGGCCGGCGACGTGCTGCTGCTCGTCGTCCGACTGAGCGATTCGTTCAGCGATTTCTGGTCCGTCCTCGCCCGCGATGTCGGTGTCCCGCTCCTCGAATGGGCGCCGGCTCCCGGCGAGCTCCCCCCGTCCGGCGCGGGCGTGGTGCTCGTGGCAGCGGGGGGACACGAAGCGGAGATCGCAATCCTCCTCTCCCAGCTCTCGGCGCCGGCCGACATTCCCATCATCGCAGTGGGGTCGGCCGCCTCGCATCGGCTTGCCGCGCAGGTCGTCGCGGCGGGCGCAGCGGACTACTTCGCGCTCCCGGACGACCGCGACGACCTGCGCGACACCCTGGCCGCGGCGGTGCAGCGACGCCGGGCCGCGCTGGGTCGGGCGGCGCTCGCGCACCTCGAAGCCCAGGCGCACGCGTTCCGCGAGATCGTGGGAGACAGCCCCGCCCTGAGGGCTGTGCTGGAGCGCGCCGCCCGCGTGGTGCCGCACGCCGACGCCACCGTCCTCATCACGGGTGAGACCGGCACGGGCAAGGAGCTGCTCGCCCGGGCGCTGCACTACGGCGGCCCTCGCGCCGCAGCGCCGTTCGTGGAACTCAACTGCGCCGCCCTGCCGGCTCCGCTGCTCGAGAGCGAGCTGTTCGGCCACGAGCGCGGCGCCTTCACCGACGCGAAGACGACCAAGCCCGGCCTGTTCGAGGTCGCCCAGGGCGGCACGCTCTTCCTCGACGAAGTGGACCACCTCGCTCCCGAGCTGCAAAGCAAGCTGTTGCGCGCGCTCGAGCAGAAGTCGGTGCGCCGCCTCGGCGCCACGGCGGCACGCACCGTGGACGTGCGCATCGTGGCGGCGACGAACACCGACCTCGCGGCCGCGGTCCATACGGGTGACTTTCGGGAAGACCTGTACTACCGCCTCAACGTGATCACCCTGCACTTGCCCCCGTTACGGGAGCGAGGCGAGGACGTGATCCGGCTCGCCGAATTCTTCCTCGACAAGTTCGCCACGCAATACAAGCTGGCCCGACCGGCGATCACGCCTGAGATCCGGCGCGCCCTGCTCGCCCACGCCTGGCCGGGAAACATTCGCGAGCTGCGGAACGCAGTCGAGCGCGCGGTCTTGCTGTCACCCCCGGGTACGCTCGCCCTGGCGGAGGTCGCCGAGCGGCCGGCACTCCCGGCGCGGGCGAGCGCCGCCGGCCCGCTGCCCTTTCCGGCTACCCTTGCCGAAGTCCAACGCGCGGCCGCCCGGGCCATGCTCAACGCGGCCGGTGGCAACCGCTCCGAAGCCGCCCGCCGGCTCGGGATCTCACGCTCCCGATTGCAGCGTCTCCTCGAGGGGGAGGCGGAGCGAGACGCAGGTGAGGACGATGAGCCTGGTGACGCGAATTGAGCCAGGTGACTCGGGGTGGCCCAGGGCGTGACGCCCATCACCTTGACCAACAGCCACTTACAGTGGCCCGGCGCTTGCCCACCTGAGTGGGGACCCCGAGCTCGGAAGGACTCACATGCGACGCTTGATCCTGATCCTGGTGACGTTGGCGCTGGCAGCCGCGTGCAGCAATTCGAGCGGCCCCAGCGGCCCGCCGCCACGCGCGACCGTGAACGTCGTGCTCCAAGACTCCACTTACAAGCCGCTCCTCTCCGACACGGCCAGCTTTTATGCGAAGGTGGGGGAAGGGCGCCGAGTGCGCCTGGTCTACCAGGGGAGCACGCCGACCGACTCGGGAGCCGAGTTCCTCCGATTCGAGGTTCCGAACGACGGCCTTTACCTCAAGCCCGACGGCACGCCGTTCGGCGCCAACGATTCGATTCTCATCACGGTCAAGGTCCTCGACCCAAAGAAGTTCTTGTTCGACTTTCAGCCCGCAGGCGTGCAGTTCAACCCGAACGATCCCGCCCGGCTGAAGGCGGAGTACCAGTACGCCGATCACGACTTCAACGGGGACGGGGTCATCGACTCGACGGATGCAGACATCGAGGCGATTGTCGACCTGTGGCGGCGCGAGCCCCCCGACACGTCGTGGACCAAGGTCGGAGCGGTGAAGTTCGAGTCACTCCAGGAGCTCGATGCCAACGTCTTCTCGTTCACGCAGTACGCGGTCGCATGGTAGCAGGACGGGGTGCCAGCCGTGGCGCGTTCGCTGTCTGAGGAGTCGGCCTTGCTCACGGAGCTCCGCGCCCTGGTCGATCGCGGTCGCTACCGGGAGCTGCTGACCCAGCTGGAGCAGCTCTCCCCGGAGACGCTGGAGCGTCGCACACCGTTCGCGCTGCTGGCGGCGGAGGCGCACGGCCGGCTTGGCGCGCACGCGGAGGCGGAGCGCTGGGCGACCCTCGCGCTCACGGTCGCCCGGATGCGGGGCGAGCGGCACGCGGAGTTGCGGGCGCGGAACTACCAAGGGGCGATCGCCCTCGAGCGCGGCGCCGCGGACGCCGCCGAGCAACACTTCGCCGCGGCGCTCGAGCTGGCGCGCACGCTTGGGGACCACACCACCGAGGCGCGATGTCTCAATAACCTGGGCATCGTCGCGAACCTGCGGGGGGATCCCCGGGCCGCCCTCGCCAGCTACCAGCTCGCTCTCGCCGCGTACCAGCAGGCGGGGCTGGTGCGGGGGATGGCCGAAACGCAGCACAACATCGGGATCAGCCGGGGCGACATGGGGGACTATGCCGGCGCGCTCGCGGCGGCCGAAGAAGCCGCGCGACTGGCCGAACGCGTGAAGGATGAGGGCCTGTCCGCGCTGGCGCTCTTCGGACGCGGGGCGCTGCACCTGTCTCAAGGGGACACCGACCTCGCCGCGGCCGAGCTGACGCGCGCCCAGGCGGTGTACGAACGGCTGCAGCAGCCCGTCGGACTGGCAGAGGTCTGGCGGCTGCAGGCGGGAGTGG
Organism: Gemmatimonadota bacterium; assembly: GCA_003223415.1. Lineage (GTDB taxonomy): Bacteria > Gemmatimonadota > Gemmatimonadetes > Gemmatimonadales > GWC2-71-9 > 13-1-40CM-70-15. The sequence goes on from QHUY01000119.1 coordinate 3,678, forward strand.
CGCGGGCCCGCGGAGACCTCGCGGGCGCGGTCGCGCTGCTCCGCAAAGCGGCCGAGCTCGCGCGGGGCCAGGGGAGTGCCCATACGCTAGCCGAGATCGAGCGCGACCTCGGCGCGGCACTCGAGGCAAACGGCGACCGCGCCGGCGCGCGCGCCGCGCGGCTGCGGGCGGTCACGCTCTACGAGCGGCTGGGCGCGAAGCAGGCCGCCGAGAGGATCGCGGCGCTCCTCGCCTAGCCCTTCGCCTCCACCGCCTCCGGGGCGACCTCCTGCTCCTCGACCTCGAACTCCGCCTCGGTCGCTTCGATCGTGCCGGCCGTCATGCCGGGGATGCCCTCACCGTCCACGTGCACCATTTGAGGCGGGCTCGCCGCGCACGCCGCCTGGACCGCGGCCAGGTCCGCCAGTTGCTCGTCGTCCCCTGATTCCAGCTCGAGCTTCGTCGCCGCGACGATCTCGATCATCGTGGTCTGGCCTACGAGCGAGAACGAACCCTCGTGCGCACTCGTGACACTCAATGTGTTGCAGTCCACGACCCCCTCGAACCTCGTTTCCACGACGCCGAGGAGCACGGCCTCGAACTCAGTCGTGTGATCCACGCCGATCGTCACGCCCAACAACCTGAGGCAGCCGAGCGGGGACGCGCCGAGCGTCGCGACCGTGCAGTCGCCCACGCCCGGCTCGACAAGGTTGGCGGAATTGATGTTGATGTGGAGCTCCGGCCCTCGCACCTCATCCTCGAGGTCGAGCTGCGCCGCAGGGAATGGGTCCCCAGGGCCTAGCACGAGAGGGCTGGCCGGGGAGCGCTCGGCTTCCACGGGAAGGAACACCCTCGGATTGCTGGCAAGGGCTGCGTTCACCTGGTCGACAAACTGCTGCAAGGTCAGCGCCACTTCGCCCGCGGCGAACTTGGTGTTCTGGGTGAAGCTCACCTGGAAGCCCGGCTCCAGGGTCAGTATCCCCTGCTCACCGCCCGTACTCAGCATCACATCGGTAACGCGGCTTTCGACTCGCTCATGGGAGGTCACGTCCAGCGGGTCCTGTACCTTCACCTCTCGAGCGATGAGACCATGCGGGGAGAGTTCGACCTTCACCCGGGCGGCCCCGTTGACGGGGAGGCCGAGCAGGGTGTTCTTGAAGTCGGGGAAGGTGATCTGTCTCGAGAATTGCGGCGTGCCGCGCGAACCGGTGGTGTCGCTGCACGCCGCGGTGAGAACGGCACTTGCGAGCGCCAACAGAGGCAGTGCTCTTCGCATGGCTACTCTCCCTTCCTGGGTGACGCGATTCGATGGTGACTGCGTCCCCGCGGGAGCATGCGGCGTGCCGGAGTCAAGCTCACACGACGCGACGCCTTCATCCGTCGGCGCCTGGCTCAAAACGAGCCACGCTGCTCCGCGACAGAACAGGTGAGGTCAATGGCCGCTAGCGTCGCGACACAGGAGCGGCTCCCCACGTGACGACGCCGGGGACCTCGAGCCGGTCCTCGCTCGCGTCGCGCGTGCGGGGGTGGAAAGACGACGCCACGGGCCTCGAGCAACGCCTCAAGGACCTGGACACCATCGCGCGCAGCCACCGCCTGCGGCGCGTGATGGCGGCGGCCGGCCTCGCCATCGGGCTCGTGGGCTGGGGGTTCGGATACGTGAAGACCCGCCCGCCCACC
>QHUY01000122.1 GCA_003223415.1 Gemmatimonadota bacterium
TGGGTCGAGGCGGGATCCTGGCACTGCGTGACACGACCGGCGACGGCAAGGCCGACGTGCGGGAGTCGTTCGGCACGCAAGGCGGCACCGGGATCGCGCTGGGCAGAGGGGGCCTCTACTTCAGCACCGCATCCACCGTGTACCGCTACCGGATGCGCGCGGCGGGGCTCATGCCGCTCGGCGATCCGGACGTCATCGTGAAGGACCTTCCTGCGGGCGGGCACAGCGCGAGGAATCTCGCGCTCTCGGCCGACGGCCGGTGGCTGTTCGTGAACGTCGGCTCGCCCTCCAATTCGTGTCAGGAAAAGGACCGCTCGCTCGAGTCTCCCGGAAAGGATCCGTGCCCGGAGCTCGAGACCCGAGCGGGCGTTTGGCGCTTCGACGCGAGCCGCACGAACCAGAGTCAGGGGGACGGGAAACGCTATGCCACAGGGATCCGGAACGCCGTGGGCCTGGCGCTCGACCCCGCCGGACAACTGTGGGCCACGCAGCACGGGCGCGACCAGCTAGGCCAGAACTGGCCCAAGCTCTACACGCTCGAGCAGAGCGCCGAGAAGCCGTCCGAGGAGCTGTTCCCGTTGAACGAAGGCGACGACTTCGGCTGGCCCTACTGCTACCACGACATCGAGCTGGGTCGCCTCGTGCTCGCGCCGGAGTACGGCGGCGACGGGAGGAAGGTCGATCGTTGCCGGGACAAGAAAGAGCCGGCCGTCGCATTTCCCGCGCACTGGGCGCCCGATGGACTCGTGTTCTACACGGGCACTCAGTTCCCCGCCCGCTACCGCGGCGGTGCGTTCATCGCGTTCCACGGCTCGTGGAACCGCGCGCCGCTGCCGCAGCAGGGCTACCGGGTCACGTTCGTCCCGTTCAAGGACGGGAAGCCCCTGGGGACGTCCGAGACGTTCGCCGACGGCTTCTGGCACGAGAACGGCACGGGCCCGCAGCACCGGCCCGTCGGCGTAGCGCAGGGGCCGGACGGCTCGCTCTACGTCACGGACGATGCGGCCGGCCGGATCTGGCGGGTGATGTACAAAGGGCGGTAGAAGGCGGTAATGGGCGGTAGAGGGGCGGTAGAGGCGGCCGGGTACTCCGGCAGGTCGTTGGTGGCGAAGCTGGGCATCAATCCCGGCGCGCGCATCGCGATTCTCAATCCGCCCCGGGGTTATGGGCGTACGCTCGGTCGCTTGCCGCAAGCGGCAATTCGCAGGTCGCGCGTCGCCGGGTCTCTCGACCTCATCCAGTTCTTCGCGACTGGGAGACGGCAGCTCGAGCGCAGGTTCTCCCCCCTGGAGCGCGCTCTCGCTCCCGCCGGGGCGCTCTGGATCTCGTGGCCCAAGCGGGCGTCGGGCGTGGCGACGGATCTCACCGAAGACGTGATCCGCGCCATCGGACTCGCCCATGGGCTCGTGGACGTGAAGGTGTGCGCGGTGGACGCGGTGTGGTCGGGGCTGAAGTTCGTGCGGAGGCTGAAGGATCGATAAAGGAGGATCCATGAGAATGCGCATCAGCGTGGCAGTGCTGCTGCTCGTCGCCGGCTTCGCGATGCCGGCGGCGGGGCAGGGGAAAGGGTCGAAAAAGTACGCGGTCACGACCGATCAGGCGCTCGTCGTGACCAAAGACGTGCTGGTGAAGCAGGGCTACGAGGTAGTGCGGGTGGAGAACAGGGGGCGCGACTATGTGGTCTGGTACCGCCGCGGCAACAAGGGGCGGGGCAAGGGCAAGGGCCCGCCCGTGAGAATGGTGATCCACCGGGACGTGGATCGCGTGGTGTTCCTCGAGACGCCGAGCGCCGTGCTGGTGGATATCGACGTCAGGTTGAAGCTGTAGCAAGCAAGCGACCGGCCGCCGGGTCCCACGTCGGCGGCCGGTGGCCTCCGTTCGTCAGTTTCCTGCCCGCACCTGTAGTCGATACTGGTCACCCACGTTGTCGTAGCCCAGGACGACCACGTAGTACGTGCCGGGCTCCAGGGAGTGCGTGATCCGCGAACACAGATTGCCGCCCGGCAGCCCGAGCTCGGCGTTGAACTGGTAGTCGATGTCGTCGTTCGCGTCGAGAAGGTTCCCCACCGCGTCGTAGAGAACCAGGTACGTGTCATCCGCGAGTGCGAATCCGCAAGCGCCGCCCCAGGCGGAGGTCTCGAACGTGTACGCACCCGAGGTGACGATCGTCACCCGATACACATCCACGTCCTGGCCCGGCCGTGTTGCATTGATGTACATGCCCGCATACACGGCGTCGGCGTTGTCGGCAAAGTCGTTCGGCTCGCGCTCTAGGGGCAAGCCGATCGAGAAGGGCGCCGCGTACGTACCGGCTGCGGCCACGGTGAGCGTCGTCGGCGTCGCGATCCCGCCGAAAGCGCCGAGGCGTCGGCCGGGGACGCCGATCACGCCGTCGCCTGACTCATCCTCCCCGGCGAAGACTTGATAGACGCCGTCGCTCAGCCCGGTGAAGGCAAACGAGCCATCGGAGCCTGTGGCCTGGGTACCCATGATGGCACCGGTCGCGGCATTGTAGAGGCGGGCAAATACGCGATGCGGCAGCGACGAGGTCCGAGTGAGGCTATTGCGCGCGTTCAAGATTCCGGCGCCGAAGAGCACGTCGGGGCCGTCGTTGCCTGCGTCCACCGCGTACTGCGTCAAGCGGTTCCGCAGGTCCGCCGCCGTGAGCCCCGGCTCCCTGGCGAGGAGCAAGGCGGCCACTCCCGACACGTGTGGCGCAGCCATCGAGGTCCCCTCGTAAAATGCATATGCGGGCGTCCCGGTCTTGAAATTCCACACGGTCGAGAATACGCCGAACGTCTCGTCCCCGAACAACATGTCGCCGCCGGGCGCGGCGATGTCTATTGTCGGCCCGTACGACGAATAGGAAGCCAGTCGGCCGTCAGGGCCGACCGCCGAGACCGAGAGCACCTGGGGATAATCGGCGGGGTAATGCGGCTCAATCCCGCCGGAATTCCCGGCGGACGCGACGATCAGCGCGCCGGCATCACTCGCAGCGACCACGGCGCTCTGCAGCACCGTACTCGGCGACGGCACACCCAAGCTCATATTGATGACGCGGGCGCCCGTCGTGGGGTGCACCGTGCCACCAGCGCCGTTGTCCGCCGCCAGGCCCGCTGCGTAGAGAATACCTTGAGCGACGTCGTAGTCGGTCCCAAATCCGGCCACGTCCAGGACCCGCACGGGGCGAATCCGGACCGTCCAGTTCACGCCTGTCCCCCCGACGCCATTGCTGCCGACCGCTCCGATCGTGCCCGCCACGTGCAACCCGTGATTCCCCAGCGTACTCGGCCCGATGATGCAGCGGGACACATCGTCGTAGTCGTACGAGGCCGGATCGGTGGGATCGGAGTCGTAGCCGTCTCCGTCTCCCGTGTTGTCCACGGTGCCGCCCGCGCACAAGGAGTACGGGACGTCGGTCGACACGAAGTCGTAGCCGTCGCTCGTCAGGTTCGCTCCGATGTCCGGGTGATCGAACCGTATCCCGTCGTCCACGACGGCGACGAGCACGGCGGCGCTTCCGGTCGTGAGCGCCCACGCGCTGGGGAGATCGATCAGGCCGTAGTGCCACGCCTGATACACCGCATAGCGGTCGGTCGCGGCGGTGCTGACAGCGGACCGCAGGCCGGCGACATCGCTCCGAACGATGCCGTTGCGCTCGACCGCAGCGATGCTCGCATCCGCCCGGAGCCGTGTCGCGACCTCCGGGAGCATCCCGAGGCCCGTGATCCGGACGCGCGCGGCGAGGAGCACTGGGGAGACACCCTTGATCTCCATCCGGCCCGCAGCCACATGGGGAGCGAGACGGGAACGGATCGCGCTCGCCACGGAGCGGGCGACGGCGGGGGCGGCGAGCGCTCGAGAGCCGACGGGCGGCGCATCGAGTGCCGCGGCTCGGAACGTCACGATGAGCTCGTTGCGGGTGAACTGCGGGACAACGGACCCGGGGACGCGCCCCCGCGGGTGGCGTGCGCCCGCTGACCGGCGCTTCGCGGGCAGGGAGAACGCATCGAGTGCGGGACCCACCGGGGTCGCGGACATAGGCACTCGCTGCACGGCCGGCGGTGCGAACATCCCCTTCGCGACGGACACCGTGCCCCAGATCGTGCCGGTGGTAGGTGCGGGACCAGTGGACGTCCCATCCCCGCAGCCGAGCGCCTCCGCGACGAGCGCGCCTATGCACAAGGCGCGCGCCAGGGTCGTGACGGATCGCATGCGCCCTCCCTGCTCCCGTGAGGGATGCCTCACACTACCTCTCGGGACCGCCTCCGCAAGATCTAACCGCGCGACGAAGCCGGGGTTTATGTTGTCCCCATGCACACCGCCGCCCGCACCCACGGCTTCACCGAATCCGTGATCCGCGGCATGACCCGGCTCGCGAACGAGCACGGCGCGATCAACCTCGCCCAGGGGTTCCCCAACTTTCCCGCGCCGGAGGTGCTGAAGGAGGCGGCCGCCCGCGCGATCCGCGACGACGTGAACCAGTATGCCATCACCTGGGGGGCGAAGCGGCTGCGCGACGCCCTCGTCGCGAAGTACGCCGAGTGGTACGGCCTGAGGGTGGATCCCGAGACCGAGGTCACCGTGACGTGCGGTGCCACGGAGGCGATGGCCTCCGCGCTGCTCGCGATCGTGGATCCCGGCGACGAGGTGATCGTGTTCGAGCCGTTCTACGAGAACTACGGGCCCGACGCGATCCTGTGCGGCGCGAAGCCGGTGTACGTGCCGATGGCGGCCGGCGCGGAGCTGGATCTGGACCGGCTCGGCGCCGCGTTCTCCCGGCGCACGCGCGCCATCATCGTCTGCACGCCGAACAACCCTACGGGCCGGGTGCTGTCGCGCCGCGAGCTCGAGGCCATCGCCGATCTCTGCCGGCGACACGACGCCTACGCCGTGACGGACGAG
>QHUY01000120.1 GCA_003223415.1 Gemmatimonadota bacterium
GCGAGCCTGGTGGCGAACACGCCCGTGAGCAGCGCGCCGGTGATCCCGCCCATGCCATGACAAGAGAACACGTCGAGCGAATCGTCCAGGCGGCTGGCCGCCCGCACCTGCATGGCGACATAGCTCACGAGCGCCGCGACCGCGCCGATCACCAGGGAGGCGGGCACGGTGACGAAGCCCGCGGCCGGCGTGATTCCCACCAGCCCGACGACCACCCCCGTGGCGGCCCCGACGGCGGTGATCTTGCCGGTACGCACGAGGTCGCAGCAGGCCCATGTGACGAGCGCCGTCGCGGCGGCGGTGTTGGTGTTCGTGAACGCCAGCGCCGCGACCGCGTTCGCGGCGAGCGCCGAGCCGGCGTTGAAGCCGAACCAGCCGAACCACAACAGCCCCGCCCCCAGTAGCACCAGCGGCACGTTGTGGGGGACGATGGGCGTGCGCTTGAAGTCGCGGCGGGCCCCCAGCGCGCGCGCGGCGACGAAGGCGGACACCCCGGCGCTGACGTGCACCACGGTGCCGCCGGCGAAATCGAGCGCGCCCCGAGTCTGGAGCCAGCCCCCGGCGCCCCACACCCAGTGCGCCAGCGGGTCGTAGACCAGCGTGGCCCAGAGCACGATGAAGGCGACGTAGGCCCGAAACCGCATCCGCTCCACGACGGCGCCGGCGATGAGGGCCGGCGTGATGATCGCGAACATCCCCTGAAACATCGCGTGCGCCTGCAGCGGAATCGTGGCGGCGTAGGCGGGATCGGGCTCAGCGCCGACGCCCCGGAACCCGAGCCAGCCCAGGCCGCCGAGCAGCGGCCCGCCGTGCCCGAAGGCGAGCGAGTAGCCGACGAGCACCCACTGCACCCCGACGACGCCCAAAGCGACGATGCTCATCATCATCGTGTTGAGCGCGTTCTTGGGGCGGACCAGCCCGCCGTAGAAGAACGCCAGGCCGACGGTCATCAGCATGACCAGCGCGGTGGACGCGAGCACCCAGGCGGTGTCGCCGCTGGAAATGGCGGGGCTCATCGCTTCCCCTCGGCCGCCGAGCCGGCGTGTTTGGCGTCCGCCAACGCCGCCCGCTGCACCGCGTCGGCGTTGACGGCGGTGAGGGCGGCATTGTCCTGCTCACCGGTGCGGATACGGATGACGCGGTCGAGCGGCTGCACGAAGATCTTGCCGTCGCCGACCTCGCCCGTGCGTGCCGCGGAGAGGATCGCCTGGATGGTCGGTTCGACGAACGGCTCGGAGCAGGCCATCTCGATCCGCACTTTCTCGTGGAATTCCATGAGGACCGTGGTGCCGCGATACTGCTCGACGATCTCCTGCTCGCCCCCGTGACCGCTGACGCGGCTCAGCGAAATCCCGGTGACGCCGGCCCGAAACAGCGCCGCCTTGACCTCCGGCAGGCGCTCGGGCCGGACGATGGTAGTGATGAGTTTCATGGTTGAATCCTAGCCGCTGGGAGTGGAGGCGGCCATCGAGTGCGACGGCCACAACAGAGTCCCCCCCCCCGACGTCAGCGGCGACGCCGGGGGGGGGGGGGGCATGACCGATTCACCAGGGTCGCCGTTGCTCGGGCGGACCGCCCGGCGGCTGCGCCGGAGTGCCGGGCCGCAGCCAGCCGAACCCCTCGATGGCCGCGATGAGCGCGGCGCCGGCGATGGCGGTCACGAGGACACCGGTCCGTACGCCATTCAGACGTCTCACGTCTACGCGCAGCACGTCCTGCGGGCTGACCGCGATCCGCTGATACAGCGGCTGGCTGCCGAACGCCGGCGATCCCGACGCTGTCCGGACCTGGAACAGCAGGCGGGTGTCCTGGCGCTCCACGAGAGTGCCGCTCAGCGCCCGCAGGTCCAGGCCGAGGCTGTCGTGCAGGGCCACCTCGGCCTCACTCGAGAGCAGTGCCCGAACGCGCGCCCCCACCGGCACCACGTCCATGGTCGCGGGCACGTAGGTGTAACAGCCGAGCGAGAGCGCGGCGGCAGTGACGCAGACCCCCGTCCGCTTCACGGCACGTTCGGGTTTGTCTCGCGTTCGTTCTTCCCGACCGCGAAGCACAGCGAACGGGCGACCGGCGTGGTCATCGTTTCGACGGGCGTCGTGTGCAGCACGTCGGTTGTATTCGCGCGGTAGAGTCCGTCGGGCGGGTTGCCGGGGACGCCGTTCACGATCCAGCGGCGCAGGTCGCCCAGCCGGCGCGCCTCCAGCCAGAGCTCGATCCCCCGCTCGGTCTCGAGGGCGGTCCAGGCCTCGGTCGGGTTCGTAAACGTGACCCCCGGGAGGGCCAGGGCCGTGCGGCGCAGGTTCATCTTGGCGCGGGCGGTGGCCGTGTCCCCCGCCACCAGCGCCGCCTCGGCCTCGATCAGGCGCATCTCATAGCCGCTCGACATCCGGACCGGAGCGGTGGTCGCCGAGTATTTTGCCTCCGGCCAGAACGGCACCAGCCCGCCGAAGCGCGCGACGGCTGCATCCCCCTTAAGGCCCGTCGAGTCCCACTTCACCCGCGGGTCCTTCGTGGTGCGGTAGTACCCCTCATAGAACGTCCCCCACTCGGTGTGCGCCCGGTAGGGCGTGGCCGCCCGGGCCCAGTACAGGTAGTTGTACTGGTCCGTGTTCTGCGACGAGTAGGGAACCAGGAACTTGACGGTGTCGGGCACCAGCCCCGCGTCCGTCGTTGCGGAGGCCCAAGTCGCCTGGCCGTAGGTAGCGAGGTCGGCACGCACCGAAGCTCGTCCCGCCAGGGCCGCGCGGATGAGGTTGGTCGTTGCTGTATCAGTTTTCCCGGACGCCGTGGCGACCGCTAGGGCATTGGTGAACGCCGTGTCCGCGCGCAGGAAATAGAGGGTGTGCGAGCCCAGGTAGCCGGGCGTGAGCGTGTCGCCGCTCTCCACCGGGATCACCGACTGGCAGAAGTTCTCCCCGAGCAGGCGGTTGGCATAGCCGGCGTACAGGTACGCCTGGGCGACGAGCAGGGATTTTGGGAACAGCGTGTCGGGCATGACGCGCTTGAAGCGCCGCACAGCCGCCTCCGCGACATACCGCGCCTGATTCGAGGACGCCCAGTCGGCGCTCGTGGTCTGGTCGCCGAGCGACCCGCCTTGCACGTCGGGTGGAATGCCGAAGCTGCCGGTGGAGCCGGCGGGATTGATCTCGAAGCTGACCGCAGCACCCCAGTACAGCGCCTGGCCCCCGGTGCCCGAGGCGCTCCCGAGGGCGTCCGCCAGCGCCCGGCGCGCGCCGATGACGACGGCGGGCCATGCCTCGGGCTTATTGAGTGCGTCGTCGGGCACGAGTCCCGGGTTGGTGACATTGGTGTCGCACGCCGCCGCCAGCGCCAGCGCTCCCACGGCGAGGAGGGAGCCGCCCCAGCGCGCGATCCTGCGGGGGATCGCCGAATCGTGATGAATACGCATGGCTCGTTCCTCCTCAGAACGTCGCGCGCAGCGCGACGGTGATGACCGCGGGCGGCGGGACGTGCTCGGAGATGTCCCGGTTTTGCGAATCCAAGGCGTCGCGGCCCACCATCTCCGGATCGAACATCCGCAGCTGACTGTTGATCCAGCGGAAGTAGTTCTGCGCAGTGATGATGAGCGTCGCCGAGTTGGCCCGGCGGATGGCCCAGCCCATGGGCACCGTGAGCGTCAGGTCGCGCAGCTTCCAGAAGTCCTGCGGGAACCAGAAGGTGTCCGAGTTGGCGTTCCCGGGGATGCACTCCTTGCGCTCCCGGGCGGTGAGCTGGCTGATGTTCGTCGTGTCGAGGGTGGTGCCACCGCCAGGATAGATGATGGGGTACGCCCGGCCGCACGTCGGCCAGCGCACCGAGCGGGTCAGCGCGTTGAACGAAGCGCCGTCCTGGATCCACGCCCCGGCCTGATACTCCCCGCGCGCCGACAGGGTGAGCCCTCTGGGGAGGTGGAGGGTCAGCTGCTGCCCCAGAATGAGCGTTGGTTGCTGGGGCCCGAAGATGTGGAAGCCGTCCGACGTGCAGTCCGTCCGGCACACCGTATCCGGGGGCGCGAACGCGTCCGGATTGTTGATGATGATGCCCCGCGCCGCCATGGGCGCGAACCCCGGCTGCACCCAGCCGCCTCCGGCGGCGAAGGGCACCGCCCCGCCGAGGTCGCGCACCAGGCCGTGGTTCGTATACACGCTCCCGCCGAGGTCGAGCCCCCACTCCGGCTTGGCGAACACGGTGCCGTTCACGGCGAGCTCGATCCCCGTGTTCGAGAGACTACCGACGTTCTTCGGCTGGCTGGCGATGAAGCCGTCGGACGGCACCTGCCGGACCGGGAACAAGGCATGGGTCGTCAAGCGGTGATACCAGGTGACCTCGAGGGTCATGCGGTTGTGGAGCAGGGCGGCATCGAAGCCCAGCTCGGCCTCGCGGGTGCGCTCCGGGCCGATGTCCGCGTTGCCGACCTGCCCCGGCAGGAAGCCGGACTGGTTGTTCGACGAGATCGCCGTCCAGCTGCGCACCGCGTCGAACGCCCCGGGCGCCCGCCCCGACCAGCCGAGGGACCCGCGGAGTTTCACCTCGCCGAGGGTCTGGGGCCAGAAGGGTTCTTCGGAGATCACGTACGACCCGCTCACCTTGGGGTACGCCTGGAGGCCGAGCGACTTCCCGAAGGCGCTGTTGCCGTCGAGGCGCACGCCGCCGGTGAGGAAGTAGCGGTCCCGCAGCTTGAAGACGTTCTGAAAAAAGAACCCGGCGTTCACCACGCGGATGCGGGACTCGTCCGCGATGAACGTCGAGGCGTTGCCGACGACGAGTGGTCCCGGGCCCGGGAAGCCCTGGCCGAACGCGGTGGTGCGGACCTCCTCGGTGGTGATGCTCTGGCCGCCGAAGGAGAACGTCGAGCCGACCTCGCCGACGAGGGGGAAGTCGAGGTTCCCAATGTAGTCGGCCGTGACGATCGAGTAACGAATCTGCTCGTCGGACAGCCGGCCTTCCGGCTGGCTGACGAATCCGAAGGGCCGGAGGTTCCGGTTCTCCTGCTGGGCCAGGTCGTAGCCGAGGGTAAAGCGGTTGGAGAACCAGGAGCGGGGAGTGTAGGTGACCGTGCCGCCGGTGATGAGCCGCTGGACGCCGGTCGTGAGCGACTGGTTGAGCAGCGAGTCGAGCACCTTGGGATCACTGGAGGAACGGTAGTTGCGCTCTGCCCGATACACGTTGAGCACCAGGCCCTGGGCGTTGTTGCCCGCCGGCGTGTTCGAGATGTCGCTCTTCGCGTAGGACGTGTTCCAGTCGAGCCGCAGGTTGTCGAACAGGTTGGCGCTGAAGTTCCCCCGCGTCGAAAGCTTCCGCTCGTTGTCGAGCGGCAACACGCCGTCGTTATTGTCCCACCCGCCCGAGATGAAGTACTGGAAGGTCCCCACGCCGCCCGCGACCGACCCGAGGTAGCGCTGCCGGTAGGCGTTGCGGATCCAGGAGCAGCCCGGGACGGGGTTCGAGACGCACTGCCCGTTAGGGCTGCCCGCCGGCCGGAGGTTGAGGTACGGCACGGAGTCCGTGCCGAACGGCCGCACCTGGGCGAAGCCCTGCCCCATCTCGAAGGTCCACCGGGGTGCCCCCCCACCGCTGATGCCGCGCTTGGTGAAGATCTGGATCACGCCCGCGGCGGCCTCGGTGCCGTACAGCGTGCTCGCTGCCGCGCCCTTGATGATCTCGATGTGGTCGATATCGGCGGGGTTGATGTCGTTGAGCGGACTCGCCTGGTAGTTCCCGCCGCGGAACCCGTCCGAGCCCGCCTGCGGCGGCCGGTTGCGGCGATACCCTTCGCTCCGTACGCGGATGCCGTCGATGTAGACGATGGGCTGATTGCTCTGCGACACGCTGACGGCGCCGCGCAGCCGGATCTGCGCCCCTTCGCCGGCCATCGCGCTCGTCTGCATCACGCTGAGGCCCGGCGCCCGCGCCTGGAGCAACTGATCCAGGTTGGCGGGCGGGTCTTTGATCTGCGAGAGGTTGACCTGCGCGATCGAGTTCCCCACCTCGCGCACCCGCGCCAGGCCGGCGGTCCCGGTCACTACAACGGCATCGAGCTGGAGCACGCTCGCCGCCAGCTGCACGGTGGCCGTGCTCGCGGCGTCGGCGTTCACCAGGAGCCGCAGCGTCACGGCCTTGTAGCCGATCGCGAGGATGCGGACCTCGCGCATCCCCACCGGCACGTTCAGCAACGCGAAACTGCCGTCCGCGCCGGTGCGCGTCCCCACGTTGATCCCGGAGACCGTGACCTCGGCCCCGGCGACGGGCTGACCGGTGCTGAGCGAGGTCACTTTCCCTTGGATGGTGCCTGTCTGCGCGGCCAGCGGCACCGCGCCCAGGGACAGCAACGACACAACCACGACCGCCGCCAGGATACTTCCGATCCTGGGGGGCCACGACAACACGAGAGGTGTCATAGGATGGCTCCAGCTGGCTGGTGACGACTTGTCAAATCCCGGGGCACGGCCAGCCCCGGCCCGGCTCCGTGGGCGAAGTCGAAGAGGGAATCAGTGGAAGGAAACAGATCAGACCCCCGGACCCGACTTTGCGTAGGAGATGCCACCGGGCCGGGGCGGTGTCAAGGCTATGCGCCCGGGAGGATTCGAACCTCCGACCAACAGCTTAGAAGGCTGCTGCTCTATCCACCTGAGCTACGGGCGCCACACAGTCGGACTGTCCGACCGTCCGGCCGGAGTCGGGGCGGCGGGATTCGAACCCGCGACCTCCTGGTCCCAAACCAGGCGCGCTACCGGACTGCGCCACACCCCGAAGGACTAGACGCGTAGACGTACAGACGCAGAGGCGCACAGGAAACCTAAGCTACTTCACCCGCCGCAGCAGCACCTCGATCAGCGCCCGGAAGACCCCCTTCGACTCTCCTCCTAGCCCGCCGCTGCCGCGAGGAACCGCTCGATGCGAGGCCAGGCGGCCAGCCCGTCGGCGTAGCCCAGCTCGATCAGCGCGCTCGTGTAGACCGGGTCGAACAGCAAATAACTCAGGAAGTCCACCGCGGTCGCCCGATGCCCACCCATCCCGCGCACCAGCCAGCGGATGG